>NZ_JAFKIC010000173.1 GCF_017306585.1 Mesorhizobium sp. | reverse complement strand
CGCGCTGCATATTTAGGGGGTGGTAATCTCCCCCCTTGAGGGGGAGATGGCCGGCAGGCCAGAGGGGGTCGGTTCGACCGGGCGAGGCTCCCTTGCGGCATATCAAGGTTGGCGCTTCACGCGCGGCGACCCCCTCTGTCGCCTGCGGCGACATCTCCCCCTCGAGGGGGGAGATAAGCCCCGTCAGCTCGCCAGCCGGCTCACCATCTCATGCTGCGCATACGCCCGCCCAAAACGGTTGGCGAGGAAGGCGTCCAGCGCGATGTCCTCCTGCTTGACGAAGCCGGTCGCCGGCAGGTTGCCGTCGGCCAGCATGTCGAGCACGGCGCAGATGCCGGAAGCGGTGGTGATCTGGATGGCGCTGCGCACGCTCTGGCCGATGCGACGGGAGTAGATCTTGTTGGCGTAGGTCTCCTGCAACAGGCGGCCGTTCCTGCGGCCGGAAACGGTGACGAAGACGATGACCACGTCCTGCAGCGTTGCCGGCAGCGCGCTTTCGAAGATGTCCTTCAGCACGTCGCGGCGGTGGCGCAGGCCAAGGTCGTTGAGCAGCGCCTTCATGATCGCGGCATGGCCGGGATAGCGGATGGTGCGGTAGTTCAGCGTGCGCACCTTGCCCTTCAGCGTTTCGGCCAGAGTGCCGAGCCCGCCCGAGGTGTTGAACGCTTCGTAGGTGACGCCGTCGAGCGAGAACTCTTCACGCTCCTCCAGCGGCGGCACTTCCACCAGTTCGCCCTCGACGATCGCCTCGCAAGGCTCGCAATATTCGTTGATGACGCCGTCAGTGCTCCAGGTCAGGTTGTAGTTCAGCGCATTGGACGGGTATTGCGGCAGTGCGCCGACGCGCATGCGCACGCTTTCCAGCGTGTCGAAACGGCTGGCGAGATCGTTGGCGACGATCGAGATGAAGCCTGGCGCCAGGCCGCATTGCGGGATGAAGGCGCTCTTGGCGGAGCGGGCCAGTTCCTTGACGCGCCGGGTCGAGACGACGTCCTCGGTGAGATCGAGATAATGCACGCCGGTGGCGGCGGCCGCCTCGGCGATGCGCGTGGTGAGATGGAAGGGGGCGGCGCTCAGCACGGCGAACTTGCCGGCAAGCGCGGCTTCCAGCGCGCCCGCAGCCGCGATGTCGAGTTCGAGCGTCGCGACGCCGGCGGGCAGTTCGGCGGCGGAAAGCTGCGCCGCCGAGCGGTCGACGAGGGTAACTTGGTAGTCGCCGGTCGCGGCGAGCATCTCGGCGATGGTCGAGCCGATCTTGCCGGCGCCGACGATAACGATGTGGTTCATGGTCAATACCCCCTGCTGTTGGTGTCCGGCCAGTTCATGTCGGGCCAGTTCGAGCTGGCGGGAATCATCGCAGCTTGCCTGTCGAAAGGAAGCGTGGAATATGACAGAGTGAAACCTATCTTTGATCGATTTGCCGAAGGCATTCGTCGAAATGCTCAGTGAACCGGAACAAGCCCTGCTTTCCCTGCTGCGCGCCAATGCCCGCGCCTCGACCGCCGAGCTGGCGCGCCAGCTCGGCGTGTCGCGCACGACGGTGCAGAGCCGGCTCGAGCGGCTGGAACAGCGCGGCATCATTGCTGGCTACGGCGTCAGGCTCTCGCCGGACTATGAGCAGGGGCTGGTCAGGGCGCATGTGCTGCTCACCGTCACGCCCAAGCTTGCCGACAAGGTGGTGCGGGCTCTGCAGGCGCTGCCGCCGGTCAGGACGCTGCACTCGGTCAGCGGCAATTTCGACATGATCGTTATCGTCGACGCCCCGTCGATCCGCGATCTCGACGCGCTGCTCGACCAGATCGGCGCCCTGGAAGGGGTCGAGCGGACCTCGTCCTCGATCATCCTGTCGACGCGGATCGACCGCTGATCGCGCGGTGGCCTCGCGTCGACGGCTCGCGGGCGCTGGCGGCTCCATTACCGATTTGTAAGAAACACGTAATGCTCACGTATAGTTGACAAGGCAATGTCACGCCTGAACCGCTGCGGCTGATCAGTCCCGAGCCGAAAACCTGTCGTGTTCCGAGAGGTGGCTTTGCCCGTGCCGCGCAGTGTTTCCGTCTGGCCGAGCCGATGGATCTGGATCACGACCACCGTCGTGGTGTTCGCCGTTACCAGCGTGCTGATGATCCTGGCCGGGAACGAGTCCGCGCCCGACTACGGCTCGCATCTGCTCTGGTTCTGGTAGCGGCCTGATGCAGATCGACGAGACATTGCAGGGTGCCGGCGCCGCAACGTGGCCTGCGTCAGGCGCGGCACGGTTGTTCCCGTTGAGCCCCGTATCCCTGATGGCGCTCTTCGTCCTCGGATTCCTGATCTTGAGGGTCGCGCTTGCATCGGTCATCCCGCTGTCGATCGACGAGGCCTATGCGGTGGTGGTGTCGCGCAGCCATTCGCTGTCCTATTTCGACCACCCTCCGATCGGCTTCGCGCTTGCCAGGCTGATGGCGGATATGTCCGGCAGCGAATACCGGCTTCTGGTGCGGCTCCCCTATGTGCTGCTCGGCTCGGCATCGGCATTGCTGCTGTTCGCGCTCACCCGATACGTCTATGGCGCGGTTGCCGCGTTCTGGGCCGTGGCCTGGTTCAGCGTCGCGCCGTTCTTTCTCATATCGGCCGGCCATTTCGTGGTTCCCGACGGCCCGCTGGATTTCTTCCTGCTGGCCGCGGCCTGCCTGGCGGCGCCGATGCTGCTCGGCGCGGAGCCGCGTTTCGCCTTTCTGCGCTGGTGCGCGGCCGGCGTGGCGCTCGGTCTGGCGCTGATGTCGAAATACCAGGCCGGCCTGTTCTGCATTTCCGCGCTGCTGGTCCTGCTGTTGACGAAACCCGGCCGGGACCAGTTGCGGACCCCTGGGCCCTGGGTGGCCGCTGCCATCGCGGCGCTCGGCCTGCTGCCGGTCATCCTGTGGAACATGGAGCATGGCTGGATTTCGCTGGCCTTCCAGTCCGGCAGGGGCACCGCCAATGAGGGGCATCTCCTGCACCCCGGCAATCTCGCCGTCATACTGCTCGGCCAGGCACTCTATCTCTGGCCGCCTATCTGGCTGGTTGCCATGGCCTGCCTGTGGCAGGGCGCATGGCGGGGCGCCGCGACCGACCGCTTCTTCGTCCTGCTCTCGGCGCTCCCCGTCTTCTTCTTCGACCTGATCGCGCTGTTCAGCGCGCACTCGCTGCCGCACTGGTCGATGAGCGGCTTCCTGTTCGCCTTTCCATTCGTCGGCCAATGGTGCTGTTCGTTTTCAATGCGCAGGCCAACGCTGCTCGTCGTATCCATAGTCGTCGCAGCTACCGTGGTTCCGCTGCTGGCCATTGGATTCGCGGTGCAGGCGACAACCGGCGCCTTGACCCGGCCGTTCTTCGCGACGGCGCCGAAGTTCGACATCAACTGGCAGATCGTCGACTGGTCGGCGCTGACGACCAGCAAGGTCGCCGACGAGATCAGGCGCGCCAACGGATACGCCGTCGCCTCGAACTGGATGCAGGCGGCGAAGCTGGCCTATGAGCTCGGCCCGAACATCCCTATCGAGGTGCTGCCCGGTGATCCCCGCCACTTCCAGTTCATGGACGACAAGCGCCTCGCCCACCGGAGCCAAGGCTTCTTCATAGCCGCCGAGAATTTCGGCGAGGAAGCCATGCGTGAAAAGGACTATCGCGACGATCTCGGTGGCCTCTTCGCCGTCAATGGCGACATCAGGCGCATACCGCAGCAGGTCGCGGGATTTCCGGTTTTCGACATGCTGATCCTGCCGGTGAAGCGTGTCGTGCAATCCCAAGCGGGCGTTCAGCCGGCAACACAAGGCGGGAGCCAGCCATGAGCCAGGCGGCCTATCGGGACGGCGCCATATCCTTGGCAAGGGATGGCGTATCCGCCGTCAACGCCCAGCAGCGCGGCGCGGAGTTGACGATCGTCGTTCCGACCTTGAACGAGCGCGCCAATATCGGCCTGCTGGTGGCGCGGCTGCGGCAATCGCTTGCCGGCATCGACTGGGAAGTGGTGTTCGTCGACGATGATTCGAAGGACGGCACCATTCTGGCGGTGCGCGAGATCGCCGCCGGCGACAATCGCGTTCGCGGCATCAGGCGGATCGCCCGCCGCGGTCTGGCCGGCGCCTGTCTCGAGGGCATCCTGTCGAGCTCGGCGCCGATCGTGGCCGTGATGGACGGAGACCTGCAGCACGACGAGACATGCCTGTCGGCCATGTTCGCCATCCTGCGAGGCGGCGGCGCCGACCTTGTCGTCGCCAGCCGCTATGGAGACGATGGCAGCGCCGATGGCGGTTTTACCAGGCTGCGATCGGGCGCCAGCCGGCTGGCAACGCGTCTTGCGCAGCTGCTTCTGAGAACGCCGGTCCAGGACCCGATGAGCGGCTTCTTCATGCTGCGCAGGGAAATCGTCGACACCGTCGCGCCGCGGCTGTCCAGGCAGGGATTCAAGATCCTGCTCGACATTGTCGCCTCCTCGCCAACGGCCCTCAGGATCGAGGAAATCCCCTACAGATTCGCCCCGCGCCTGCACGGGCAGAGTAAGCTCGATTCGCTGGTCGCGCTCGAATATGTCGGCCTGCTGGTCGCGAAGATGTCGGGAGATTTGATCTCGACGCGCTTCCTTGCCTTCGGCCTTGTCGGCTCCGCCGGCGTCGTCGTCCATCTCGCGGTCCTGCATGCGCTGCTGCCGCACGGGCTGTCTTTCGCGGTCGCTCAGACAGCAGCCATGTTCTCGGCGATGGCCTTCAACTACACGCTCAACAACACCTTCACCTATCGCGACCAGCGCCGGCGCGGCTGGCGGTTCGTGACCGGCCTGCTCATCTTCGCGGCGCTGTGCAGTTTCGGCGTCGTGGCCGGGGTCGGCGTATCGTCGATGCTCTACAGCGAACACTCGCGCTGGTGGGTTGCTGGCCTTGCCGGGGCCGTTGTCGGCTCGGCATGGAACTACATCACCAATTCCGCCATCACCTGGCGCCGCGGATAGCCGGGACCGACCGCGCATGTTTGAATTCGACGCCGCGATGACGGCCTGGATCAACAATTGGGCCGGACAGGCTCCGGCAATCGATGCCGTGGTGATCGGCATCTCGACAGCCGGCGTGCCGCTGATGGTACTGGCGGTGGCGTTGCAATGGTGGCTGCCGCGCGCCGACACGGCGATCCGCCATGTCCTGATCGCAGCCGGGCTTTCATTTCTTCTGGGGCTTGGCATCAACCAGCTGATCCTGCTTTTCATCCAGAGGGCGCGGCCTTACGAGGCCGACGTCACGCACCTCATCATCGATAGAACCGTCGATTTCTCGTTTCCGTCCGACCATGCAACGGCAAGCTTCGCCATCGCCGCCGCGTTTCTTGTTCACGGTCTTTCGCGGCGCGGCTTCTGGTTTCTCGCTGTCGCTTTGCTGATCGGGCTCTCTCGCGTCTATCTCGGAACGCATTATGTCAGCGATATTCTCGGCGGCGCCGCGACCGGCTTCCTGGCGGCCGCTGTCGTCCGCCTTGCCTACCGGGAAAACACCCGGCTCGACCGCCTGGTCACCGGGATATTCTGAAAGCCGCCGGCGGGCCGCTGCATCTAAAGCGCGTCGCGTGACAACGGATTCACACGACGCGCTTTAGGTCATTGTTTGATGCATGTCGTTGTCGCAAAACCGAGGTCACTTTTGCGCGACATGCATTATGCGGTATTCGCCTACTTGGCAGGCTGGATGCTCGACACCAGCGACTTGCCCGACTTCGTCGAATAGGTGACGACCACCTTCTCGCCGGCCTTCAGCGTCTCGACCTCGATGCCTTCCGGCAGGTTGAGTGTCTTGCCGTCGGCCAGGGTGATGGCATCGCCCTTAGCGTCGACGCTGGTGATGGTGCTGGTGACCGTCCTGGCAAAGGCAGCGGTCGACGTTGCGGCCGCCAGCATGGCCGCGGTGACGATGACGAATTTCTTCATGATCATTCTCCTGTGTCGTGGCGCCGGGAAGCCCCGGCTTCGATAGGGCCGGACTGTCGCCGGCCGGCTTCCCTCCTCGTCGAGAGAAGATGCATCTGTTGTAGACGGGCGAGTTTGCGAGCGGTTTGCCGCAGGCTTACCGATGAGTAAGACGGTCGATGGGCAAGACCGGGCGATAGGCAAGACGGCGGACGGACGAAGCGCGAGAAATGATCCTTCGCCGGCTAAGCCAGCGGAAAACTTACCACGACGGCCAGGCCGGGCCGGGCATCCTCCAGCGCGATGGAGGCGCCGTGCAGATCGGCGATGGCCCTGACGAGGCTGAGGCCAAGGCCGCTGCCCGGCGTCGAGCGGCTGTGGTCCAGCCGGTAGAGCCGCTGAAACACTTTTTCACGTTCGTCGGGGGGGACGCCGGGGCCGTTGTCGGCGACGGCGGCCAGCACGCGGTCGCCCCGGCGCGCGACCGACAGCTTGATCGATGTGCCCGGCGGGCAATGGCGCAGCGCGTTCTCAACCAGATTGGCGAACATCTGCGTCAGGAGTTCCCGGTCGCCGTGGATCCGATCGGTCGTTTCAGCCAGCTCCGGCGATGACAGCGATTTGCCGTCATCGTCGGCGACGTCGGTGTAGATCTCGGCGATGGTTTGCAGGATCTCGCGCAGGTCGACATCGGTGAAGCGCGCCTTGCGCGCGCCGGCCTCGATCTGCGCGATGCGCAGCAGCGCATCGAAGGTCTCGTTGATCTGGTGGCCCTCGGCGCGCGCGTCGGAAAGGTCGCCTGAAACGTCCTGGTCCTGCGCGGCCTTGTCGGCGGCGCCTTCCAGGATCATCTGCAGGCGGTTGAGCGGCGTCTTCAGGTCATGCGCGATGTTGGCGCTGACCTGTTTCATGCCATCGACCAGGCCGGACAGGCGGTCGAGCGCGGCGTTGACCTGGCCGGAGACGACGTCGATGTCGTCGCCATTGCCGGTCAGCGGAATGCGGGTGTCGAGCCGGCCGTGCGAGACGTCGACCATGGTGGCGGCGATGCCGTCGAGACGCAGCTGGACGCGGGAGGCGAGCAGGGCGCCGCCGGCCACCGCCAGGCCGGTGATGATCAGGGTCGCCCAGCCGAAGCTCATCAGCATGATCGTCTCCAGCTCCTCCGTCTCTGACAGGCTGAAGGCAACCGTCAGACTGTTGCCACCGACCGAGCCGGTATAGGCGCGGTATTCGGTGTCGGGAGGCAGGCCGGGCATTTCGGCGCCGAACATCGAGAAGCCGTCGGGCAGACCGGCTGCGGTGAAATTGCCGGCCAGGCGGTTGCCGGCGGCGTCGGTCAGCGAGAACAGCTGTTCCTTCTTCAGGCTGCGCGCGGAATGGTTCTGGACCGTTTCCACCAGTTCCCTGGTGTCGTCGTCCGTATAGGTGGCGGCGACGACGGAATAGGTCCCCTTTATGGTTTCGTCGAGCTGCTCGGCAAGATCGGCGCTCATCATCTGGTAGACGATGGCGCCCGCCAGAACGAAGGCCAGCATGAACAGGAAGGCGAATGTCAGGGCGAGCCGGAACGGCGTGCTGCGCAGCAGGCGGGCCCATGTTCCGGTCATAAGGCAGTTCCGGTCATGGTGCGGGCCCGATCATGCCGCGGGCGAAGCGTGCAGGCTGTAGCCGGTGTTGCGGACGGTGTGGATGAGCTGGGTTTCGAACGGCTTGTCGATCTTGGCCCGCAACCGGCTGATATGGGTCTCGACGACGCTGGTCTTGGGGTCGAAGTGGAAGTCCCAGACGCGCTCCAGCAGCATGGTGCGGGTGATGACGCGGCCTTCGCCGCGCATCAGGACTTCCAGCAGGCTGAATTCCCTGGGCTGCAGGTCGATCGGCTGGCCCTGCCTGACGACACGCCGCATGATCAGGTCCATTTCGAGGTCGGCGACGCGCAGAACGGTTTTCTGCTCCTGCGCCGCGGGGCGCCGGCCGAGCGCATTGATGCGTGCCAGCAGTTCGGAAAAGGCGAAGGGCTTGACCAGATAGTCGTCGCCGCCGGCTTCGAGCCCCTCGACGCGGTCGTCGATGCCGCCGACGGAGGTGAGGAAGATCGCCGGCGTGCGCACGCCCGCGGCGCGGATCGCCTTAACCATCGACAGGCCGTCGAGGCCCGGGATCATCCGGTCGGCCACGATCACGTCGTAGCCGCCGCTGGTGGCGGCGAAAAGCGCGTCGTGGCCGTTGCGCAGGAGGTCGCAGACATGGCCGGCCTCCGTCAGTCCCCTGACGATGTAGTCCGCCGTCCTGTGGTCGTCCTCGACAAGAAGTAGTCGCATCGTCGTTCCGGTTGATTGCCGATATCGGGGACAGGCTATCACCGGTACGGGTTCGTTCCTAGGATGGCCGCGGCCGGCTGTTCAATCGGATTCCAGCAGGATCTCGTCGGCGTCGTCGGCCGTCTTCTTCAGCGTCATGTAGAGAACAAGCGCGACGATGCAGCCGAGGAAGATCAGGCTGGTGAAGGTGGTGCCGAAACCAAGCCCGCCATATTCGACCGGTTGCGACAGGAGATCGCCGAAGGAGGCGCCGAGCGGGCGGGTCAGGATGTAGGCGAGCCAGAAGGCCAGGATGGCGTCCAGGTTGATCAGGTAATAGGCAAGCGCGATGAGCCCGATCACGGCGCCGAACATCAGGCCGGTGGCGAGGTAGCCCATGTCGAAGCTTTCGGCGACGAGGTCGCCGGCGGCGGTGCCGAGCGAGAAGGTGAAGAGGATCGCCAGCCAGTAGAAAATCTCGCGCCTGGTGGTGAAGATGGTGTGGATCGACAGTGTCCGCTCGCTGGCATACCAGACCGCGAATGTCGCCACGAGCACGACCGAGAAGGCGATGGTCGTGGTCTGCAGGCGTACGCCGAAATTGTCGACGAGGTTGTCGGTGATCAGCGTGCCGACGACGCTGATCAGCACCACCGCCAGCCAGTAGGCCCAGGGCACATAGCGCTTCTGGGCGAACTGGAGGACGAGGGCGACGATCAGGACGCCGGTCATGATCAGCGAGGTGACGGTCAGCCCGAGCCCGAGATTGACGGCAAGATAGTCCGCCGCCGTCTCGCCCATGGTCACCGCCATCAGCTTGATCAGCCAGAAATCGAGGGTGACTTCCGGAACCCTGTTATAGGAAGGGCCGGCAGGATGGTTGCTTGGCGCGAGCATGGCTGAAATCCTCGATGGCTGATGTCGCTACTTGCCCATGACCTTCATGGCCTGGGCGAAGAAGTCGTCGGCGCGTTTGTCGTCGTCGGCGTTGCAGCGCTCGATGCCCTTGCTCTCCAGGTCCAGGACCTTGGCCTTGTCGGCTGTGCCGAGCTTGGCTTGCGCCTCGGCGGCGCGCAGCGCCTTCAACGTTTCCTCGCAAGGCGCCGGAGCGGCTGATGTGGCGGAGATCGAAGCGGAGACGGCGAGCGCGGCCGCCGCGGCAGCAAAGGCAAATCTCTTCATGAAACCATTCCCTGTCTGATGCCGGCTACCGTCCGGCTGGTGCAATCGGAACCGGCTTTCAAATCCCGGCCGGCATGCGCACGATAGGGAAGCGACTTCGCGGCAGCCTGTCCGCGGACATACAATTTCGTAAGAATGGACGCTGTTCCGGCAAAGGGCCTTTACGAAAGGCTCGCGGTGCGCTGATAGAAGGCCACTGCCTTGCATCCGCCATCAATCTCGTGCCCCAGTGCTCCCGGGCCAGCCCCCCGCCCAAGGAAAACACGAATGACCTACGCGTCCCTCAAGCCGGTTTCACAGGCTTTCGTCCAGCGCAAGCGGCTGATCTTCATTCGCGTCGCGGCTGTGCTGGTGGTGCTGCTGCTGTTCGTTACCAAGCCGGCGCTCAGCGAGGGCTCGGACGGGCACGAAACACTCGAATTCCTGGGCTTCTGCCTGGTGCTGGCCTGCGTCGCCGGCCGGCTGTGGAGCATTCTCTATGTTGGCGGCAAGAAGAACGAGGAGCTGGTTTCGACCGGCCCGTTCTCGATAAGCCAGAACCCGCTCTATTTCTTCTCCACGGTGGGCGCGGTCGGCATCGGCCTGCTCTACGGCTCGCTGCTGGCGGCCGCCGCGCTTGGCATCGCCAGTTTCCTCATCTTCCGCGTCACCGCGCGCAAGGAAGCCGAGTATCTCCTGGGCAAATTCGGCGCGGCCTATGTCGCCTACATCAACAGGACGCCACGGTTCTGGCCGAACCCGCTGCTCTACCGCGATAATGACGAGCTGCAATTCTCGACACGGGCGCTCAAGCGCACCTTTTATGACGGGCTCTATTTCCTCGCCATCTTTCCGGCCATCGAACTGATCGAGTATCTCAGGGAGACAGGCATGCTGTTCCCGGCCTTCCTGACGGTCTACTGACGGCCGGTATCTGATTTGCCGCCTAGAGCATTTCACCGTTTCACGGAAACGGCGAACCGCTCTAACTCTTTGTTCTTACGCAATTCCCAAGGGGAAGCGCTATGCGCTTCTCCCGGGAAAACCGTTACACACTTTTCCTGGAATTGCTCTAAGCACGGCGATCGACGATCAGCGGTCACGCGGCGCTTCGGCTATCGAGCAGCCGGTAGTACTGGCTGAAGGCAAATACGCCGACCTTGCGCAAGGCATGCAGCGCGTAGCGGTCCGGCGCGGTCACCGGGAACGGCAGGTCGGCCGGCGCGGTGCCGAGAGCCAGATCGGCAAGCAGCTTGCCCGTCGTCGTGCAGGCCGCAACGCCGCGTCCATTGCAGCCGAGCGCGGTGAACAGGCCGGGCGCCAGTATATGGATATGCGGCATCGTATCCTTGGTGATGGCGACCTTGCCGCTCCAGACGAACTCGACCGGCGCGCCGGCGGCTTGCGGAAAGATGCGGGCCAGCGCGGCCTTCAGCGGCGCGGCGTCGTCCATGGTCGGATTGTCGTCGACGGGCGAGCGCCCGCCCATCACCAGGCGGCCTTCATGATCGAGCCGGAAATAAAGCAGGAGCCGCCTGGTGTCGGCGACACCCTGGCCGCCCGGCAGGATGGTTTTGCGCACCGACGGCGCCAGCGGATGCGTGGCGATCTGGAAGCTGGTCACCGGAATGACGGTCTGGCGCAGGCCGGGCCACAGGTTCCCGGTATAGGCGTTGGTGGCGAGCACGACCTGGCGCGCCCGCACCGAGCCCTGGCCGAGATCGAGCCGCCAGCCATCGCCGTCGCGCCGCAGGCCAAGCGCCGGCGACCGGGCCAGGATGGTGGCGCCCCGCGACATCGCCGCCGCCGCCAGCCCGCGAGCGTAGCTCAGCGGCTGCAGCACGCCGCCGCGCGGATCGAACCAGCCGCCATGATAGGCGCCGGGGGCCGAGCCGGTCAGCCCTGCCATTTCGCCAGTGTCGAGCAGGCGCGCCTCGACGCCCCGGGCGCGCCATTGCCGGAAGCGGGGCGTGACGATATCGGAAAACGGCCCAGGCCCATGCGCGCCCTGGATCCAGCCGGTGCGCTCGGCGTGGCAGTCGATGCCGTATTTTTCGATGATATCGAAGACGAGGTCGCCGCCGGCGCCGAAGGTTCTGGTGATGGCGCTGCCAAGCGCCTGGCCGAACTTCGCTTCGAGCTTGTCGGGATCGTGCTTCAGCCCGGCGATGATCTGGCCGCCATTGCGTCCCGACGCGCCCCAGCCAGGTTCGCTCGCCTCCACCACGATGACCTTCTTGCCGGCCTGCGCCAGATGCAGTGCCGTGCTCAGCCCGGTATAGCCGGCACCGACGATGGCGATGTCGGCCACGGCATCGCCTTTCGCGCTTGCATAGGCGGGCGCGGGCGTGGCCGTCGCCGCCCACAGGCTGGCCGGCAAGGCCAAGGGTTGCTCAGCGTGCATGTCGTTCCCCAGTAAGGTGATCGGCCCCAGTAAGGTGATCGGTCGGCGCGGACGTGGCCCGGTGTTCCGGCGTGGCCGATTGCGGATCGGCCACGCCGGCGGTGCGGGTCACTGCAGCATCAGCTGGTTCCACTTTTCCTCATAGGCGACCGAATATTTGTCGGCTTCGCCTTCGTTGAGGATAAGCATGTCCTTGATGTTGTCGGGCGCCATGACGAGGATCTTCTTCGTCTCGGCGTCGGCGCCCGATGTGGCGCTGCCCAGCACCGGGCCATAGGTCTTGAGTTCGAGCAGCTTCGCCTGCTGGGCGTCGGCGAGCGCGAAGTTGATCGCCTCATGCGCAAGTTCCACATTGGGCGACCCTTTGGGGATGACCCACCAGTTGGCCCAGGCGATGCCGTCCTTGTAGGTGAAGCCGACCGGAGCGCCTTCGGCTTCCGCCGCCAGCACGCGGCCGCTCCAGGCGGAGGACAGCGCCAGCTCGCCTGACGAAAGCAGTTGCGGCGGTTGGGCGCCGCTGCCCCACCAGACGGTGACGTGCGGCTTCAGCTCCTTGATCTTGGCCATCGCCATGTCGGCCTTCTCCGTGGTGTAGGGGAAGACTTCCTCGTGCTTGACGCCCGAGGCCAGCAGGGCGGCTTCGTAGTTGTAGTAGAAGAAGCGGTAGAGGCCGCGCGGTCCCGGAAAGCGCTTCACGTCCCAGAAATCGGCCCAGGATTGCGGGCCGGCATCCGGAAAGGCCGTCTTCGACCAGGCCATGATGGTGGCGCCGGTCGAGGTGGCGATGCCGTTGGGGGCGACCCAGCCTTTTTCGAGCGCCGAGGCATTGGGGATTTTCGAGACGTCGATCGGTTCGAGGAAGCCTTCATTGGCGCCCTGCCAGACAGTGCGGCCGCCGACGTCGACCAGGTCCCACTCGACCGCCTTGGCCTGGACCATGGCCTTGATCTTGGCGGTCTCGGTGGGCGAGGTGTTGACCACCGGAATGCCCTTGAGCTGGCCGAACGGATCGATGAAAGCCGCCTTCTCGGCATTGGACAGCGCGCCGCCCCAGGAGGTGAAGGTGAAGGGCCGGTCCGCTGCCTGCGCCAGCCGGGGAAGACCCGCCGCGCCGGCCAGCACGCCGCCCGCTGCCGTCAGAAGGAAAGTACGCCTATGCATCAGCTTTCTCCGTTTTGGTGGGTTTGGTTGGAAAATGAGGGACGGCGCGGACGTGGCCCGGCTTCCACGTGACATGGACCCTGGCGCCGGCCCGCAAGGCGCGGTCGGTGATCTGGCGAGCGGCGAGGGTCTGGCCGCTCTCCAGCCGCAAGGTGAGCTGCGTGAGTTCGCCGAGATAGATGACCTCGACGATCTCGGCGGCCACGCCGTCGCCGTCGCGGCCGAGTTCGACATGTTCGGGCCGGATCAAGAGCCGCGCCGGCTCGCCCGCCGCCGTGCCCGGCGCCGCCTCGACGGCGATCGTTCTGCGGAACGCCTCGACATCGACCGAGGCCTTTCCGGCCGAGGTGGACAGCACGCGCACCGGCAAAAGGTTGGATTCGCCGATGAAGCCGGCGACGAAGGCGTTGACCGGACGATCGTAGAGATCGTCGACCGTTCCCAATTGCTGGATGCGGCCGCCATCCATCACCGCGACGCGGTCGGAAAGCACCAGCGCCTCCTCCTGGTCATGGGTGACATAGATGGTGGTGCGGCCGAGTTTCTGGTGCAGCCGGCGCAGTTCGAGCTGCACGGAGCGGCGAAGCTGCTTGTCGAGCGCGCCGAGCGGCTCGTCCATCAGCAGCACGTCGGGCTCGATCACCAGCGCGCGGGCCAGCGCCACGCGCTGCTGCTGGCCGCCGGACATCTGCTGCACCGCCCGGTCGGCGAAACCGTCGAGTCGCATCAGCGATAGGATCTCGTTCACGCGCCGTGCGATCTCCGGCTTGGGCAGGCGCCGCACGTTCAAGCCGTAGGCGACGTTCTCGCCGACGCTCATATGCGGGAACAGGGCATAATTCTGGAACACCATGCCGATGTTTCGGTGGCGGGCGGGCAGGCGGGTGACGTCGCGCTCGCCGATGCGGATCTCGCCCGCCGTCGGCTCGACATAGCCGGCGGTGAGGTTGAGCAGCGTCGTCTTGCCCGAGCCCGAGGGGCCGAGCAGCGTCAGGAATTCGCCCGCATTGACGACGAGATCGGTCGGCTCCAGCGCCTTGAAGCCGCCATAGGCCTTCGAAACGCCGGTCAGGCGCAGCGATTGTCCCTGCTGTGGTCCGGTCTGCGTCATCGGCTCGGGCTCCCGGTTTTGCGGCTAAAGACCTGCGCCAGCGCGAACAGGACGATGGCGAGCGCGATCATCACTGTCGCGGCGACCGCGATGACCGGCGTGAACTCCAGCCGGATCGATTCCCAGATCTTCACCGGCAGGGTTTTGGAGGCATAGCCGGCCATGAACACGGCGATAATGACCTCGTCGAAGGAGGTGATGAAGGAGAAGATGGCGCCGCCGACGATGCCGGGGGTAATGTTGGGCAGCGTGACAGTGCGGAAGATGCGCCATGGGCCGGCGCCCAGGCCGGCGGCGGCGCGCAGCCAGTTGTCGTCGATGGCGCGCAGCGCAATGCCGACATTGATGACGACGAACGGCAGCGCCAGTATGGCGTGGCCGAGGCTCATGCCGATGATGGTGCCGCTCAGGCCGACATCGAGCGCGCTGCGGTAGAGCGCCACAGCGGTGACGATGACAGGCACGATCATCGGCGCAAGGAACAGGCCGGTGACCAGCATGCGCATGCGCCCGTCGATGCGGCGCAGGCCGATTGCCGCCAGCGTGCCGAGCACCACCGCGATGATGGTTGCCAGCGTGGCGACCTCGACGCTGTTGACGAGCGACGTGTGCCATTCCGGATCGGCGAGGAAGCGTTCGTACCAGACTCCGGACCAGGCGCGCGGCGGCAGGTAGATAAAGCTCGCCTTGTTGAAGGAGGCCGGCACCACGGCCAGGATCGGCAGCACCAGGAAGGCGAGCACCAGGCTGGCGCCGGCATTGGCCGATATGCGAAGCAGGAGCGGCAGCCGGTTCATCGCGCGAACAACCCCCGCTCGATCGGCAGCAGCCGGGCGGCCAGTCCCATCAGCACGAGCACGATCGCCAGAAGGGCGAGCGAGCCGGCGGCGGCGAGCGACCATGCCAGCCTGTCGTTGACGAAGCTGGCGATCAGCATGGACAGCGTGATGGCGTTGGAGCCGCCGAGCAGGGCCGGGGTGATGAAGAAGCCGAGCGACAGCAGGAAGACGAAGGTCGCGCCGCCGGCGAGGCCGGGCAGGCAGAGCGGCAGATAGATGCGCCGGAAGGTGTCGAGAAGGCTGGCGCCCAGCCCGTCGCTGGCCAGTAGCAGCCGGCGGTCGATGCGCACCATGGCGCCATAGAGCGGCAGGATCATGTAGGGCAACAGGATGTGGATCATGCCGATGAGCACGCCGACATTGTTGAACAGCAGCGCCAGCGGCGCCTCGGTGATGCCGGTTGCCATCAGGAGCCGGTTGATCGGCCCGTTGCGCTCCAGAAGCAGCATCCAGGAGAAGGTGCGCACCAGCACCGAGATCCAGAAGGGAAACAGCACGCCATAAAGCGCGATGCCGAACCAGACGCCTTCGAGGCGCGACAGGACATAGGCGACGGGCCAGGCAAGCAGCACGCAGAGCGCCGTCACCATGAGGGCGACAACGAAGGTGTTCCACATCACCTGGCGGTAGACCGAGCTCTCGGCAAGCACGCCGAAGGTGGCGAAGGGTCCGGCCGGGTCGGTGAAGGCCAGCGAGAACAGCCGCGCCAGCGGCACCACGAACAGCAGCGCCAGCACGAGCAGCGCCGGGCCGAGCAGGAGCGCGGTCTCGACATGCCGGCGCGACATCGATGCGGTGCGCGCCTTCGGTTGCAGCAGGGTGGCAGCAGCAGTCACGCCCAGGCCACCTCGCTGAACACGCCGATGCCGCGCTTGCGGATCTGGCCGGCGACGACGACACGCTGGATTTCTGACGTGCCTTCCCAGATGCGGTCGACGCGGATGTCGCGATAGAGCCGCTCGACCGGGTTCTCGCGCATGTAGCCGCGTCCGCCCAGCACCTGCAGCGCCTTGTCGATGACGCGGCCGGCGGCCTCGGAGCAGTAGAGTTTCAGCGCACTGGCATGGGCATGCACGCGCTTGCGGTCGAGACCCTGGTCGATCTCCCAGGCGACCCGGTAGAGCATCGACTTGGCGGCGAAGATGTCGACCGCCATGTCGGCCAGCATGAACTCGACGCCCTGGAAATCGCGGATCGGCCGGTCGAACTGGTGGCGGGTGGTGGCATAGTCATTGGCGATCTCAGCGGCGCGGGTGGCCGCACCAACCGCATGCGAGGCGATCTGCAGGCGCGCCTCGACGAACCAGTCCTTGGTCAGTTCCAATCCCTGGCCGACCTGACCCAGCATCTTGTCCTCACCGACCATGGTGCCTTCGAAGCGGAGCTCGGCATGGTCGAAGGCGAAATTGTGCATGAACTTGGGCGAGCGCAGATGCACCATGTTGTTCACCGGCTTGTCGACCAGGAACAAGGTCGGCTTGTCGGGATCGTCGTCGACATGGGCGTGGACGATGACGAAGTCGGACGCGTTGTAGGAGGTGACGAACCATTTTTCGCCGGTCAGGTGCCACTCACCGTTCTTCAACACGGCCTTTGTCTTGACCCGGCGCGGATCGGAGCCGGCCTCAGGCTCGGTGATGGCGAAGGCGCCGCGCCGGTGGCCGTGCGAGGACGGGATGAGATAGTCGCGTTTCTGCGCTTCCGTGCCGAGTTTCAGGCTGACCGGCGGGCGCCAGACGCAGCTCCACAGGCCGTTAGTGACACGGCCGAGCTGTTCCTCGATAGCCGTCTGCTCGACCATGGTCAGGCCAAGGCCGCCATTCTCCCGGGAATGGTTGATGCCGGCGAGACCCCAGTCGCGCACCTGCTGGCGGACCGTCTCGCGGCGCTCCATCGGCAGTTCGCCATGTTCGTCGGTGATCGCCTCCAGCGGCAGCAGCACCTGGTCGCAGAAGTCGCGGCCCTTTTTCGACAGTTCCTTTTCGCGCGGGCTGAGATCGAAGTTCATGGCATTTCCCTGATGTGTGTATCGTGACGACCGGCCGGCTTCGCGGCGACCACAAGCGCGTCGACGGCGATGCAGCCGCGGTCTGAAACCATGAGTGGGTTGACGTCCATCTCTTCGATGAGGTCGCCGAGATCGGCGGCAAGCATCGAGAAGCGGACGAGTGCTGCGACAAGCGCCGGCCTGTCGGCGGCGGGCCGGCCACGGCCGCCGTCGAGCAGCGGGCTGACCTTCAGCCTGCCGATCAGCGTTTGCGCCTGTTCGAGGCTGAGCGGCGGCAGGGCAACAGTGCGGTCTCTCAGCACCTCGATCCAGATGCCGCCGGAAGCGACGACCAGATAGGGCCCGAACTGCTGGTCGCGGACCAGGCCGAAGGCGATCTCGACGCCCTTCGGCGCCATTTCGGCGACGAGAGCCTCGGGGCCGAGCCGCGCCGCCATCCCGGCATAGGCATCCGCCAGCGCGCTCTCATCCGCGAGGCCGAGACGGACGCCGCCGACATCGGATTTGTGCTGGATGCCGGGAACGGCGGTTTTCAGCGCGACGGGGAAGCCGATCTTTCGCGCGGCGGCGAGGACATCGTCCGGCGTGGCGGCGGCGATCGCTCGCGGCGTCGCGATGCCGTAATCGGCCAGCAGCGCCAGCGCCTCGCTTTCACCGAGCGGCTTTGCCTGGCCAAGGCGCCGGCGCCAGTGTTCTCTGACCTCGCGCGCCACGGGCCGCGGATAGGTGTGGCTGAGGGCGCGGCGGTCGCGGAACGCCAGCAGGTTGCGGATGGCATGCAGGCCTTCGTCGGTGCCGTCGATGACCGGCACGCCGGCCTGCGTGGTGGCAAGCGCCAGCGCGCGATGGTTCACCGAGGCGTAGTTGCTGACGACGGCGACCGGCTTGTCGGTACTGGCGCTGGAGCGGATCACGGCGCGGGTGAAGCCCTCGGCGATGTAGGAGCCGTCGCGTATGTCCTGGAACAGCACGCCGATGGCGGTGTCGGAGTCGGCGAGCATAGCGTCCATGCAGGCCTCGACATGCATTTCGAAGTCGAGGCCGGAGCCCCAGACATCGAGCGGGTTGGCAGCCTGCAGGCCGCTGTCGAGATGCAGCCGCAGTCCTTCTTTAGTCCGCTCCGAGATGGCGGCGAACGGCACGCCGGCCCGGGCCGCGAGGTCGGCGACCATTTCGCGCTCGCCGCCGGAATCGTGCAGGCTGGCGAGGCCGCCCCTGGCGGCGGGCCGGCCGGCCGAAAACAAGGTGAGATTGGCGGCGAGCTGGTCCAGTGTGTCGACGCTTGCGACGCCCCATCTTTCGAACAACGCCTCGTAGGCGGCGTCGTCGCCGGCGATGGCGCCGCTGTGGCTGGCGGCGAAGCTGGCGCTGAGTTCGGTGCGCCCGACCTTCAGCGCCACCACCGGGATGCCGAGACGGTCGGCCTTTTCCAGGCAGCGGGCGAAATCATCCGGCCGCCGCGCCGTTTCGAGGAACAGGCCGATGACCGAGGTGGCGGGCTGGTCGAGCGCCCAGTCGACATAATCTGATGTCGTCGTCGTCAGTTCGCGGCCGCTCGACACGCAGAGCTGGTACTTCAGCCGCTGGTCGTTGTAGGCGAGCGCGGAAAAGGCGGAGCCCGATTGAGTGATCAGGGCGACGCCGCCGGGTTTCATGGCGAGATTTGCGGCGAAGCCGGAGACGCGCAACCCGATCTGCGGGTTGCAGAAGCCCATGCCGTTGCCGCCGCATATAACGATGCCGGCCTCGCGGGCGATGTCGGTCAGCCGGCCGGCGAGCGGGTCGTTGGCCGCACCCGTCAGGTCGCAGCTCGCGAAGATGGTGACCGCTTTGGCGCCGTGGCGCGCGGCGGCCAGCAGACCCTCTTCGAGATAGTCGTTGGCGAGGCCAAGCACGACATGGTCGACAACCTCGGGCAGGCTGGCGAGATCGGGAAAGCAGGGCACGCCTTCCACGGTGTCGTATTTCGGGTTGATGGCGTAGATCCGGCCCGAATAGCCATCCATGGCTGCCGCCCGCACCATCGTATTGCCCGGCGTGTTCGGGCGCACCGAGGCGCCGACAAAGGCGATCGATGCCGGCCGCAACAGCGGGTCGAGGCGATGCCGCGCCTGTGTCATGCCGCCAAGCGCGGCGATGGTTCCAGCCAAATCCCTGCTCCCACGGCTCGTTCCCGAAGCCTTTTTGCGACCATCCCGGTATTCTTGCTTTTCCGGGCGGATCGGATCCAGGTCGACTATAGGGACACGACGCGATCACGCACGCTCCGAATAATCACGAGGCGATGACTTGTAGTCATGGGCTGGAGGAGGATGAGCCTGAGCCGGCGGCTCAACCGGTCAGGGTTTCGCGCCTCAGCTCGGCCATTTCGTTGAGCAGCCAGTCGCGCACCAGGATCGCCGGCTTGCGCAGGGGGCGCCTGGCCGTTGCCACCAGGTAATAGTGGTCGCCGGTGCGCAGTTCGTGCATGGCGCCCTTGACCAGGCCCTTCTGGGTCAACTCATGCGCCACGACATGCCACCAGCCGAGCGCCATGCCGCGACCCTTGATCGCCGCCTGGATGACCAGCGTGTAGTCGGAGAAGGTCAGGCTGCGGCTGCCCGTCGGCTGCGGATAGTCGAACTGCGAGAGATAGCGCTGCCAGGGAATGCGCAAGGCGCCGGAGAGATGGGCAAGCGTGTGCCGGCTGAGGTCGCCGCAATCGTCGAGGCTGCCGTGCTCGTCGAGATAGCCGGGGCTGCACACCGGCAGCACGACCTCCTCCATCAGCGCCCAGCTCTGCTGCTCGGCGCTGGGCGGCTGGTTGTAGCGGATGGCGAGGTCGACATCCTCGATCGGGCCGGTCGGCTCGCCGCGCACCAGCTGGAAGCGCAGGTCGATGCCGGGGAAGGACGCCTGGAAGCGGTCGAAGCGCGGCATGAACCAGTGCATGGCGAAAGCCGACGACAAGGACAGCGTCACCGTGCCGGCCTCGCCCTGGCGTGCCCTGATGTCGTCGAGCGCGATCTCGATCTGCTGGAAGCCGCTGCCGACGGCGCCGTAGAGCAGCCGGCCGTCGTCGGTCAGCTCGATGCCGGTCGGCGCGCGCACGAACAGCTTGACCTCGAGATGGCTTTCGAGCCGGGCGATCATGCGGCTGATGGCCGACTGGGTGACGTTGAACTCGCGCGCCGCGCTGGTGAAGTTGAGATGACGCGCCGCCGCCTCGAACATGAAGATCGCGTTGGGCGACGGCAGCAGCTTGCGCAGGCTCATGGCAAGGTGTCCGTTTCGGCACCGAAACTTTTCGGGAAAAAGGCGCCGAGATAGGCCCGGCAGATGCGGCGCGCCTGCGTCCAGTCCGCCTTGCCCCGGCCGTCGCCGATCTGGCTCTCGATCCAGAGCCCGTCGAAGATGGCGCTCAGTCCGCCGGCGATCAGGCTGACATCGGCGGTCGGAGGCTCGGTGACCGCCAGCGCCGATATCAGCGGTTCGAGCCGCGCCATATAGGCCCGGTTGAGTTCGCTGAAGCGGGCCCGGTAGTCGGCGTTGCGCGAGGTCTCGGCCCAGAAAGCCGTCCAGACCGCGATGTGCCTGTCGTCGGTCACATCGGAGCCGAGGTCCAGGTCGATCAACGCTTCGAGCTTGGCGGCCGCATCCTCGTGGGCGTCGCTGCGCGCATGCCAGGCCGCCCGGTATTCCTCGACCAGCGCGTCGAGCGCGGAGAGCAACAGCCGGTCCTTGGTCTGGAAATGGAACGAGACCAAGCCGTAGCCGCAGCCGGCCTCGCGCGCGACATCGGCCAGGGTAACGCCGGGCAGGCCCTTGCGGGCGATGACGGTGATCGCGGCCTGGGTCAGGCTCTGGCGCCGCCGGGCGACTTTTTCGGCGTCGCGGGTCTTCTTGTCTGGCTTGTTCAACGGAGTCGGTTCTCCCCTGGAGCGATTTCGTATCCGGTTTTGGGCTGGCTAAGCAATGTTTGGTGAGTGGGGGCGTCTGGGTCACAGAATGCCGGCGCCGCCCCTCACCTGCCTGCCGGCATCCTCTACCCGTATAGGGACGGGGAGAGGAGCGCTGTCATCGACGGTTTCGCAAATCTCTCTACCTCGCAGAAAAAGCGCCGGCGTTGCGACCGCTACTTTCTCCCCGTCCTTATACGGGGAGAAATGCCCGGCAGGGCAATGAGGGGCGGCGCTAACACAGGCAGTTGATGCCTTTCACGAACGCGACGGAGCAGTCTCTCCACGCAATCATCATTGACTGATCAATCAGTCTACGAGATTATCAGTCCGCCGCAACCGAAAACAGGAGCCCTGCCATGCCACCCCAGCCCCTCGCCAACGACCAGCGCGCCGCGCTCGACGCGCGCCACCTGATCCATCCCTGGACCGACTTTCGCGAGCAGCCGGTGCTGATCCTGGAAGAGGGCAACGGCGTCCATGTCCGCGACAGCAACGGCCACGAGATGATCGACGGCATTGGCGGCATGTGGTGCGTCAACATCGGCTATGGCCGCAAGGAGATGGCGCAGGCGATCGCCGCCCAGGCCGAGAAGCTCTGCTACTATTCGCCGTTCGGCTTCCTCTCCAACACGCCGTCGATCGAGCTGGCGGCAAAGCTTGCCGCCTACGCGCCCGGTGACCTCAACCGCGTATTCTTCACCACCGGCGGCTCGACGGCGGTCGACACGGCGATGCGGCTGGCGAGCTTCTACTTCAACATCACCGGACGGTCGGACAAGCGCCATGTCATCACGCGCGACCTTGCCTATCACGGCTCGACGCATCTCAGCGCTTCGCTGTCGGGAAAGCCTTCGGACCGGGGCCTGATCAGCCTTGTCGAGGACACCATCCACCATATACCGGCGCCCAATCCCTACCGCCGCCCCGACGGCATGTCAGAACAGGAATTCCTCGACGAGAAGGTGCGCGAGCTGGAGGACAAGATCCTCGAACTCGGACCCGAGAATGTCGCCTGCTTCATCGCCGAGCCGATCCTGGCCTCGGGCGGCGTCATCGTGCCGCCTGAGGGCTACCACCATCGCACGCTCGAAATCTGCCGGCGCCATGACGTGCTCTACATCTCGGATGAAGTCGTCACCGGCTTCGGCCGCAACGGCGCGATCTTCGCCTCCGAGCCGGTTTATGGCATCGTGCCCGACATGATCACCTGCGCGAAAGGGCTGACGTCGGGCTATGTGCCGCTGGGCGCGGTGATGGTCTCCGACCGCATCTACCGGGAGATCGCCGACACCACGGAAGGAAGAATCTTCGCCAACGGTTTCACCTATTCCTCGCATCCGGTGGCCTGTGCCGCGGCGCTGAAGAACCTGGAGATCATGGAGCGCGAGGAAATCTGCGCCCATGTGCGGGAGGTCGGCCCCTATTTCCAGCAGGCGCTGCAATCGCTGACCGCCTCGCCGATCGTCGGCGACGTGCGGGGCAGCCATCTGATGGCCTGCGTGGAATATGTGAGCGACAAGCAGGCGAAGACCGTGCCGCCGCAGGCCTGGGGGATCGCCCAGCGCATCATCGGCGAGACCATGCCGCGCGGGCTGATTGTGCGGCCGATGGGTTCGATGGTCATCATGTCGCCGCCGCTGATCATCACCAGGGCCGAGATCGACGAAATGGTCGGCATCCTGCGTGAGGCGACTGATGTGGTGACGGAGCAGTTGCGGCGCGAAGGCTTGCTGGCGGCGTGATGGCGTTGCCGGTGTCCGCACAGATGATGCCAGCCTGCATCCATCCAGGCGGGAGGTGATCGATGGCGAATGCATGGCAAAGCGGCCGGCCCAGCATTGCGGCGTTCACGCCGGAAGACATAGCTGTCTGGGCTGGTCTGGCGGCAGCGGTGCCGGCCGCGATCGCCGAGCGGCTGGCCGAGCTCCAGAAGATCGCCGGCGTCACGGTCGTGGTGCAATACAGCGCCGAGGGCCGCCCGCTGGCCATTCTGTCCGGTCAGCGGCGGCCGGCGGCGGCGATGATGCGCATCGCCCTGGCCTGGACCGCGCCCAGTTTCATGGCCTCGGATGCACCGCGCCTGCTGGAGGCGCTGGAGAAGGAGGCGTTCGGGCAGGACGTGCTGTGCCTGCGCGCCGATGACGACGCGGTGGCGCACCTTGGCGGCCAGTGGGAGCGCCGGGATGGATTCCTGCAACGCTGGATCGGTGTCGAGCCGCCCCGCCTTCAGGAGCGGATAGCGCCATCGTGGCCACAGACGGCGGGTTTCACCTGCGGGCCGTCGGCGCTTGCCATGGCCATGGCCGGCCTCGACCCGGCGCTGCTGCCGGACCGGGCGCTGGAGGTCGAGCTGTGGCGCGAGGCCACCACCATCATCGGTCCGAGCGGCCCCGGCGGCTGCGACCCCTATGGCCTTGCGCTGGCGGCGCACCGGCGCGGGCTGCGGGCGCATGTGTTCATGAGCAGTCCCGAGCCCATCTTCCTCGACCGCGCCAGCTCCGTGGAAAGGCGCGGCCTTATGGAGTTCGTGCAGACCGGCTTCAAGCGCGAAGCCATCGCATCGGGCATTCCCGTCGAGCCCCGCGCCTTCGCCATCGAGGAGATCGGCCAGGCGCTCGATCGGGGCCTGCTAGCACTTCTGCTGATCGATCAGGCGCCGATGATGGGCTACACCTGCCCGCACTGGGTGCTGGCCCATGGCCATGGCGGCGGCATCTATTTCATCAACGACCCCTGGGTCGAGCCCGACCGGCAGGAACTGCCGATGGATGTCTTCGATCTTCCGGTAATGGTTGATGAGCTCGACCGGATGGCCTGGTACGGCAACCCGGCCTACCGGGCCGCCGTGCTGGTCGGACCCGGCAGGACTTGACCTGACAAGGGCAATGCCGAAGCGGTGTCGCCCCCCTGGGCGCTTAGAACGTTATGGCGCTGCTCAGGAAGAACGTGCGCCCCGGCTCGGGGAAGCCGTCCGCCAGTTGATAATCCTCATCCAGTATGTTGCGGACGCCGAAGTCGAAGCTGGTGTGGTCGTTCAGCCTGTAGTTCGCCGTGAGGTTGACCAGGGCAAAGCCCTTGGTCTGGAAGAAGTTGTTCTCGAGCCTGTCGGTCGACCAGCGCGAGCTGTAGAACTCGACGCTCGGCGAAACGGTGAAATCCTCCCAGGGTAGCCATTCGGCATAGAGGTAGACGCTGTGGTCCGGCGTGCCGACCGGCCGCAGTTTCGGCCGGATCGGATCGATCAGCTCCCGGTGCAGATAGGTGTAGCGGGCGCCCAGCGTCAGGTTGGCGAGCGCTTCCCACTCACCATAGAGTTCGACGCCGTAGTAGCGGCCGTCGCCGACATTCTGGTTCTGATGCGTGGTCGTGGCCGGATTGCTCGGCAGGGGAATCTCGACCCCCTGAATGACGTCCTTCAGGTCGCTGTAGAACAGCGAGCCGCCAAGCTTGAGCGTGTCGGCGGGCCGGCCGGCCCAGCCCACTTCGTAATTGGTGGCCTTCTCGGCTTTCAGATCGGGATTGGCGACAGCGTCGCCGAAGCGGGTGCTGTAAAGCTCGAACAGCGTTGGGAAGCGGGTGCGCGAGGAAATGCTGGCGTGAAATTCCGACGCGTCGCTCTGGCGATAGATCGCGGCCATCTGCCAGTTGAAGGCGTCGCCCCTGCTCAGCGGATTGTCGTACAGTTTCGGCGTGTGGCTGGTGCTGTATTCCTCGGCCTTCAGTATGTTCATGCGGTCGTAACTGATGCCGCCGACGAAATCGAGCTTGTCGGTGGCATGGAAGGTATCCTCGGCGGCGATCGACCAGGTGTCCTGGATCGTCTGCTGCCAAGGCTCCATGACCGAGGCCGAAAGGCCCGGCGCCGACAGCTGCTGCTCATTGTGGACGTCGCGGCGGTAATGCAACGCGGTCTTCAGCGTGTTCATCGGGATCAGTTCGGTGCCACCCTCGACGCTGAAGCCGGCGGCGTGATCCTTGTAGTAGCTGTCGAAGGAGCGCGTGGTGACACGCTTGTCGAACTTGGCGTCGTCATAGGCCGACAACAGATTGTCGAAGGTGTTGTAGTAGACCTTGGTCTTCACATGGGACTCGTCGCCGATTGCCGTGTTGGAGTTGAAGGCCAGGCTGCCGATGTTCCAGTAAGGCCAGTTCCAGTTGCGCTGGTAGGTCGTGCCGGGTGGCTGCGTGGTGATGCCGCGAACCGGCTCCTGCACGCTGAAGGGCGCACCCTTCTCACCCTCCTGATGGGTGTAGCTGATGGCGTATTCGTCGGTCGCGTTCGGGGTGAAGCCGGCCTTCACATTGGCGCGCCAGTCCCTGACGTTCGAGAAGTCGCGCCGGCCGCCGTCCTCGACCACGCCGCCGCCGATGGTGACCGGATCGTAATGGCGCGACAGGAACCAGCCGTCGCTGTTGCGGAACGAGCCGCTTGCTTGCAGGTAGAAATTCTCCTGCTTCGTGCCCACGGAGCCCGAGGTTGTGAAGGCGGCCACCTCGCCGGTGTTGCCGAAATCGACGCCGGTGCGGAGTTCGCCCTCGAACGCGCGCGTCGGCTTCCTGGTCACCAGATTGATGGCGCCGCCCATGCCGCCCGGGCCGCTGAGAACCGAGACATAGCCCTTCTGAATCTGGATTTCGGCCAGATCGGGCGTCAGGAAGCGGCCGTAGTCGATGCGATTGTCGGCGGGCAGGTAGATGCGGACACCGTCGACATAGAGCGGCACCTGGAAACGGTCGAAGCCGCGCACGAAGATCAGCCGCTCGTTGCGGCTGCCGCCGGTGTTGGCCACCTCGACGCCGGGCGTGGTCGTCAAGGCCTCGTCCAGCGTGTTGCGGTTGCTCTTGTGGACCTCGTCGGCGGTGACGACGCTCTGCGAGATGGACTGGCCGCCGATCTCGGACTGCTTGTCGGCGTCGCCATAAACGACGATCTGGCCGAGCTCGAAGGCCTGCGACCCCGCGCCGAACCGCTCCTGCGCGGGAGCGTGCTGTTCGTCGGCTTTCTTCTTTTTGATGTCAGGTTTTTCCTGCGCCGCGGCGCTCCCGAGCATCACGGTGCCCGACAACAGAACAAACGAAATTCCAGACAATATGCGTCGCATGGATCGACCCCCCGATCTTATTTCAAACTCGATGCCGACCGCCGGAATTGTCTTCCAGCCGCAGGGCTTCCCACAGCCCTGCTGGTCGTCGTTATATCTGCATGAATACAGAGGATCGCAGGGCGATCAAGAGCCGTTAGCCGATTGCACTGGTACAAGATGCCGCTGATGACTGTGACAGGCGGGACAGGTCGACAAGTCTGCTTGCCTATCGCTTGACCGATCTATCCGATCGACCATAACAATGACCCCCTTCCGGCGCTGCAATATGGAGACGATGATGAACAGGCGCGTGTTTCTGATCGGCCTTTCGCTGCTGCTGCAGATGCTGTTCTGGTTGCCGGGCATGGCGGGCGCCCAAGCCGGGGTGTTCGTCGACGCGGCCGGCCGCAAGGTCGAGATACCCGACGGCGTCCATCGCGTCCTGGCGGCCGGGCCGCCGGCTTCCGTGCTCATCTACACGCTTTCGCCCGACAAGATGGTGGGCTGGGTGCGTGAGCCGAGCGCCGAGGAAAAGGCCTTCATCGCCCCGGCCTATCGCGACCTGCCGGCGCATGGCCGCCTGACCGGCAAGGGTAACACCGCCAATCTCGAGATGGTGCTCAAGATGAAGCCCGATCTCATCATAGACGTCGGCACGGTGGATCCCACCTATGCCTCGCTGGCCGACCGCGTGCAGCAGCAGACCGGGATCCCCTATGTACTGATCGACGGATCGTTCGCCAGGACGCCGGACTCGCTGCGCCAGCTCGGTGAATTGCTCGGTGTGAAGGCGCGCGGCGAGGAGCTGGCGCGCTATGCCGAAACCTCGCTCAAGCGGGTCGAGGCGCTGGCCGCAGGCATCGCGCCCGACAAGCGCCCGCGCGTCTATTACGGACGCGGTCCCAAGGGGCTGGAGACCGGGCTCGCCGGATCGATCAACATGGAAGTGCTCGGCGCGGTGGGGGCGACCAATGTCGCCGAGGCCGCGGGCAAGGGAGGACTGGCCAATGTGTCGGTCGAACAGGTGTTGTCGTGGAACCCGGACGTCATCCTGACGCTCGATCCGAACTTCCAGGCCTCCGTCTTGCATGATCCGCAATGGGCGGGCATCGAGGCGGTCAAGCAGGGTCGCGTCTATCGCGCGCCGACCCTGCCCTTCGGCTGGTTCGATTCCCCGCCGGGCGTCAATCGCCTGATCGGCGTCTCCTGGCTGGAGAGCGTGCTCTATCCGCAAAGCAAGGTCGACCTGCGCTCGGAAGCACGCGACTTCTACAAGCTCTTCTACCATGTCGAGGTCAGCGACGCGCAGCTCGACGAGCTGCTCGGCCCCGCCAAACCATGAGCGGCGGAGGGCTTCGGCGGGAGCCCCCTGCAAGTCCCGCCGCCGGCCTGCTTCGGGCCGCCATTCCCTGGGCCTTGCTGGCAGCGGTTACCCTCGTCGCGCTCGCTAGCGGCAAATATAGCGTTTCGCTCCACGACATCGCGCTTGTCATCGCCGCCAAGCTGACCGGCTCGGCCAGCGGCCTGCCCCAGAATGTCGAGACGGTGGTCTGGAACGTGCGCCTGCCGCGCGTCGCCTGCGGGCTGTTCGTCGGGGCCTCACTGGCAGCGGCCGGCGCGGTCTATCAGGGCCTGTTTCGCAACCCGCTGGTGTCGCCTGACATATTGGGCGTCTCGGCGGGGTCCAGCCTCGGCGCGGTGCTCGGCATCTTCCTGTCGCTGCCGGTGCTGGCCATCCAGGGCCTGGCCTTCGTCGGCGGCCTGGCCTCGGTAGCGCTGGTCTACACCATTGGCGCTGCGGTGCGCAGGCACGATCCGGTGCTTGTGCTCGCGCTGGCGGGCATTGCCATCGGCGCCCTGCTCGGCGCCTGCATCTCGCTGGTCAAGGTGCTGGCCGATCCCTACAACCAGCTGCCGGCTATCACCTTCTGGCTGCTCGGCAGCCTGGCCAGCGTCACGCAGGGCGACTTCCTTTCGGTATTGCCGGCGATGATCGTCGGCCTGATCCCGATCGTGCTGTTGCGCTGGCGCCTCAACCTGATGACCCTCGATGACCAGGAAGCGCGCGCGCTCGGCATCGAGACCACACGCATGCGGCTCGTGCTCATCGCGTCGGCGACGCTGATGACGGCCGCCGCCGTCTCGATTTCGGGCATCATCGGCTGGATCGGCCTTCTGGTGCCGCATGTGGCGCGCGCCTTCGCGGGTCCGAATTTCTCGCGCCTGCTGCCGGTGACGCTGCTGCTCGGCGCCGGTTACCTCGTCGGCGTCGACACGCTGGCGCGCGGTATCGCGCAGGTGGAAGTGCCGCTCGGCATCCTGACGGCCGCGATCGGCGCGCCGTTCTTCATCTGGCTGCTGGTCACGGCAAGGCAGGGTTGGCAATGACGCTGTCGGCGGTCGACCTGTCCTTCGGCTACGGCTCGACCCCGCTCGGGAGCGGCCTGACGCTGAGCATCGAACAAGGCGAGGTGCTGTGCCTGCTGGGGCCCAATGGCTGCGGCAAGACCACGCTGTTCAAGACGCTGCTTGGCCTGATCCCGAGCCTTGGCGGCCGGCTCGAACTCGACGGGCGACCGGTGGCCTCATTCTCGCGGGTGGAGTTCGCCCGGCGTGTCGGCTACGTCCCGCAGGCCAGCGCCGGCTATTTCCCGTTCGAGGTGCTCGACGTGGTGCTGATGGGCCGTGCGAGCCGGATCGGAACCTTTGCCGCGCCATCCCGGGCCGATCATGCCATAGCGATGGGCATGCTCGACACGCTCGGCATCGCGCATCTGGCCGCGCGCAGCTTTTCAGCGATCAGTGGCGGCGAACGCCAGCTGGCGCTGGTCGCGCGGGCGCTGGCGCAGGAACCTTCCATGCTGGTCATGGACGAGCCGACGGCGAGCCTCGACTTCGGCAACCAGGCGCGTGTGCTCGAACGCATCGGCGCGCTGGCCGCATCCGGGCTGACGATCGTGCTGTCGACGCATGATCCCGGCCATGCCTTCGCTTGCGCCGACAAGGTGGCGCTGATGAAGAACGGCGCCATCGTGGCGACCGGCGCACCCGAAACAGTGCTTACGGCTGAGGCCCTTGGCGCCCTTTACGGCGTCGACGTCGCGGTGTCCTGGCTCGAACAGGCCCGGCACCATGTCGCCGTGCCTGTCTTGCGCACCAGCCGCGCGCGTCAGGCGCCCAGCGGGTAAGGCATGTAGCCGACGAAGCCCGCGATCTTCCAGCTCTCGCCGACCTTGCGGCAGAAATAAAGCGTCTGCCATTTCAGCCGGTCGACACTGCCATCCGCCTTGGCGACCGAACCATCGAACTTCTTGTGCAGCACCGCGCGGTCGCCATCGACGTCGATGTCGCGCAGATTGGTGACGCGAAACAGCGCCTCGCGCAGCGGTTCGGCGAATTTGGTCGCCGCCGTTTCCTTGGCCTGGCGCAGCCATTCGTCGCGATAGATTTCAAGCCTGGGGAATTGCAGCCGCCAGGCGTCGGCATTGGCCAGGAAATGCGCGTGCATGCCGAAGAAGCTCTCGGCGATGAAATCGTTCTCGACCATGGCCCAGTCCTGGCCGATGAAGGCGTCGATGTCGCGCCGCACCAGCATCTCCCACAGCGCATGGCGGTCGGCGTCACCTGTGGGGAACGGGTTCTTGTCAAAGGTCATTGTCGGTCTCTCCGCTCTCGCAAGGCATCTTCGTGGCAGCCTTTCGGCCGGTCGGCAAGCGCGCACGATGCAAGCGCTTCTGTAATAAAGCAACACGGATTTCAAAGAATGTTGCTTTCCAACAAGGCCCTCTATCGGGACAGCCGCGATCGCGGTAAATCTCGTCCGAAACGGCCGCCGCCCTGGCGTCCGATCGTGTCACCGGAGGAGGCCGTCCCTTGCCCAAGCAGACTTTTGGAACATCCCATGTGCCGCTATCGCCCGCCGTGCGGGCCGGCGATTTCGTCTATATCTCTGGCCAGGTTCCGGTCGGCGCCGACGGCATCGTGGTCAAGGGTGGCATTACGGAGCAGACCGAACAGGTGCTCGCCAATGTGAAGGCAGCGCTGGCGCTCGCCGGCTGCACGCTGGACGACGTGGTCAAGACCACCGTCTGGCTGGAGGACGCGCGGGACTTCGGCGCCTTCAACGCGGTCTATGGCACGCATTTCCCCAAGAACCCGCCTGCCCGCACAACCGTAGAATCGCGGCTGATGATCGACATCAAGATCGAAGTCGAGGCCGTGGCGTACCGGCCGGTCTGACAGCCGGGTCACAAAGCGAGGCTCCTCCCATGCAATTCGACCTCCTCGTCAAGGGCGGCCGGCTGATCGATCCGGCCGTCGGCATCGATGCGCCACGCGATGTCGCCATCGCCAACGGTCGTGTCGCCGCCGTCGACGCCGACATTCCGGCGGACCGCGCCGCCCAGCTGGTCGATGCGGCAGGCTGCATCGTGGCGCCTGGGCTGGTCGACCTGCACAGCCACGTCTATTGGGGCGGCACCTCGCTCGGCGTCGATGCCGACCGGCTGGCGGCCAAGAGCGGCACCACCACCTTCATCGACGCCGGCAGTGCCGGTGCCGGCAATTTCCTCGGCTTCCGACGCCATGTCATGGAGCGGTCGAGGGCGCGCATCCTGGCCTATGTCAACATTTCCTTCGCCGGCATTTTCGGCTTCTCGCAGACCGTGTCGGTCGGCGAGTGCGGCGATCTCAGGCTGTGCGAGCCGCGCGAGGTGGTGGCGGCGGCACGCGAGCACGCCGATGTCGTCGTCGGCGTGAAAGTCCGCTCCGGCAAGCATGCGGGCGGCACCAGCGGCATCGCGCCAGTCGATCTGGCGCTGGAAGCGGCCGACAAAGCCGGCCTGCCGCTGATGGCCCATATAGACGAGCCGCCGCCCGGGCGTTCGGAAGTGCTGCCGCGCCTGCGCCGGGGCGATATCCTCACCCATTGCTTCCGGCCGTTTCCCAACGCACCGGTCTTCGCTTCCGGCGCGGTGCGGCCCGATATGCGGCTGGCGCGGGAGCGCGGCGTGATCTTCGACATCGGCCATGGCATGGGCTCGTTCGATTTCGAGGTCGCCCGCGCCATGCTGGCGGAAGGGCTGGCGCCAGACGTGATTTCGAGCGACGTGCACCTCTACTGCGTCGACGGCCCGGCTTTCGACATACTGGTGTGCATGTCCAAGCTGATGGCGCTGGGCATGCCTTTGGTGGAGGTGCTGCGCGCCGCCACGCAGGCGCCGGCCCGCGCCGTCGCGCGGCCCGATCTCGGCACGCTGGCGGTCGGCACGGTCGGCGACGTCGCCGTGCTGCGGCAGCGCCAGGGCCGCTTCACTTTCGTCGACGCCGTCGGCGCCTCGCTCATCGCCGACCAGCGGCTGGTGTCGGAAGGCATCGTCATCGGCGGCACTTGGTGGCCGAACGAGGCACCCGACCACGACGA
>NZ_JAFKIC010000004.1 GCF_017306585.1 Mesorhizobium sp. | reverse complement strand
GCCGTCAAGCTCGACCCTGCCGGCCCCTACACCGCTTTCGACGGCCACCAGCCGCGCCTGCTCGACATCGACGTTTCGACACGCATGATCAAGGCGATCCGCGAGGCGGTCGGCACCCGCGCCGACATCCTGTTCGGCACGCATGGCCAGTTCACCGCCTCGGGCGCGCTGCGCATGGCGCGCGCCATCGAGCCCTATGATCCCCTGTGGTTCGAGGAGCCGGTGCCGCCAGACATGCCCGAGGTGATGGCGCAGGTGGCGCGCGGCACCTCGATCCCGATCGCCACCGGAGAGCGGCTGACGACCAAGTCGGAATTCGCCCGCGTCATCGAGAACCGTGCCGCGACCATCCTGCAGCCCGACCTTGGCCGTTCCGGCGGCATTCTCGAAACCAAGAAGATCGCCGCCATGGCGGAAGCCTATCACATCCAGGTCGCGCCGCATTGCTATTGCGGGCCGATCGTGGGTGCGGCCAACATCCAGCTGGCTGTGACGCTGCCCAACTTCCTGATCCTGGAATCGCTGAAGCAGTGGGACGGCTTCCATGCCACGCTGCTCAAGAAAAAGATCGAATGGCAGGACGGCGATGTCATCCCGTCTAAGGAGCCCGGCCTCGGCGTCGAGCTCAACGAAGCGGTGTGCGATGCCCATCCCTATACGGGCAAGGACCTGCATCTGCAGATGATGCAGACGCCGCTGATGCCGTGAGCGAAAGCTACGCCTTCATCGGCCTTGGCCATCTCGGCGGCAACCTTGCCGCCAGCCTGATCCGCAACGGCTTTGCCGTCACGGTCTTCGACCGCGATCCGGCCGCCGTCGAGCGCCTGGTGGCGCTCGGCGCCACCGCCGCGTCGAGCCCCGCTGAGGCGGTCGCGCGGGCCGGCAACGCCATCACATGCCTGCCCTCGCCGAAAGTCAGCGAAGTGGTGCTGGCCGGCCCGGCTGGCCTGCTGGAAGGCTTGGCCCCGGGCGGCACATGGATCGAGATGTCGACCAACGGCCGTGACGAGATCGTGCGTCTCGCGGCGCTGGCCTCGGCCAGGGGCATCGACACGCTGGAGTGCCCGGTCACCGGCGGCGTGCATCTGGCGGCGGCGGGCAAGATCACCGCGCTGGTCGGCGGCGACGCCGCGCTCTACGAACGCCATCGCGGCGCGATCGAGGCAATGTGCGCGAAATCCTTCCTGATGGGGCCGATCGGTTCGGCGGCGGTGATCAAGGTGATCACCAACATGCTGGCCTTCATCCATCTCGTCGCCGCCGGCGAGGCGCTGATGCTGGCCAAGCAGGGCGGCCTCGATCTTGCCCAGGCCTACCACGCCATCGTTGCGTCCTCCGGCAACAGCTTCGTACATGAGACCGAAAGCCAGCTTGTCCTGAACGGCTCTTACGATATCGGCTTTACGATGGACCTGGCGCTGAAGGATCTTGGTTTTGCCTTGGGTATGGCCGAGAAATCTGGCGTGCCGCTCGATCTCGCTGCTCGGGTCAATGCGATTTTCGAGCAAGGCAAGGCGGCCTATGGCGGCGCCGCCTGGTCGACGCAAATCGTCAAACTGCTTGAGGATACGGTGGGAACGGACCTGCGCGCCCCCGGTTTTCCGGCGAAGCTGGAGCTTTAGCCAAGATAAGCCAGCGAATGAAATCAAGGCGTTGAGTGATGATCCGGAATCATTCCCGCAACCAATTGAATCAGAACTGCAACATCCCGGCTGGCTGCCCATACGACCGGAATTCATACCTCGACAATTAGCGGAAACAGCCCTCCCTTCGTCATCCTCGGGCTTGACCCGAGGATGACGAAATCTGGGACGGTCCAACC
>NZ_JAFKIC010000172.1 GCF_017306585.1 Mesorhizobium sp. | reverse complement strand
CCAATTACGACCGCCTCGTCGCCGCCGGCAAACCACCCAAGAAGGCCATCACCGCCATCATGCGAAAGATAATCGTCCTCGCCAACGCATTGCTCAGGGACCGCAGAAAATGGACCCCATCACTTCCTTGACAATCACGGATACTCTAGAGCCGCCTTTCGCTTGCTCGAGAAAACAACGATGCCTTCGACATATCGAAGCGCAGCCCGACTTCCTTGCGCATGGACCGGGCCGCCTTGATGCCGAGCCGTACGCTAAGGCGCTTGCCAAGGCAGTCGAACCATCCGAGCGCGTCCGCGCCCAGCAGTTCCGTGAAAGCGAGCGACGCCGGGATGCTCTCCGGCGCGCCGCGATCGACGACTGTTACGTCCTCGCAGCGAATACCAAGCACGATCTCGCCGGAGGGCTGCCGCTCCTCGAACGCGTAGGCATCGGTGCCGATGGCGATGTCGCCGGTCAGGAAGCGTCCCGATCCGTCGAGCCTGCCGTCGATGAAGTTCATCGCTGGCGAACCCACGAAACCGGCCACGAAGAGGCTTGCCGGCTTCTCGTAGATCGATTGCGGATGCGCGAACTGCTCGACCTTGCCCTTGTGCATGACGGCGACACGGTCGGCCATGGTCATGGCCTCGATCTGGTCATGGGTAACATAGATCATCGTCGACCCCAGGGTTTCATGCAGTTGCTTGAGTTCGACGCGGGTTTCGGCGCGCAGCTTGGCATCGAGGTTCGACAGCGGCTCGTCGAACAGGCAGATGCTGGAGGAGCGTACGAGAGCGCGGCCGATGGCCACGCGCTGGCGCTGGCCGCCGGAGAGCTGGGCCGGTTTACGGTCGAGCAATGCTTCGATCTGCAGGAGCTTGGCGACCCAGGCGACTTTCTCGACCACAGTCGCCTTCGGCGTTCCGGCTATCTCCATGCCGAAGGAAAGATTGCGGCGCACGGTCATTGCCGGAAACAGCGCGTAGGACTGGAACACCATCGCCAGCCCGCGCTCGCTGGGCTCCAGCCCGCTGACGTCCTTGCCCTCGATGACAATCTGGCCTTCGTCGCACGCGTCGAGGCCGGCGATCACGTTGAGGAGGGTGGATTTGCCGCAGCCCGATGGGCCGAGGATGACGATGAACTCTCCCTTGTCGATCTCCATGTCGACGGAATGGAGTATGGTGAGAGCCCCAAAGGATTTCTTGATCTGGCGTAGGGAAATGCTGGACATGGTTCAACCCTTGACGGCGCCGGCGGCGATGCCGCGCACGAAGTACCGGCCGGACAGAAAGTAGACGACGAGCGTCGGAATTGCCGTGATCAGCGCCGCGGCCATGTTGACGTTGGGATTGGCGGCGCCGCGCGAATTGCCGACGATGTTGGTCAACTGCACCGTCATCGGCAGGTTGTCGTTGCCGGCAAAGATCAGGCCGAGCAGGTAGTCGTTCCAGATGCCGGTGAACTGCAGGATCGCGACCACCACCAGGATGTTGGTCGAGATCGGCAGAATGATCGACCAGAAGGTCCTGAGGAAGCGCGCGCCCTCCATGCGAGCCGCGCGGCTGATCTCGTCGGGTATGCCGACATAGAAATTGCGGAACAGCAGTGTCGTGTATGGCAGCCCATAGATGACATGGACGAAGACAATGCCGGCATAGGTCCGAAACAGCCCGACATTGCTGAGGATCTTGACTGTCGGATACAGCATCGCCTGGTAGGGGATGAACAAGCCGACCGTGACCAGCAGCATGATCATGTTGGCATGGCGCGACTTCCACTGCCCCAGCGCATAGCCGTTGAGGGCGCCGGCCAGCGTCGAAATGACCACGCTCGGTATGGTGATCTTGATCGAGTTCCACAGGCCGGGGCGGACGCCCGCGCAGTCAAGACCCGTGCAGGCACTTTGCCAGGCGCTTACCCACGCATCGAAATTCGGATTGATCGGCAGCGCCAGCAGGTTGCCCTGGCGGATTTCCTCCATCGGCTTCAGCGAGTTCATGATGACCAGCAGGAGCGGCAGGAGGAAGAAGATGGCGGACACGGCAAGGAAGACATAGAGGCCGATGCGGGCGGCACGCGGCCCGAATGCCGGTTGCCGGCGGGCGACGACGGATGTCATGAGCGCCTCCGGAATTCGCTGTAGAAATAGGGCATGAGCATGATCAGCGACAGCGCCAGCATCATGATCGAGGCGGCCGACGCCAGCCCGAGATTGACGCGGGCAAAGTAGAAATCCACCGCGAACTTGGCGGGCATCTCGGTAGAGATGCCCGGGCCGCCCTTGGTCATGGCGATGATCAGATCATAGCCCCGGATCACCTCGGACATGAGCAGCACCACGCAGGAGGCAATGACGGGCCGCATGCCGGGAAAGATCACCTGGCAGTAAGCGCGCCACAGTGGAATGCCCTCCATCCGGATTGCTTTCCAAAGGTCGTTGTCGATGCCGCGCAACCCGGCCAGCACGATCACCATCACCAGGCCGGCGGAGTGCCAGATGCCGGCGATGACCAGCGTGTAGATGGCGCGGTCGGGGCGTGTCAGCCAGTCGAAGGTGAAGGTTTCCCAGCCGATGCCGCGTATCAGTGCCTGCAGGCCGGTCGTCGGATCGAGGAGCCATCGCCAGGAAAGGCCGGTGATGATCAGCGAGACCGCAAGGGGATAGAGGAAGATCGTGCGGAAGAAAGACTCGGCCTTGATGCGGCGGTCGGCAAGCACCGCGAGCAAGGTTCCGAATGCCAGCGTGCCGACCATATAGAACACGCCGAAGATCACCATGTTCAGGCAGGAGACGAGCCAGCGCTGATTGGTGAAGAGGTCGAAATACTGATCGAAGCCGACGATCTCGTATTTCGGGATCAATGTCGAGCGGGTCAGCGACATGTAAAAGGTCCACAGGATCGAGCCGTAAAAGAAGATCGCCACGACGGCGAAGAAGGCCGCCACCGTGATGTCCGGCTTGAAACCTTGCCGCTTGAGCCAGGTCGACATTCCAATCCTCCCATGGGCCAGGGCATTTCGGGCGAACGGGATCGCCTCCGATGCTCCGCCTCCTTGTTCTTACGCAATTCCGGACGCGAAGCTGCTGGAATTGCTCAAGGCGTGTCGCTCATCCAGTCCGGCAACGCCTGGCGTTGTCCGCCTCCGGCAGGCATTGCCTCAACAGCGTTCGGCCCGCTCCTTTCCCCCAACTCCTCACTTGGTCTGGAGGATGTCCCCCAGGCTCTTGACGCCAGCCTCGACGGTCATCGAGGGGTCGGTCCAGAACTGGGTCGCGAGATCCGTCATACGGCCGTTCAGGTCACCCGGCAGAGCGTCGTAGGTTGAAGAGACCGTGACCCCGGGCGTGGCGAGCGACTTGACGCCCTTGACCGCGCACAGGTCCAGCGTGCTGGTGTCGACGTCCAGGCGCGACGGCACCGAACCCTTGACCGAGGCGATCTTTGCCTCGACCGCCGGATCCATGACGGTTTCAGCAAGCAGGGTCTGGCCCTTGATGCGATCCTCGTCCTTGTTGAGGGGGAATGCGAAAATGTCGACGACGATGGCATAGGCGGGCTTGTCGGTCGGCACGAGGAAGCAGCCGAAGTTCTTGCCGGCCACTTGCCCGGCGGCGAGGAATTCGCCGCGCGCCCAGTCTCCCATGAATTGCATTCCCGCCTTGCCAGTCACCACCATGTTCGTGGTCTCGTTCCAGGAGCGGCCAGGGCTTGCCGGATCGGTGTAGGTCGAAACCTTGCGGAACAATTCGAAGGCCTTTGGCAGGAGAGGCGACTTCAGCGCCTCGGGATCGCGCTTGATGAAGAGCTCGTTCCAGTATTCAGGACCACCCAGCGCGATGATCATGGAGGTGAGGATCGTCACTTCCTGCCAGGGCTCGCCGCCCACGGCGAATGCGGTATGGCCGGCCGCCTTCAACTTATCGGCGGCGGCGAACATCTCGTCCAGCGTCTTCGGCTCCTCCAGTCCCGCCGCCTCGAAGACGGGCTTGGAATACCAGACCCAGTTGTCGGCATGAATGCCCACCGGCAGACCGACGAGATGGCCGCCGACGTTCATCTTGTCCCAGACGATTGGCGCCATGGCCTTCTGCCAACCATTCGCCGCGGCGAAATCGTCGAAATTGCGAAGCTGGCCGGAGGACGCGAGATCGCGCATGGCCGCGCTTGGCGTCATCAGCACCGCCGAGGGCGGTTCGCCGCCGGCAATGCGGCTGGCCGCCGCCGCGATGGTCGAGTCGAAATCAGCCGACGGGCTATCGATCCACTTGCCGCCACGGGCCTTGTAGGCATCGGCGATCGTATTCATCGCCTTCGATTCGCTGGAGCTCGTCCAGTATTGCTGCACGTCGACGGTCTGCGCGAAGGCGGCGGTGGAAGCAGCCAGCAACCCGACAAGGGCCATCGTGGAGGAGAGGCATTTCCGGTTCATCTTGGTTCCCTTTCTGAAGTCATTCTTGTTGATTTTGAATTTGCGATCTTCCCTGACCTGGCAGCCGGACGATTGCCGCAAATCGTCAGGCCGCCTTGCCGATTGCTCGACCCATTTCGTTGTTCAGACGGTCCAGGAAGTCGGCCATGACCTCCTTGGAGATCTTGTCTCCGGCGACCCAGGCCACGGTGTTGTAGATTCCCAGGAACGAACCGCCGCAATATTCCAGCAGCTTGCCGGTCTCCTCGTCGTCAAGATCGAGCTGTTCCTTGAGGAAGGCGCCGAAGCGCTTGCGCGCGAAGTCCTGCTCCAGCACCGTGGCGGGCTGGCTTTCGACGGTGAGGATGCTCGATGGCAATGCCGGCGCTTCGACATCGACCGTCCTTTCCAGCCGGATGTCGCGCGAGGATGCGGCCACCTCGATCGTCAGTTTGCCAGCGTCAAGCAGCCATCTGCGATGATCGCAGTCGTAGTAACGCAGGTCGCGGGCCTCGACCGCCACCTCGACGCGCCTGGTTTCTCCCGGCTGCAACTCCACTTTGGCGAAGCCCTTGAGTTCGCGGAGCGGACGGATGAGACGCGGGTTGTGCGGGCGGGCATAGATCTGGGCGATCTCCTTGCCGGCGCGCGTTCCGGTGTTCGTCACGTCGAAGGACACCGTCAGGGTGCTCGCGGCGCTGATGGTGTCCGCGTCGATCTCGATGTTGGAATAGTCGAACGTCGTGTAGCTCAGCCCAAATCCGAACGGGAACCGCGGAGCGAGTTTGCGCTTGTCGTAGGAACGGTATCCGACATGGATGCCTTCGCTGTAGATGTGCCTGTTGTTCTCGCCTGGATAGGTGAGGAAGCCAGGCGTGTCCTCGAGCTTCACCGGGAAGGTGACGGTGAGCTTTCCGCACGGATTTTGGACGCCGAACAGCACTTGCGCCACCGCACGGCCCGTGCCTTGTCCGCCAAAGAACATCGCAAGGACAGCCGCGGTCCGGTCCACCCAGGGCATGGCGACGGCGTCCGGCGTGGCGAGGATTACCGCGAACTTGCCATTGCGCTGGGAAAGCCGGTCGATGAGGTCGTCCTGGCCGTCATGCAGGTTGAGGTCCGTGCGGTCCGAGCCTTCGCCATCGTAGCCCACTTCCGTATTGCCGAAGAACAGCACGATGTCGGCGGCGTCGATGTCGGCAAGCGCGGCCTTTTCACCGGCGTTGCCGGGCGCGAAATCGGAAACCAGATTGAAGGTGACTGTGGCGCCAGGCGCAAGGCGGCGGATCTCATCAAGCGGAATATCGACCTCGGTCGGCCGCGTCGTGGCGCAGCCCGACCCCTGGATGACGGGCTCGCGCGCGGCGGCGCCAACCACGGCGATCCGTCGCAGCGTGCCTCCGTCGAGCGGCAGGAGCCCGCCCTCGTTCTTGAGCAGGACGATGGATTCCGCCGCCATGCGCTGCGACAGGGCGTGATGCTTCTTGAAGTCGACGGTAACGGCCGTGCGAATGCCGTTGCGTGCCGTCCGGATCAGCTTGAGGATGCGCAGGCACGACCGGTCCAGCACCGTGGTCGAGACGCGGCCATCTTTCACGGCGTCGAGCAGTTCCTGTCGGCGCGCCGCGCTTTCAGGCATGTCGAGATCGTTGCCGGCGTTCATCGATGCCGCCCGATCCTTGATGCCATGCCAGTCGGAAACGACGACGCCGTCATAACCCCACTCGTCGCGAAGGACGTCGGTCAGCAGCCAGCGGTTTTCGGCCGCCTGGACGTCGTTGAGGCGATTGTAGGAACTCATGACGGTCCAGGGGTTGCTCTTGCGAATGGCTCGTTCGAAGCCGGCAAGATAGATTTCGCGCAGGGCGCGCTCCTCCACGACCGAACTCATCGTGGTCCGCTGCACTTCGGAATTGTTGCAGGCGAAATGCTTGAGCGAAGCGCCAACGCCGTTCTTCTGCATGCCGTTGATGACCGCCGCCGCGATCTCTCCGGACAGGACCGGGTCTTCGGAATAATATTCGTAGCTGCGTCCAGCGAGCGGAATACGACGAATATTGATGCCGGGGCCGAGGAGGATGTTGACGCCGAAGGCCTGGCATTCATCGGCCAGGGCCTCGCCGAGCTGGTGGGCGAGATCGACATCCCAGGAGCAGCCGAAGGACGATCCGTTGGGGAAGCAGGTAGCCGGACGGGTCGAGCCGAAAGCACCTTCGACGCCACGGGAAAGATCGGCATTGACGACGCTGAGAAAGGACGCGAGCTGGCTGTCGCTGTCTTGCGGGCCGTCGATCTGCTCAATCGAATAGCGGACGCCGTAGGTTCCATCCGTCATCAAAACCTCGGGAATGTTGAGCCTGTAGTTGGCCGCGGTGCGCCAGAGGCCATGGCCCGTCACCAGCGTCGCCTTTTCCTCAGGCGTCATCTGGTCCACGAGGGCACCCAGTTCCTTGTCGGAAATATTCCACGTCATCGCGCTGTCCACTTCATTGTGCCTGAGGTCGGCTTGCCGAATTCCGCCGGCTTGCTCGCTCGCACGGCTCGATCGGCGATCATCCGCCAGAGAACCAACGATGGCATAGGGAAAGCCTGCCATCTAGCCGCGAAACTTGTGCTGGAATTACGACAGTTTTTGATATCTAGTGGGCTGATCCTGGGAGGTCACGAATGAATATCGCTTATCTTGGGTCCGAGCCCGGTTGCGGTTTCGAGGATCACGGCCCGTCGGGCGAGGGGCATTGCCGTGCCTTCGTGCACGGTTATGCCGACGTGCCCTATCACTGGCATCGCGAGATGGAGATCCTGTTCGTGCTGCGGGGGCGGTTCCGCCTCGTGGTGGACGGGCAGGTCTGCGAGATGGAGCAAGACGACGCCATCATCATCAATGCCGACGTGCCGCACAATTCGACATCCATCTCGCGCGACACATTGATTTGCGGCGTGCATCTCGACACTGCCCATTTCGAACGTCTGGGCCTGCCTGGTTTCGCTTCGCGGCAATATCTCTGCCGCACCTTCCTGCACAGCCAGTCGTTCATGCACCGGGTCGCGCCGATCAAGGCGCTGATGGCGCGCCTTGCGCTGGATCAGATCAACCACTCCGAAGAGATCATGGTGCGCCAGACGATCGCCAGCCTGCTCGCCTGCTACGTCTACCGCTGGATTCCGCATGAGGTGGCCGATTCGGCCGGGGCGCAGTTGCGATCGGACAGCCGTGACCGGATCCTGCGGATCATGGACACGTTGAATGACCAGGACGAGGGGCAGAACCTCGGCGAGATCGCCGAGGAGGAGGGGCTGACGCTCAGCCATCTGTCCCGCTTGTTCAAGCGGCATCTCGGAATCGGGTACCGCGACTATTCGCAGAACTTGCGGCTCGACAGCGCCGCCGAGGCTCTGCGCACGACCGATCACACGATCGGCACGATCATGGAGCGCGGCGGCTTCGGCAATCCGGCCGTCTTCTATAACAAATTCCGGGTCCGGTTCGGCTGCAGCCCTGCCGAGTTCCGCCGTGGCCGCCGGTCATCGAAACCCCAGAGCGTGTTGACGGTGGAGGATGCGGCGGAGGTTCAGAGGCTTCTCGTCGGGCACGCAGCCGGCATCGGCAAGGCGGCCGAGCTGGCAATCGGGCTCGCGCCTGGCGGCAAGCGGCAGATCGTCCTCAGTGCGCCGCACAGCGCGGCCTCGACGGCAAAGCGAGCGGCTTGTTAGGTTAAGTCACGCGCTGCTCGCTGGCCGCCGACAGGTTGGCTTCCCGGCAGTCTTATCGTCACCCGCAGGCCTCCGATCGAGGCGCGGGACAAATCGACCGTGCCGCCGTAGAGTTCGGTAAGTTCGCGGGCGATCGGCAGACCAAAACCATGGCCGGGTGTCGCTTCATCCATACGCCGGCCCGGCCGCATCGCTTCCGGTATCTGGTCAGCGTGAAGACCGACGCCATCGTCCTGAACAACAATGGCGATGAAAGCATCGTCGGCGGTGGCCAGGATGGTGACACGCGATGCCGCCCATTTGCAGGCGTTGTCGAGAATGTTGCCCATTATCTCGTCGAAATCCTGCGTCTCGACCGCAACGGTGAGCTCGGTCTCGACAGACATCTCGAAACTCAATCCGCGCTCCCGGTGCACATTGGCCATCATCCCCTGCAGATCCGACAGGCGTTGGCGAAGATTGATGCTGGCGCGCACAGGACCGCCCAACGCCGCGGCGCGTGCGCGTGCCAGGTGATGACGGATCAGCCTGTCCATCAGATCCAGCTGCGCGCGCATGTCCCGGGCGTTGACGCCTATAATATCGGCCCCCGCCGTTCGGGCTGCGCGTCGTTCCAGAGTCAGGCTCAGGGCGGCCAAGGGCGTCTTCAATCCATGCGCGAGATTGGCGACGTGACGCCTGGCGCGCGCCAGGCCTTCGGCATTCTCCGCAAGCAGACTGTTGACCTCGTCCACCAGGGGGCGGATTTCGCTCGGTTGATCGACAGGCAGTGTTTCTCGTTGGCCGGCGCGGATATCGGCGAGGCCGGCGCGCAAGTTCGCCAGCGGCTGCAGCCCGAGCCGCACCTGAGCAAAGAGCGCGCCAAACAACAGCAAGCCGAGCGTTACCAGAGCCAGCCCCAACGGCACCAGCGCTTCGCGCAAAGGTCCTGAAATGGCATGATAAGGCGCGCCCGCCGCCACGGTTACGGTCTCGGAGCCGAATGGCACCTCCAGAACCCGCCAATGCATTGCATCGCCTTCGCCGGCCGTCGCCTCGATCGACTTCGGTCGACCCAGAGAGTGCAGCAAGCCAAACCAGTCCCTCAGCCCCAGCAGGTTGTCCAGCCGGCCTGACGCCGTGGCCGGGATTGTCATCGGCCCGGCGGCGCCAAGCGACGCCGACACGACATCGCCGGACGGTGCGGTGACTTGCCAGACCCATCCCGACCGGGGATTGTCGTAAGGTGGCCCGCTTAGGGCCGGCGCGACGGACAGCCGGCCGCCATCGTCTCGTTGAAGCGCCGAGGATATGGCGAAAATCTGCGCGTCGAGACGCTGGTCGATCTGGGCCACGACGAAGCGCTGCAGGATGACGGCAATCACGACTCCCGCCAGCAGAAGGGCCATGCAGATCGCGACGACAGCCGCGAGTCGCAGCCGGGCCGCGAGCGAGCGGGCAGGGGCGCTCATTGTCCGCCCGCCGTCAGGCGATAGCCAAGGCCACGTACGGTTTCGATATGGTCGTGGCCTATCTTGCGCCTCAGCCGCGCGATGATGACCTCCAGCGAGTTGGAATCGACCTCGGCGTCACCCTCATAGACACGCTCCAGCAGGTCGAGGCGAGTGACAACGACTTCCTTGCGCAGGGCGAGGCTGGAGAGAACACGCCATTCCAGCGCCGTGAGCTTCAGCGGCAGGCCGTCGAGTTCGAAGGTGCCAATCTGGGCATCAAAGCTTAACGGACCGCAGACAATCTTGGTCTGGGCGTGCCCTGCCGCGCGGCGGACCAGAGCGCGCAGGCGCATGACGAGCTCCTCGGTGCGGAACGGCTTGGTCAGGTAGTCGTCGGCGCCTGCCTTGAAGCCCTCGACCTTTTCCGACCAGCCGTCACGCGCGGTCAGGATCAAGACGGGAAGCAGGCGTTCCGCGGCCCGCCATGCCCGCAACACGGACTTGCCGTCGACCTTCGGCAGCCCCAGGTCCAGAACCGCGACATCGTAAGCCCCGGTCTCGCCCAGATGCTGGCCGTCTTCGCCATTGCGCGCGATATCGACGACGAAATTCTCCGCGCGCAAGGCCTCCGCCAACTGACTGGCGATGGATTCATCGTCTTCGACAAGCAAGACCTTCAAATGAAACGCCTTTCCGCTTCAGAACTGATGGTTTTCCTATCCCCGTCGGCTGAACCGAGCCTGAACGGCCTCGTTCAGATTGGGTTCCCCCCGATGCCTTAGAAGATGGTGCATTCCACACCAGCAGAAGGTGACTACCATGACCGATACACCCCAATCTCCAGAACGCACGCCGCTGCCGCCCTCGAACCACTCGCGCCGGCCCTACCTTACCGGCCTGTTCGCGGCAGGCCTGATCGCGGTAGGACTTGTCGCCGGCGCCGGCGCCAGCATCCTCGCGGCCCCGCGCGACAGGATCATGCTCATGCAGCCGACCAGCATCGGCTCGCTTGCGCCCTACAGCGACGTCACCGTCAAAGGCAAAGTCGCGGAGGTCTTCGGCAATAAATTCGTCATCGACGACGGCAGTGGCCGGGCCCTGGTCGAAACCGGCCCTGCCGGAGACGACGGCAAACTGGTGGCTCCCGGCGAAACGCTAACCGTCCAGGGTCGTTTCGATGACGGGTTCATTCATGGCGATCTTCTCGTGCATGCCGACGGCAAGGCCGAGAGCCTGCGGCCGCCGCGTCCCGGCCCGCGCGGCCTGCTCGATCGCTTGCATGGACGGGACGTGGCTCCAGTTCCTCCGGGAGCGCCCGGCTGAGCAGCGGCGCCAGGAAGGGTTCGGCAACTCGCCGGCCCCCAACGTGCAGCCTTGGACATCATAGGAAATCGGATGGTGCGGGCATGCCGTCCGCACCTGACATCCCAGACTATCCATTGAAGGAACTCGCAATGCCTCATCACGAAACAGTCACCGTGACAGGGACCATCCGTGACGTCTTCGCCCACCGCTTCGTGGTCGAAACCAGCGATGGCCGAATCCTTGCTGACGTGACGCCGAAAGGTGCCGACATCATCACCTTGCGCGTCGGCGCGCGGGTCACCCTGACCGGTCACATGAAACCATCCGAACTCAAGGTCGATCGATACATCGAGGACGGCGGTCGGCCCGTTACGATCGACCACAAGGGTCCGCTCGACCACCTTGCGGCCGACGCCGACCCTGCAGCTGCCATCAAAGGGGCTGAAGCCAGTGGCTATACGCTGATCGGCGAACCGCGTCGCAAGCCCAAACATTTCGAGCTGCTCGGCCGGGCACGGGATGGGATGCTATACGAACTGCATATGGAGTTTGACGGCCATTTGCGTAAGGCCAAGCCGATCGAGGCTTCAGACCCCAAATGGGCGGGCCTCGGAGGTTCCGCGCCGCAAGCCTAGCAATATCAGGAGTTTGGCCTGGCGAAAAATTGGCGGTTTTGGTTCGAAGGATCCTTATGCCGGCTTGTCGTCGGGATGTCCGAGCTCGCAGAACCAGCCGCCGAGATATTTCACCGAGGGCCTTGTCGGATCGGGGACCGGCGTCCTCGCCTCGACGGCGGCACGGAACGGCTCGGCGCTGTCCTGCGGGATGAACCCCAGATGGTTCGCCCCGCTGTTGTCGACCGTCTTGACCTTGTTGTCCGAGATGCCGAACGAGATCGTGTGGCCGACGCGCGGCGCGGTCAGCGCCGCTTCGACCAGCCGCACGCAGTCGGCGAAGGAGAGGTACGACCACAGCATGCGGCGGTCGGCGGGTTCGGGGAAGGACGAAAAGATGCGCAGGCACGCCGTCTCGATGCCGAACTTGTCCCAATAGAGCCGGCTGAGACTTTCGACGAAATTCTTCGACACGCCGTAGAGGCTGTCGGGCCGCACCGGCGCGTCGACGCCGATATGCGCCTCGATCTCGTGATAGCCGATGGCATGCACGGAGGAAGCATAGATGACCCGCTTCACGCCGTGTTTCCGGGCGCCCTCGTAGATGTGGTAGGAGCCGCGGATGCTGGAATCGAGGATGGTCTGCCATTCGCATTCCAGCGGCGCGCCGCCGAAATGCACGATCGCGTCGCAGTCCTGGGTCGCGGCGATCGTCGCCTCCATGTCGGCGAGGTCGAACACTGCTTCTTCCTCGTGCGAAGCCAGATCGCCGAACGGCGCGCGCCCGGCCAGGCGGATGGTCTTGGCCAGCGGCACCAGCCCCTTGCGCAGTTCCGAGCCGAGGCGGCCGGCGGCGCCGGTGATCAGGATACGGTCGTAATGCGGCATTCTCTACTCCACTTGCGCGACGGCGGCGTTGATGCGCGCGATCGCCTCGGTCAGCACCTCTTCGCTGGTCGCGGTCGAGATGCGAAAATAGGGTGACAGTCCATAGGCGACGCCAGGCACCGACGCCACCCGGCCTTCATTGAGAAGATAGTTGGATACAGCCGCATCGTCCTCCAGCACGGCGCCCTTGGGCGTCTTGCGGCCGATCAGGCCGGCGCAGCCGATATAGGCGTAGAAGGCGCCTTCCGGCGGCGAGAGCGTCAGGCCGTTGACCTTGCGGATGCCGTCGACGACCAGATCGCGGCGCGCCTCGAAGGCTTGCCGGAAGCGCGCGACCTCGTCCTGCGGGCCGTTGAGCGCGGCGACCGTCGCCGCCTGCGCCAGCGAGCACACCGAGGTGCAGGACTGGCTCTGGATCGTCGACATCGCCTTGAGAAGCGGCGTCGGTCCGGCCGCGTAGCCGACGCGCCAGCCGGTCATGGCGTAGGATTTCGAGACGCCGTTGACTACAAGCGTGCGGTCCCTGAGTTCGGGGCAGGCCTTGCCGAAGGAAACGAATTCGTGGCCGTCGAACAGGATATGCTCGTAGATCTCATCCGACAGGATCAGCACCTGCTTGTGCCTTGCCAGCACCGCGCCCAGCGCCTCGAGATCGGATTGCGAATAGACGGCGCCGGACGGATTTCCCGGCATGTTGAGGAAGAGCCATTTCGTCCTCGGCGTGATGGCCTTTTCAAGCAGCGCCGGCGTCAGCCGGAAGCCTGACGTCTCCGGGCACTCGACGACGACCGGCGTGCCGCCGAGCAGCTTCACCATTTCGGGATAGGAGACGAAATAGGGCGCCGGCAGGATCGCCTCGTCGCCGGTCTCCATCGTCGCCATCAGCGCGTTGAAGATGATCTGCTTGGCGCCGTTGGCGACGACAATGTCGTCGGCCGTATAGGCCAGTCCGTTCTCGCGGCGGAACTTGCCGGCTATGGCTTCGCGCACCTCGACCGTGCCGGCCGCGCCCGTGTAGAGCGTCTGGCCTGCCTTGGCGGCGAAATGGGCGGCGTCGATGATGTGACCGGGCGTCGGGAAATCCGGTTCGCCCAGGCCGAGATCGATCACGTCGATGCCCTTGGCGCGCAGGGCCTTGGCGGCCTGCGAGGCAGCCATGGAGGCCGAGGGCTTCACCGCCGACAGGCGCGAGGCAATGTAGCTCATTTGCCGTTCTCCGAAATGTATTGCTTGGAGCGGTCGTTCGCCCGCGCCTCGCTGCTGCGCTTGGCCGGATCGCCATAGCCGCCGCCGCCCGGCAATTCGAGTATCAGCCGCCGCCCGGCCGGAACATGCTGCCAGCCCTTGGGCCGCATCTGCGTGCCATCGTCGAGCCTGACCACGCCGGCGACACCGGGGCCGCCGCCATCGCGCCCGCGGGCAGGATGGTTGACGCGGTCGAACATGGCCGAGAAGTCGAACTCGTGGCCCTCGATCGCCTCGATCTCCAGCACCTGCCCCAGGCCGCCACGGAATTCGCCGTCGCCGCCGGAGTCCGGCCGCAGTTCCTTGCGCCAGATGACGATCGGCCCGGTGTGCTCCGTCGCCTCGATCGGCATGGTGTGCACGCCGGAGGGGAAAGCTGTCGCCGAGAGCCCGTCGAGCCCGGGCCGGGCTCCCATGCCGCCGGAGTTGAACATCAGCACTTCGGCCCGACGGCCCTGGCCGCCCGCGACCGGCCGCGCCGAGATGTGGATATTCCACAGCGCACCGGCGCCTTCGGCAAGGATCTTGCCCGGCATGGCCTGGGAGATCGCGCCCAGCACCAGATCGGGGACCATGTGGCCGAAGATGTGCCTGAGCGCCACCGGCGCCGGCCGCACCGCGTTCAGTATGTTGACCGGCGAGGTCACGGTGAAGAAGGCGAGCGAGGCGGCATTGTTGGGAATGTCGGGCGCCACCACGCATTTCAGCGCATAGCAGGCATAGGCCTTGCTGTAGATGATCGGGCAGTTGATGCCCCACCGGCTCATCGGATCGGTTCCGGTGAAGTCCACTTCGACATGGTCGTCACGGACCGAAACCTTTGCCGCGAGCTTCACCGGTTCGTCGTAGCCGTCCGTCACCAGTTCGTTCGACCAGCTGCCCTTGGGCAGCGCCTCGATGCGGTCCAGCATGGCGGCGCGGGTGCGCGAGAAGATGAACGCGCCAAGCCCGTCGAGCGATGCGAGCCCGATCTCCCGCATCATGTCGACGAGGCGGCGATGACCGACCTCGTTGCAGGCGGCAAGCGAATAGAAATCGCCGACCACCTGGTTCGGTTCGCGGACATTGGCGCGCAGGATGCGGACGAGGTCGAGATTGACCTTGCCCTTCTCGGCGAATTTCATGATCGGGATCTGGATGCCTTCCTCGTAGACCGACTTGCCGTCGGCGCCGAAGCCGCGGCCGCCGACGTCGACGACATGCGCCGTGCAGGCGAAGAAAGCCACCAGTTCGCCGTTCAGGAACGACGGCGACACCATGGTGATGTCGTGCAGGTGGCCCGTACCCAGCCAGGGATCGTTGGTGACATAGGTGTCGCCCTCGAACATGGTTGCGCGGGGGATCTCGTTCATGAAATGCAGCACCGCCTCGGCCATGGTGTTGACATGGCCGGGCGTGCCCGTCACCGCCTGCGCCAGCATCTGGCCGCGCGGATCGAACACGCCCGCCGACAGGTCGCCGGATTCGCGCACCGAGGTCGAGAAGGCGGTGCGCAGCAAGGTGAGCGCCTGTTCCTCGACCACCGAGATCAACCGGTTCCACATCACCTGCATGCGGATTTCACCGATGTCGCTCATGACTGGCTGCCTTTGCGGATCAGAAGGATGGCGCCATCGCTCTGGATGACGGCGTCGAAGCTGGTGGTGACGACGGTGGACGTCTCGCGTTCGACGATCACCACCGGCCCCGCGAGACGATCGCCCGGGCAAAGCGCCTCGCGTTCGACGATGCCATAGCTTTGCGGTGCCCCGCTTGCCGGATCGAAGACGGCGCGGCTGGTTGCCGGCTGGCTGGTCCGCTTGCCGCTGGTCAGCTCGTGCCTGGCGACATCGGGTCTGATGTCCGTCGCCTTGACCGACCAGGTGACGATTTCGATCTCCAGTCCGTCGAGCCCTTCGATGGCGCGGCCGAAGAAGCGCTGGTAGTTCGCCTCGAACAGGTCCTTCAGACTTGCGACAGCGTCGTCGCCGAAGGGCTGGTCCGGAACCGGCACCGGGATTTCCCAGCCCTGGCCGGCATAACGCATGAAGGCCGTGATTTCGCAGGTGATGCCGCCGCTGGCGCCGCTGCGCACGAAGCCTTCGGCCGATGCCTTGAGGTCGCCGAGCAGGGCGTTGACCTCGGCCGGCTTGAACCTCGACAGGCGGGTCAGCCTCGACGCCAGCGCCTCATAGCCAAACGGCGCCTTGAGGAAGCCGATCGCCGATCCGACGCCCGCGCCCCTGGGGACGATGCAGCGCTCGATGCCGAGTTTTTCGCAGAGCCTTGCCGCGTGAAGCGGAGCAGCGCCGCCAAAGGCGATCATCAGATTGTCGGAAATGTTCTTGCCGTTCTCGACCGCGTGGACGCGGGCGGCATTGGCCATGTTCTCGTCCACCACTTCGCAGATGCCGAAGGCCGTCGACATGGCGTCGAGCGACAGGCGTTCGCCGACATCGCGCAGGATTGCCTGTTCCGACGCCGCCGTGTCGAGCCGGATCGCGCCGCCGGCGAAATTGTCGGGATCGAGCTTGCCCAGCACCAGGTCCGCATCGGTGATCGCCGGACGCTGGCCGCCACGGCCGTAGCAGGCCGGTCCCGGTTCCGAGCCAGCGCTTTCCGGCCCGGTCTGGATGCGGCCCATGGCGTCGACCCAGGCGATGGAGCCGCCGCCGGCGCCGATCTCGATCATCTCGATGACGGGAATGGAGATCGGCATGCCCGAGCCCTTGCAGAATCGATAGGTGCGCGCCACCTCGAAGGTTCTGGCCGTGCGCGGCGCAAAGTCCTCGATCAGGCAGATCTTCGCGGTCGTGCCGCCCATGTCGTAGGAGACGACCTTGTCCAGGCCGAAGCGCCTGGCGATGTCGGCGGCGAAGATGGCGCCGCCGGCCGGCCCGGATTCGACCAGGCGAACGGGAAATTCCGACGCCGTTTCCACCGAGATCAGGCCGCCGCCCGAATGGATCATGAAGACCGGGCATTGCGCGCCCATCTCCTTCAGCCGCGTCTGGAAGCGGGCGAGATAATCGGCCATCTGCGGGCGCACATAGGCATTGGCGCAGACCGTGTTGAAGCGCTCGAACTCGCGCATCTGCGGCGAGACTTCGGCGCTGATCGAAATCGGGATGCCGAGCTTGCCCGCAAGGATTTCGCGCGCACGGCGCTCATGCGCCGGGTTGGTGTAGGCGTGGATGAAACCGATCGCCACGGAGCCGAAGCCGCCCGCCGTGATCTGTTCGGCGATTTGCTCCAGCGCGGCCTCGTCGAGCGGCTGCAGTTCCTGTCCCTCGGCGCCGATGCGGCCCTTGACCGTGAAACGGTGCTCGCGCGGGATCAGAGGCGCCGGCAGTTGCAGGTTCAGGTCGTATTGTTCGAACCGGTTTTCAGTCCGCATCTCGATCACGTCGCGGAACCCTTCGGTCGTGACCAGCGCGGTCCTGGCGCCGCGGCGCTCGATGAGCGCATTGGTGGCGAGCGTCGTGCCGTGGATGATGATGCCGATCTCGGAAGGCGAAATCCCGGCATCGCGTGTGACGATGTCAATGCCGTCGAGGATCGCCTGCTCGGGCGCCGCGTAATTGGTCAGCACCTTGGTGGAGAACAGCGTTCCCCTGAGGTCGAGCGCGATGTCGGTGAACGTGCCGCCTATGTCGGCGCCAAGACGGACGTCGTCGGTTCTGGAGGTCATGCCTTGGCCTTCTGCGAAGCGAGCGCGGCTTCGCGCATCTGGGAGAGGGTCTGCCGGGGCGTCAGCGCTTCCGAGGATATGGCGATGTCGAGGACTGCGCCGGTTGTCGAGTCGAGCGCGCGGCCGAAGGCGGCCGCGAAATCCCCCGTGGATTCGACCCGTTCGGCATGGAAGCCATAAGCCTTCGCCAGCGTGACGAAGTCCGGGTTCTCGAGCGAGGTTCCCGAGACGCGGGCCGGGTAGTTGCGCTCCTGATGCGCGCGGATGGTGCCGTAGATACCGTTGTTGATGATCAGGACGATCGGCTGCGCGCCCGCCTGCATGGCGGTGCCCAGTTCCTGGCAATTCATCTGGAAGTCGCCGTCGCCGGCAAAGCAGACCACCATGCGCCCGGGAAATGCGACCTTCGCCGCGACAGCCGCCGGCAGGCCGTAACCCATCGCGCCCGACTGTGGCGCGAGTAGCCGCGCCTGGCGTCCGAACTTGAAGAACTTGTTCGGCCATACGGTGAAATTGCCGGCGCCGTTGGTGAGGATGACGTCGGCGGGCAAGGTCTCGCGCAGCCAGGCGCTGACCGCCACCATATCCACCGGGCCGGGCTGGATGGGCGCCGCGAATGTCCCTTCATAGGCTCTTCGCGCGGCCGCGCGCCACTCAGCCCAGCTACCCTTCACGGGCGTCAGTGCACTGGCAAAGGCGTTAGGGCCGGCATGGATACCGATGGCAGGCACATAGATCTTGCCGATCTCGCGGTCGGAGCCGTGGACATGGATCAGCTCCTGGCTGGGCTGCGGCACCGACAGCAGCGTATAGCCGTCGGTGGTCATCTCGCCGAAGCGCACATTGACGGCCAGGATCACGTCGGCATCGCGGACCAGTTTTTTGACATGCGCCACCATGCCGACGCCCGCCTCGCCGACGAAGACATCCGAATGGTTGTCGAACTGGTCCTGATAGCGGAAGGCCGCCACGACCGGGATGTCGGAAGCCTCGGCGAAAGCCTGCAGCGCCGTGCGTCCGGCCTCCGTCCAGTTGGCGCCGCCCATGAGCAGGACCGGCCTTTGCGCCGCCGCCAGCAATTTGAGCGCGGCATCCATCGCATCCGGTGCCGGAGCGGCTTCGAAGATCGCGGCCGGGCCACTCAGCGGCGCGGCTTCGGTCAGGGTGGTCAGCATGTCCTCCGGCAAGGCGACGACCACGGGGCCGGGCCGCCCGGTCAAGGCGGTGGTCCAGGCCCGCGCGACGATCTCGGGCAGGCGCGAGACGTCGTCGATCTCGACCGCCCATTTGGCCACCGTGCCGTAGACGGCGCGGTAATCGATCTCCTGGAAGGCCTCGCGTCCCTTCATGTCGGTGCCGACCTGACCGACGAACAGGATCATCGGCGAGCTGTCCTGCATCGCGGTATGGACGCCGATGCTGGCATTGGTGACGCCGGGGCCACGGGTGACAAAACAGATGCCCGGCGAACCCGTCAGCTTGCCATAGGCCGAGGCCATGAACGCCGCGCCGCCCTCGTTGCGGCACAGCACATAGTCCAGCCTGCCATGCGTATCGTGCAGCGCGTCGAGAACGGCCAGATAGCTTTCGCCGGGTACGCCAAAGCTCTTGGTCGCGCCCAGGGCGATCAGGCATTCGACAAGAAGGCCACCGCCATTGCGGATCATGGTCTCGACATCCTCGGTCTGGCGGCAAGCGGATCCGCCTGCCTTTCAGAGTCATACCTGCACGTCGCAGGAGCGGGACGAAATCAAGAAATGCCGTCTATTCGAAAGTTTTTCTTTACTTGGCGGCCCGCACCAGAACGCCGGCATTCATCACGCCCAGCGGATCGAACGCACCCTTGAGCCGCGCCATGAGGTCGCGCTCCACCAAACCGCGATTGGCCTCGGCCATGGCGATCTTGGCCCGGCCAAGTCCATGCTCGGCCGCGAAGCTGCCGCCCATCCTGGTGGCAAGGGCGGACAGCGCCTCGGCAAACGCGCCGGCCTTGCCGTCGAAGTCGGCGCGGCCTTCCGGCGGCGACAGATTGTAGTGGATGTTGCCGTCGCCGAGATGGCCGAACGGGTTGATGCGCACGCCAGGCAGAATGCCGTGGCAGAGCGTGGCGCCGGCCTCGATGAAGCGGGCGATCGCGCCTGGCGGCACGGATATGTCGTGCTTGAGCTGTTCACCTTCCAGGCGCTGTCCTTCGGGCTGCTCCTCGCGCAGCCGCCAGAACTGCGCCCTCTGGGCGCCGGATGCGGCCAGAGCGCCGTCCACCACCAGGCCTTCCTCCATGCCCCATTCCAAGGCGGAATTCAGGATGTCGTCGAGGGGAACGCGGGTCGAGCCCGAGGCCAGTTCGACGAGCAGGTAGACGTCGCCGCGTGTCTCCAGCTGATAGGCGAGATCGGGCAAGTGCCTGAGCGCAAGCTCCAGGCCGAGATCGCTGAAGAACTCGAGGCCGCTGAGGAATTCTCCGGCCTCTGCGCGCAGGAAGGCGCCGAACGATACGGCGGCGGCGAAGTCGGACATGACCAGCAGCGCGCCGGCCTGCTGTCTCGGCGTCGGATGGAGCCGCAACACGGCGCGCGTCACGATGCCGAGCGTGCCTTCCGCGCCGCAGAACAGCTTGCGCAGCTGATAGCCGGCATTGTCCTTCTGCACCGCGCGCATTCCGTCCCATACCGCGCCGTCCGGGGTCACGACTTCGAGGCCGAGCACGAGATCCTGCATCATGCCGTACCGGAAAGCCTGGCTGCCGCCGGCATTGGTGCCGATCAGGCCGCCGATCCTGGCGCTGCCTTCCGCGCCGAGATGCATCGGGAACATCAGGCCATGCGGTTCCAGCGCCTCGTGCAGCGCGGCAAGCACGACGCCTGCCTCGACGGTGATCGATCCGTTCTCCCGGTCCGGTTCGCCGATCGCGCTCATGCGGGAAAGCGAGACGATCACCGTGTTCGGCTCTGCCGCGACGGCGCCGCCGCAAAGCCCTGTGTTGCCGCCTTGCGGCACCACCTGCAGCCCGGCCTCCAGGCATACCGCGATGACCGCGGCCACTTCGGCGGTGTTCGCGGGCCTGGCGACGCCCAGCGGCGCAACGCCATAGCGATCGAGCCAATCACGCTGATAGGGCGTTGCATCCGCGCCCGAAAGCCAGCCTTTCGGGCCGAATATATCGCGCAACGCGATTGTCGGATCAGTCATCGAGGTACCGGGAAATGTTGATGGCGTCATGCTTTCGGGCGTTGCATCTTCGCTAACGCCAGTCAATGCCCCAGCACCCGCGACAGGAATTCCCGTGTGCGCTCGTTGCGGGACGCGGTGAAGAATTCTTCCGGCGGCGCCTCCTCGACGATCTCGCCGCCATCCATGAAGACCACCCGGTCGGCGACCCGGCGAGCAAAGCCCATCTCATGGGTGACGCAGATCATCGTCATGCCTTCGGAGGCAAGCGTCACCATGACATCGAGCACTTCGGCGATCATTTCCGGATCGAGCGCCGAGGTCGGCTCGTCGAACAGCATGATCTGCGGCTGCATGCACAGCGCCCGTGCGATGGCGACCCGTTGCTGCTGGCCACCAGAAAGCTGGCCGGGAAACTTCATGGCCTGCTCGGGAATGCGGACCTTCTCCAGATAGCGCCGGGCGGTTGCCTCGGCCTGCGCGCGCGGCTGCTTGCGCACGATCATCGGTGACAGCATGCAGTTCTCCAGCACCGTCATGTGCGGGAACAGGTTGAAATGCTGGAACACCATGCCGACCTCGCGCCTGATCTCGTCGATGTTGCCGACATCGTCGTCGAGCTCGGTTCCGAGCACGGTGATGCGGCCGGCGCTGTGCTGTTCGAGGCGGTTGATGCAGCGGATCATGGTCGACTTGCCCGAGCCGGAAGGACCGCAGACGACGATCTTTTCGCCACGCTCGACGGACAGGCTGACGTTCCGCAGCGCGCGGAACGACCCGTAATATTTGTCGAGCTGTTCGATGCGGACCGCCGGTCCGGCCGATTGCGTCGCGTTGCCTGAAATCACTGCCGCGCTTCCCTAGCGTTCGCCGACCGACATGCGGCGCTCAAGAAAGGCGCCGTAGCGGGACAGGCTGAAAACGAAGACGAAATAGATGAAGGCGATGAAGGCATAGACCTCGACATAGGCGAAGCGCCATTCGCCGGTTCCGTAGGCGGCATTGCCAGACGCCAGGATCTCGAAGAAGCCGACGATGACCACCAGCGAGGTCTCCTTGAAGGAGATGACGAACTGATTGATCGTCGCCGGCAAGGCGTTGCGCATGGCCTGGGGCAGAAGGATACGGCCGATGCGTTGCCGGTAGCTCATGCCGAGCGCCATGGCCGCCTCTTCCTGTCCGGCTGGAACACCCTGCATTCCGCCGCGCACGATCTCGGCCTGGTAGGCCGAGAAGAACAGCGCGGAGCCCACGATCACGCGATAGAGCTTGTCGCCGATCAGCCATTGCGGCAGGGCGAAAGGCAGGACGATCGCGAAGGTGAACAGGATCGAGATCAGCGGCAGCGAGCGGACGGCGTCGATGATCAACCCGGTGGTCCTGGATATCCAGGGCAATTCCGAGCGGCGCAGCAGCGCCAGGCAGATCGCCAGGGGGAAGCCGATCAGGCAGGTGGTGACGAAAATGAAGAGGGTCAGCGCCAGCCCGCCCCAAGCCTCTTCGCCGACATAGGGCAAGCCGAGCATGCCGCCTTTCATCAGCACGTAGAACAGCGTCGTCCCGGCGCCCCAGACGATGGCGATGCGGCGCCCCGTCCAGAAGGCCGGGATGCAGCTCAGCACCGTCATCACCACCACGGTCAGACAGGCCAGCGCCGAGCGCCATTGCTCGTCATAGGGGTAAAGGCCGAACAGGATGATCCGCCACCTGGCCGCGATGACCGACCAGCAGGCGCCGGCCGCCGCCTGGCAGGCTTCCGGTCCGCCAGTCGTGGTGAAGACAGCCGAGAAAACAGCCCAGTTCAGGAGCTTCCAGGCCAGGAAGACCATGATCGCCAGGCAGATCAGAGACAGGATCGCCTGAAGCGGCGTCGCAAAGAAGCGGCGTCTGAGGTCTTCCAGTCTGCCCGGAGCGGGCGGGGCAAGCGCGACCATCTCCATCTCTACCCCCTCAATTGATTGCCCTTCAGGGCAATCGCCTTGTTGATGCGGTTGAAGATGGCGGCGAGGCTGAGATTGATGGCAAGGAAGCCTGCCATCAGGATGCCGATCGCTTCCAGCGTCTGGCCGGAATGGTTGATGGTCAGTGCCACGATCATGAAGAAGTCGGTGAAGCCGACGGCGATGCCCATGGTCGTCGCCTTCATCAGCCAGACATACTGGTTGGCGAGGATCGGCAGCATGGCGCGCAGCGCCAGCGGCAGCCTGACCAGCGTGAAGACCCGCCAGGGGCTGAGCCCGAGCGAGAGCGCGGCCTCCATCTGGCCCTTGCCGACGGACTTGAAGCCGCCGCGCACGATCTCGGCGATATAGGAGCCGCCATAGATGGCGATGGCGATCGCCAGCGCCGAGAATTCCGGTGGAATGCGAAATCCGCCCCTGAGGTTGAGGCCTTGCAGGGACGGGAAATCGAGCAGCGGCAGGTCCGGCAGCCGGCCGGCCGCGAGGATCGCGGCCGCGCACGCCAATGCCGCCGCGCCGCCGGCGAGCTGAACGCCGAGGCGTTCGCCGACCGGCCGGCCGAGGCGCGATGTCCTGCCGAGCCACAGCACAAGCGCGATCGCCGCGATCACGGCCATTGCGGCCGCCAGCATTGCCGCGCCGCCGACATTGGGCGCGGGTATATAGATGCCGCGGCTGGTCAGCAGGACGCCCCAGAGATCGTGCGCGGCGCGCGGCGTCGGCAGGTGCCTGATAAGGGCGTACCAGAAGAAGACCTGGAGGATCAGCGGGATGTTGCGGAAAATGTCGACATAGGTACGGCCCATTAGCTGTGCGAGTTCGTTGGACGAGGTTCGCGCCAGCCCGACGACCGTCCCGACGATGGTTGCCAGGATCAGCCCGACGCTTCCCAGGAACAGCGTGTTGATCACGCCGATCAGGAAATACCACCAGTAAGGGTCGTTGGCGGTGGCGGGCAGGAGCGAGAAGCTCACATCCCAGCCTGTCGACTTGAACAGGAAATCGAAGCCGGACGTGATGCCCTGCCGGGCAAGGTTCTGCCGCGCGATCAAAACGCCGGCGATCACAAGTGCGGCAAGCGAGCCGACAAAGACAGCCTGCAGCAGCGCGTTGCGAACCTTCTGATTTCTCAGCAGGCGGACCATCGATCAATCTTTCTCGAAATTTCCATCGGCTCCGCCCGGGATAGGCCGGGCGGAGCCTGGAGCAGGATGCGTTAGGACCCGATCAGTCGATGACCAGGGGGAACAGGACACCGCCATTGTTCCAAAGGTTGGTCAGCTCGCGGTCCATCTTGTAGGGCGAATCCTTGCCGAGATCGCGATCGAAGATTTCGCCGTAATTGCCGACCTTCTTGATCACGTTGTAGGCCCAGTCGTCGGGGAGGCCGAGACCCTTGCCCATGCCCGGCGTGACGCCGAGGAATTTTGCCACCTGCGGCGAGGTCGGCTTGGCCTTGATCTCATCGACGTTCTTGGAGTTGATGCCTTCCTGCTCGGCGAAGGTCAGCGCGGTAAGCGTCCAGTTGGCGATGTTCAGCCAGTTGTCGTCGCCTTGCCGCACGATCATCACTTCAGGCTCGACCGCGAGCACATCGGGCAGGATCACATGGTCCTCGACCTTGCCTTTCGCCACGCGCGCAATGGCAAGCACAGGTCCCCACTGCGCATAGAGATCACAGCGCCCGGAGAAGTAGGCCTGTTCGAGTTCCTCGGTCTTTTCGATGACCACCGGCTCGAGCTTGATGCCGATCTTCTGCGTATAGGCCGCGACCTGCTGCTCCTGCGAGGTTCCGGCAGGGATGCAGATCGTGCCGCCATTGGCGTCCTTGAGCGACTTGAGATTGAGCTCCTTGTGCGCCATGACCTTGGTCGTGCCGAGGTAGTAGGACATCGAGAACTGAAGGCCGAGTTCCGTATTGCGGCTCAGCGTGCCGCCGGAAGCCTTGATGATGATGTCGACGTCGCCCGACTGCAGCGACGGCCAGCGCTGCGCCCAGCTGATCGGCACCACCTTCAGCTTTGCCGGATCGCCGAACACGGCGGTCGCCACCGCCTTGCACAGGTCGATGTCCATGCCTTTCCAGTTGCCCTTGTCGTCGACCTCGGCAAAGCCGAGATACGAGCCGTCATGGCCGGTGCAGTTGAGCATTCCACGCGCCTTGACGGTGTCGAGTGTCTTGCCGCCGGCGGCTTGCGCCGGCGCCGCCAGATGCACGAGGCCCAGGGCCATGGCGGCGGCCCCCCATTTCATCATTTTCATGTTGTTGTCTCCGCTGTTGAGGTTGTTCCGTTTCTTGTTGTTGGAGCCGCGAAGGAAACCTTCGCGGCTCGGTCTCGAAGCCGCTTCTCAGTCGGAAAGCGGGGTCGGTTTCGGCAAGGAGATCGTGAGATCGTTGCGCCAGTCCTGCTGGGCCAGCCATCGATGCAGCGCCGCCACTGCCTTCACGCGCAGATGCCCGCGCGGGACGACGAGGTAGAAGCCGGGAACTTCCTCGGGCCTCATGTCGGCGATGGCGTCGCGACCGATCGGCGCGACCAGCGTGCCCGACCGGAAATCCTCCTCGGCGTCGATGACGGAGACCAGGCCGACGCCGATGCCCTGCAGGGTTGCCCGGCGCATGGTCGCCGCGTCGTCGAAGCTGATGCTGCGGTCGCCATCGGTCAGTTCCACGCCAAGGTGGCGCAATATATCAGGCCACAAGCGCTTGGACTTGACCGTGTCGAGCAAGGTGAACCGTGTCAGGTCATGCGCCGACTTGATCTTTTCGCCGATCGCCGGGGTGCAGCAGATGATCTTGGGGTCCGGCACCAGCAGCGTGGTTTCATAGTCCGGCCAGTTGCCGTAGCCCCACTGTACGGTCATATCGATGTCGTCGCGCCCGAAATCGGGCAGGTCGACCATGGTCGTCATGCGCAAGTCGGCGCCCGGCAGGATTTCGCGGAACAGCGAAAGCCTGGGCAGCAGATAGTGCGTGGCGAAGTAAGGGCTCGCATTGAGATTGATGCGCTCCCGGTAGTTCGACTTGGTGACGCGCCTGACGCCCTCGGAAAACTCGTCGAAGCCGGCCTTGACGTAGTGCGACAGCAGGATCGCCGACTCCGTCAATTCGATTGACCGGCCCTTGCGTTCGAACAGCGTCACCTGGAGCGTGTCTTCGAGCAGCTTGATCTGCTGTCCGACCGCCTGCGGTGTCACAAGAAGTTCGTCGGCCGCCTGCCGGAAGCTCTTGTGCTGCGCGACGGCGTGGAAGACGCGGAGCGCGTTGAGCGAAGGAAGGCGAAGCTTGCCGTTCATCGAGAATTCCGCTCCTTCCGCTTGAGGCTCCGTTGATCATGCACTGCCGTATCCCGGCCGCCGCCGGCTGCTGAAATGGCCTCAGGCGTAGATATAACCACCTGAAACAATTACGTTTTCGCCGGTCATATAAGTATTCTTCGGGCCGCCGGTCATGAGCACCCATTCGGCGATCTCGCCTGGTTCGGCGCCACGGCCGAGCGGGCTTGCCTTGGCCAGTTCCTCGAGGAAGCCGAGCGCCTTTGCTTTCTCCGTGGCCATGCCGGCCGGCGCCACGGAGTTGACCAGAATTCCGTCCTTGGCGACGTAGTGCGCAAAGGAGCGCGTCAGGCTGACGACGGCGGCCTTGGTTGCGGCGTAATGAGCATTCTGCGGATGCGCCTTGAAGGCGTCGACCGAGGTCAGGTTGACGATGCGGCCGCGTATGTTGGCCTTCGGCTCCTGCGCCTGCATATGGCGCACGGCGGCCACCATCATATGGTAGGTGCCCTTGATGTTGATGCCGTTGGAGGCGTCCCAGTCGGCATCGCTGATTTCCAGAAGCGGGCGGCGCGGATAGATGGCGGCGCAGTTGATGACCGTGTCGATGCGCCCGAGCCTGGCGACGATCGCGTCGAAGGCGGTGTGGCACTGCGGACCGACCTGGATGTCGCAGGCGGCGGCGGCCGTCGGCAGGCCCTTGGCCTTTGCCGGGGCGAGAGCGCTCTCGGCCGCATCCTGATTGATGTCGATGATGCCGATGCTGGCGGCTCCCGCCTCGACCGCCATACCGGCCAGAAGCGCGCCGAGGCCGGCGCCGCCACCAACGATCAGAACGGAAAGATCCTTCATTCCAATTTTCCTTACTTGGTGCCGCTCGGCGAGGTCGGCCAGGTCGGCATGATGTCGAAACGGGTAACGTCGGCCCATGCGGGCAGGGCAAGCACGGCGACCACCATCCTGGCAACGTCGTCGGGCTGCACGACCTTGCTGGCGTACATGGCGGCGCGCGCCTTGGCGTCGAGGATGTCCTGGTAGAGCTGCGTCTCGACACGCCCGGCGACGATCTCGGTGACGCGAATGCCCGATGGGGAGAGGTCGGCGCGCAGCGCGGCGGCAAAGCCCGAGATTGCCGCCTTGGTGGCCGCATAGACGGCAATGTTGGAGAAGGCCGCGTGGCCGGCGACGGAGCCGGTGAACAGGATGTGGCCGGATTGCCGCTCGCGCATCTGCGGCACGACCAGGCGGGTGAGCAGGATCGCCGCGCTGAGGTTCACCTCGAGCGTGGTGTCGATGTCGGATATTTTCATGTCGGCGAAATTGCCGAGCGGCGGCATGACGCCCGCATTGTTGATGAGGACGTCGATGGTGAGATCGGCCAGCACCGATTCCAGCGCCTCGCGGTCGGTGACGTCGACGGCGATCGGCACGATGCCCGGATGCTCGGCCTGCAACTGCTTGAGCGCGGCCTGACTGCGGCCGACAGCGTAGACGTCGTAGCCGGCTTCGCTCAATGCGATCGCCATGGCCCGGCCTATACCGCTTGTCGCTCCGGTGATGAAAGCTGTTGTCACTTGGGCTGTCCCATTTGCGGCTTCCCCGATTGCCTTGCGTCAGTGTGCGGCCTCGGCCGAGACCGCGAAACCAAGAAAACCAGCAAAAAGGAAAGATAAACTTTCGAAACCCTTCCAGGCGTTCGAAATGTTCTACGCTTGCCGCCGGATCGCAAACGCGGCAAATCAAAGGAAAACAAGGCCTTCGACGCGAGAGGCGCGCTTGCGGCCGTACGGTTTGGCAAAAACATGGCTTTCGCAAAACGCCCGGCGATCTTCTCCGGTTCGGCGCGCGGGATTGTAAGCCGCCTGGACTTGTCAGCCGGTCGTGGCCGGCCTTTTCATCTCGATGAAGAGCGAGGCCGCGGCAGCCTTCTGTTCCGCGTCGGTCGCCTCCACGCCGGAGGCTTTGGCCAGCGCGCGCACGCGTCCGAGGCTGTTGTGCAGGTGCTTGCGCATGGCCTGCCGTGCCTTGGCGCCGTCCTGCCTTTCGATGGCGTCGACGATGGCTTTGTGCTCGGCGTGGATGCGCGCGTAATAGCTGTCCTTGAGGGCGGGCTCGACGACGTAGCCGAGCTGGAAACGCGGCACGATCATGGGCCTGAGGTAGTCGAGGAAACCGTGGATGAACTCGTTGCGCGCGGCCGTGGCGATGGCCAGGTGGAAATCGTAGTCATAGTGGATCTGGATGGCCGAGGGGTCCGCCTGCCGGGCGTCGATCTCGTCCATCATGGCCCTGATGTGGCTTGCTTCCTTGTCGGTGCGACGCTCCGCGCAGAGCCCGGCGGACTCCACTTCGACACTCAATCTGAGTTCGAGCAAGGCAATGGTCTCGGGCAGGGTTCGCAGCGCCTCGTCCGGGATCGAGAAATTGCGCGGCGACGGCGTTTCGCTGACGAACATGCCGCGCCCCTGTTGCGGCACGACCATGCCGTCGGAGCGCAGCCGCGCCACCGCCTCGCGCACGACGGTGCGGCTGACATCGTATTCGGCGCACAGCTCCGCTTCGGTCGGCAATTGCGCGCCGGGCTGCAATTGTCCGGAGCGGATCTTTTCGGCCAGGCTCTCCGCCACGACGGTGGAAAGCGGCTTGCGCTTCGTCATCTCAGTCCTTCCGTTGCGTTCAGATTCGCGATGATGCCCGAACCGGCGCGGCCGTTCAAACCGCGGCCGTGACGATCAGTTCGACCAGCATTCCGGGTTTGGCCATCCGTCCTTCGCCGGATGAACGCGCGGGCGCATGCTCCTTCGGCATCCAGGCGTCCCAGACCGTATTGACCTCGTCGAAATCCCTGACGTCGTCGAGCCACATCTGAACGTGGAGAATGCGGGTCTTGTCGGTGCCGGCCTTGGCGAGCAGGGCATCGATCTTGCCGAGCACCTCGCGCATCTGGTCGGCCGCGGACTGGCCCGGCCGGGCGACCTGGCCGGTGAGGTAGAGCGTTCCATTGTGGATGACGCCGTGGTGGATGCGGGTGTCGAAGTCGAAACGCTGGATATCGGTCACGGGATGCTCTCGGATTGCGGCTTTTGCCGGATTGGATTGCCTTGCAGATATTGCGCGTAGGGTGCCTGGACGAGCCAGCCGGCGTCGACGGGGAGGGTGACGCCGGTTATCGACGCGGCCCTGTCCGAACACAGGAACAAGGCTGCCTCGGCGACATCGCGCGGCTCGACGAAGCGGCGCAGCGCCGTCGTTGCCTGGATGGCTTCTGGGTTGCGCTCGCCCTTGGCGATCTTCGTCTTCAGCCCATCGGAAAGCGTGTAGCCCGGCGCCACGGCATTGACGCGCACGCCGTGCGGGCCAAGCTCGGCGGCAAGGATTTGCGTCAGCGCAAGGACCGCGTGCTTTCCGGGCGTGTAGGCCGGCAGGGAGAGCGGCGCGAAGGAGGCAAGTGAGCCGACATTGAGGATCGCGCCGCGTCCGGCCGCCGACATAAGCCTCCCGAACACCTGGCAGCCAAGCAGCGTGCCGCGATAGTTGATGCGCCACATCCGTTCGTCTTCGTCGAGATCCTGATCGAGCACGTGCTTGCCGCTCTGCAGGATGCCGGCGCAATTGACCACGACATGGGGCGTGCCGAACGCATCGCCGACGGTTTGCGCCAGCGTTTCGACGGAGGCGGGATCGCCGACGTCGGTTTGGGCAAAAAGGGTGCGAGGCGCGCCGGCATCCTGGCAAGCGGCAGCCGTCTCCTCGCCTCGAACGGCGTCCCGGCCGGCGACGACGACCTGATAGCCATCCTCGGCGAAGCGCAGCGCGATGGCGCGGCCGATGCCGGAGGTGCCGCCAATGACGACAGCGGTCAGTGCGTCAGCCATGGCGGCGGTCCTTACGCTCGATGTCGAAGAACTCGGCCATGGCCTCGACCTGGAAATCCATCATCGGTCGTCCAGGCTGGACGCGGCAGCCGATCTCCTTCGCCGCCTTGAGCAGGGCCGTCTCGGCCGGTTCCATGATGATGTCGACCACCGTCATGTCAGGCGTCAGCCTGCTCACATCCATGGGCAGCGGGTCGCTGGCCTTCAGCCCGGCAGGCGTGGCGTTGATCGCCATGTCCATGCCGGACGGATCCGGCGCGCCGACCTCGATCCTGCAATCCGGGAAAGTTCTGTTGACCAGCGCGGCGAGTTTTTGCGCGCGGTCGCTGTCGATGTCGGCAAGGCGGATTTCAGCGGCGCCCTCCTCGGCAAGGCAATAGGTCAGCGACGATCCGGCGCCGCCGGCCCCGACCTGAAGGATGCGCCGGCCGGCGATCCGGTGTCCGCCGGCCTTCAGCCCGTCGATGAAGCCGACGCCGTCGAAATTGTCGGCATACCAGCTGCCGTCGGCCTGCCTGCGGACCGAGTTGGCGCTCTGCACGCGCGCGGCGCGGTCATGCGCCGCCGCGCATTTGTGGTAGACCGGGACCTTGTACGGCACCGAGATGATCACGCCCCGGACGTTTTCGGCGGCGGTAATGCCGGCCCAGAATGTGTCGAAATCCTCCGGGCGGCAGCTCATGGGCACCATCAGGCTGTCGAGCCCCTTCCGCTCGAAGATATCGTTGAACATGCCGGGGCTTTTCGCGTGGCCCACGGGATGGGCCAGCATCACGAATATATCGGCCTTGCCGGTACCGCGCATCGATCTATTCCTTTCCGTTTGACAGTTCATGATCGCTCAAGGTTTCGAGCGCTTTGACCAGGGATGAATGGTCGGCTTCCGCGCCGCCCGCACGCGCCGAGCAGGCGTTCATCAATTGCTGCGCCAGCGCCGTGTTGGGCAGGGCGACGCCGAGCGTGCTCGCGCTTTCAAGCGCGAGATTGAGATCCTTCTGGTGCAGCCGAATGCGGAAGCCCGGTGCGAAAGTGCGCTTGATCATGCGTTCGCCGTGCACGTCGAGCACGCGCGACGAGGCGAAGCCGCCCATGAGCGCGGCGCGCACTTTCGCCGGGTCGCAGCCCGCCTTGCTGGCAAAGACCAGCGCTTCGGCCACCGCCTCGATGTTGAGCGCGACGATGATCTGGTTGGCGATCTTGCAGGTCTGGCCGGCGCCGTTCTTTTCGCCGATCAGGGTGATGTTCTTGCCGAGTTTCTCGAAGACCGGCAGCGCGCGCTCGAACTCGGCCGCCGGTCCGCCGACCATGATGGTGAGGCTCGCCGCCTTGGCGCCGACCTCGCCGCCGGAGACCGGCGCGTCGAGATAGCCGGTTCCGGCTTCCCTGAATTTCGCGGCGAATTCGGCGGTGGCGATCGGGCTGATCGAGCTCATGTCGACCACCAGCCTGCCGGCCGAAACACCTTCGATAACGCCGTGCCGTCCAAGAAGGACGCGTTCCACGTCGGGCGTATCCGGCAGCATGGTGATGATGATCTCGCACGACCGCGCCACCTCGGCGGGGGAGGCGACGATAGATGCCTGCAGATCCTGCGGGAGAGGGGAGCGGTTCAGGACCGTGACAATCTCGTGTCCCGCATCGGCAAGATGCCGCGCCATCGGCGCTCCCATGACACCAAGCCCGATGAAGCCAATTTTCATGTGCAACTCCTCTGCGGCGTCAGACCGCCTTGCGGCTCTGGCGAGTCATATGATATAGGACATCATACAAATTTTAATGCACCTTCTTGCTCATGGAGACCGATCGCAGATGCAGGAGCGCGTCAATTCCCTCAAGACGGCGGTAACGGCGGGCCGGGCTCATATCGGCATCTGGTGCTCCCTGGCCACCGCGCTCACCACCGAGATCGTGGCGGGTTCCGGAGCCGGCTGGCTGCTAATCGACGGCGAGCATAGCCCGAACGATCTGCGCAGCATCATGGCGCAGTTGCAGGTTGCCGCGGCATTTCCCTGCGAGGCGGTGGTGCGCCTGCCTTCGGACGATCCCAACCTGATCAAGCAGGCGCTGGATGTCGGCGCCCGCAGCCTGATGATCCCCAATGTGCGCACGGCGGATCAGGCGCGCGCCATCGTCGCCGCGATGACCTATGCCCCGGGCGGGTTCCGTGGCTTCTCGGTCGGCCATCGCGCCAACGCCTTCGGCCGCATCGCGGGCTATCACGGCAAGGCGCGCGAACAGCAATTGCTGGCCGTGCAGATCGAGGACGAAACCGGCGTCACCAATGCGGCCGCGATCGCGGCCGTCGATGGGGCCGACGTTCTCTTTGTCGGGCCCGGC
>NZ_JAFKIC010000171.1 GCF_017306585.1 Mesorhizobium sp. | reverse complement strand
CCCGGAACCATGAAACGCCGTCTCGCGGCGATGAACCTAGCCTTGCCCGGCTTCGGTTCGCTTTGTCTGCCTTGGCTTGGATTGGGAGAACCCCGTTCCGCACTGCCGGCAATGAAGGTGTGCCTCTTCAGTAACCCCGGTCTTTGGACAACCGGCAGAGAACCAGAAAGGCCCGCACCGTCGTTGCTTCAAGGTGTCCTCGATCTTGTGGTTGGCCACTAGACCGACTGGAGTGGTTGGCTCCAGTTACCTGACCGATTTCCCTCACCATTCGAGGATCGGCGGACACCCACAGGCACGTGCGACTTTGGGCAAGCGCGATATAGGAGCGAAGGGTTTCACAATCAATAAAAATCGTATCGCAGGTTGTAAAATTTCCGGCATCGAACAATGTAGGCGGAACCGTATCCGGATATCGAACGATGACAGGCACGCACGGCCCACTCAATGCCTTTCTCGATCTTCGTCAGATGCCGGTGGCGCATGCCGAACTCGGCCCGCTCGCCGGCCTTCGGCTGGCCGTGAAGGATATCTACGACGTCGCCGGCTATCGCACCGGCTGCGGCAATCCCGGCAAATTCGCCGACAGCAACGCCGCCTCGCGCACCGCGCCCGCCGTACAGATGATTCTCGATGCCGGCGCCCGCTTCATCGGCAAGACCCAGACCGACGAACTGGCCTTCGCTCTGTTCGGGCAGAATTCGCATTTTCCCTTTCCGGTGAACCCGGCCGCGCCCGACCGCGTCACCGGCGGCTCCTCCTCAGGCTCGGCGGCGGCGGTGGCCGGCAGGCTGGCCGACATCGCCACGGGCTCCGACACCGGCGGCTCGATCCGCGCGCCGGCGAGTTTCTGCGGGCTGATCGGCTTGCGCGCCACGCATGGCCGCATCCCGCTCGACGGCACGATGAAGCTGGCGCCGAGCTTCGACACGTTCGGCTGGTTCGCCGACGATATCGAGACCTATGAGACGGTCGGCAAACTGCTGCTCGGCCGCGACCCGCATCACCACCCGCTGGACCGGCCGCTGACACTGGGCTGGCTGGACGAGATGGTCGCAAGGCCGGCGCTTGCCGAATATGCCGGAATGAAGGCGCTGGCGGCTTCTGTCTTCGGCCCCATGGCGACGCCGACAAGCCGCTTCACCGCGTCCCCCGACGAGCTCTACTGGTGCTTTCGCCGCCTGCAGGCCAGGGAGGCCTGGGCCGTGCATGGGCAATGGATCACCAGCGGCGAGCGCGGCCTCGGCCCCGGCGTGGAGGAACGCTTCGGCTTCGGCCGCGCTGTCGACGACCGCACGGCGCAGAGCGAGAAGGTCCGCCGGCTGACCTTTCGCGGCGAGCTGAGCGCCCTGCTCGGCAGGGACGGCTTCCTCGTCCTGCCGACGGTGCCCGGCCCCGCGCCCTATGTCGACAGCACGCCGGAGCAGTTCCAGGCCTATCGCGAGCGCGCCTTGCACCTTCTGTGTCTCGCCGGCCTGTCGGGCTTCCCGCAGATCACCGTGCCCGTCGGCTCGGTCGCCGGAGCGCCGTTCGGCCTGTCGCTGCTTGGCCCTTCCGGCAGCGACATTGCCCTGATACGGCTCGGCCGAAAACTTCTCGACGCAGCACGAAAGGCCTGACCATGGACACTCTGACCCGCATGCGCGCCTTTATCGACGTGGTCGAGGCCGAAGGCTTTTCGGCGGCGGCACGCAAGATCGGCCGCTCCAAGGCGCTGCTGTCCAAATATGTGCGCGAGCTGGAAGACGAGCTTGGCGCGCTGCTCCTCAACCGCACGACGCGCCAGTTCTCCATGACCGAGGCCGGCCACACCTATTACCGACGCGCTTCCGAGATCGTGCGCGAGGTCGACAGCCTCGCCGACGCCGTACGCGAATCCTCCGGCGACGTGCGCGGCCGGATCAAGCTTTCGGCGCCGCGCACCTTCGCCGACGCGCCGATCGGCCAGTCGCTGATCGACTTCGCCAAGCAGCATCCCGACATCGTGCTCGACATCCAGCTCGACGACCGCTTCGTCGACCTCGTCGAGGAGGGCTTCGACCTGGCGGTACGCATCTCGCGCCTGGAGAATTCGTCGCTGATCGCCAGGCGGCTGGCCCCGTTCTCGATAAAGCTCTGCGCCTCGCCCGAGCTGATCGCCAGGCATGGCATGCCGACGCGGCCGCAGGATCTCGGCCACATGCCCTGCATCGTCGACACCAATGGCCGCGGGCTGAACAACTGGCCCTTCAAGGGCGACAACAACGATCAGCTGAGCGTCGCCGTATCGGGTCCGATCGAGGTCAACAGCCCGATGGCGGCTCGCGCGGCTGCCGTGGCGGGACTTGGCTTTTGCATCCTGCCCGATTTCATCGCCTCGCCCGACCTCGCCAGCGGCCGCCTGGTGACGGCGCTCGATGACCGCATCCTGTCGGGTGGCGGCATCTTCGCCGTCTATCCGCACCGCCGCTACCTGCCCGCCAAGGTCCGCGTTTTCGTCGACTTCCTGGTGCAATGGTTCAGGACCCGCGAGGCGGCGTGATCGCCCCAAGACCTGACGGCGCACCGCCCGCCCTGCCCTTGCCCGCTCTGTTGAACCGCCGCGCACTTTTGGGTGAGGTGGTCCGCCGGTCCCAATTTCGCCCCCTTTCTGATAACTCTCGACAACTCCTCCGAGGCCGATGGAATCGCAACCGGGAATGCACCTGAAACGGCACGCAATCATGCTGGCTTCGGCCTTGGCGGCGACCTTTGCCGCCACCGGACCGGCCTATGTGCATCCGCATGTCTTCGCCGAGGCCCGCCTCGACGTGATCTTGTCGCCGGATCACCAAAGTGTGAAAGCGTTGCGTCATCTCTGGCGCTTCGACGAGCTGTTTTCCAGTACGGTGCTGATGGAGTTCGACAAGAACTCCGACCTGAAGCTTGACGACAAGGAGCTGAAGGATGTCGCCGACACCGTTCATGCCTCGCTGGCCGAGTTCAACTATTTCCAGCTCGTCACGCAGGACGGCAAGGACGTGGCAATGATCCCGCCGCCGCACCTGATGGCCAATTTCGAGAACGACCAGCTCATCATCCTCTTTGAGTCCGAGCCCAAGCAGCCGATCAAGCTGGCCGGCAAGATCGATATCGGCGTCTACGATCCGACCTTCTACACGGCGATCGACTTCACCGAGGACTCCAACATCACGGTGGCGGGCCTGCCGTCGAACTGCACCAGCAAGGTCATTCGTCCGGATCCGGATGAGGCGATCAAGGAAAACCAGAAGACCCTGACGGACGCCTTTTTCAACGATCCGACGGGCACCGACATGAGCAAGATCTTTGCCACCAAGCTCGAACTGAACTGTCAGCCAGAAGGATGAATCCGGTGACGAAACCGTCCCTGCGTTTGGCATTCGGCCTGCTGGCCATCACCTTTTTCGCCATGCACTTCGCCAACGCCGCTTATGCCCAGAGTTCGCTCGGCATCGGCGTCAATGACGGCATGGCGCCCACGACAGGTCCGTTCGCCCACATCCTCATGTGGATCAATCTCAGGCAGCAGGAATTCTATCGCGCGCTGGCCAATGCCATGAAGGCGATGCGTCAGGACAACAGCAAAATCTGGATTCTTGTCGCCCTGTCCTTCGCCTATGGCATCTTCCACGCCGCCGGGCCAGGTCACGGCAAGGCGGTGATCTCGTCCTATATGGTCGCCAATGAAGTGGCCCTGCGGCGCGGCATATTGTTGTCCTTCGTCTCGGCGCTGTTGCAGGGCCTGACCGCCGTGCTGGTCATGGCCGCCGCCTATTTCGTGCTGCGCGGCACCGCCATTTCGATGACCGACGCGGCCTGGTTCATGGAGATCATGAGCTTTGTCTTCGTCACCTTGTTCGGCGCCTGGCTGCTGTGGCGCAAGCTCGGCCCCTCGGTGCTGCGCCTGTTCGGCAGGGCGCCCGCCTACAGCCTGTCGGCGGCGCATGCCGGCCATTCGCATGGCGGGCACTCGCATGCAGGCCATTCCCACGCGGGCCATTCGCACGCTTCCCACAGCCATGCCGCGCACGCCCATTCGCACGCGCGCCATGTGCATGACGATCACGGCCATGCCCACGACCATTCGCATGATCATCACGACCACGCGCACGATCATCATCACGATCACGGCGCGCATGACCATCACCACGATCACGCGCATCATGATCATGCCGCGGGCGAGGTCTGCGAAACCTGCGGCCATTCGCACGCGCCCGATCCGGCAATGCTGTCGGGCGACCATTTCGACTGGCGCACGGCCTGGACGGCGGTGGCGGCGGTCGGCATTCGCCCCTGCTCCGGTGCACTGATCGTGCTGAGCTTCGCGCTTCTCAACGGGCTCTGGCTCGGCGGCCTGCTGTCGGTGCTGGCGATGTCGATCGGCACCGCCATCACGGTGGCGGCATTGGCGACCATCGCGGTGACGGCCAAGAACTGGGCGGTCTACTTCGCCGGCGACGGACGCCTCGGCAACCGGATCCACTCGATCGTCGAAATCGGGGGCGCCGCCTTTGTGTTCCTGTTCGGATTGCTGTTGCTGTCGGCGAGTCTCACAGGCAGCGTTTGATGCTCTGCTCACGCCGGCTTTTTTAGCAATCGACTGATCACGCTTTCTGTTGACTTCATACTTCCCAAATGAAAGTTTTGCCGATCGCAAAATCTGGCAGGGGGAAAGACTATGCGTTTTGCGGGGAACGTTATTTGGTTTGTCTTGGGAGGGGCAATTACAGCTTTGATATGGCTAGTCGGCGCCGCTCTGTTTGCAATAAGTATCGTAGGCTTACCTCTAAGTAGAGCTGCCATTGAGATGGCGCGTATGTCTGCCTTCCCATTCGGGAAGGACGTCGTTCACATTCGCGAATTGGATGGAAAAGGCCTGAGTACAACAACAGCAATCACAGGGACTATTGGGTTTATCACCAATGTCGTTTGGGCATGTACATTTGGCTGGGTTCTGTTTCTCAGCTACGTGATCTCCGGCGTGATAAATTGCCTTACAATCATAGGAATTCCTTTTGGGCTCCAGGCTTTCAAGCTTGCGGGAATCTCATTCTGGCCAGTTGGCCGACGTGTCGTTAGCGTCGAGCTTGCCCGGGCAGCCCGTAGACAAAATGCAACGGATAGGCTTGCGTCCTACCGACGGTAACCAACCTGAGAAGCCGTATAAGGATCGAAGCGATTATACCGTGCTGAGCTCATCCTCGATATGCGCGCGGATAATCTCGTCGAAACTCTGCTCTGCGGCAAAGCCGAGCTCGCGTGACCGCCGCGCCTCGAAGCGGGTCGGCCAGCCCTTGACGATCGCCCAGATCGTCTCGTCCAGCACCTCACGGATCAAGCTGACCGCCTTGGCACCCGCGACCCGTTCCAGCGCCTCGATCTGCTCGCCGACGGTGACGGCGACGCCCGGCATCGTCAGGTTGCGGCGCGGCCCGACGGCGCCGCCATCGATCTCTGCTGCATGGATGAGAAAGTTCACCGCCGAGCGCGGGCTGGCATGGGTGTGGACCACCGAGCGCGGCACCGGCAGGATCGCTTCCTGGCCGCTCAGCGGCTCGCGTATGATGCCGGAGAAGAAACCGGACGCCGCCTTGTTGGGCTTGCCCGGCCGAACGCAGATCGTCGGCAGCCGGATGCCGATGCCGTCGAAGAAGCCACGCCTGGAATAGTCGGCCAGCAGCGCCTCGCACATCTGCTTCTGCGTGCCGTAGGATGTCAGCGGCGTCGGATGGAATTCGTCGGGAATGACATCCGGGAACGGCGCGCCGAACACCGCGATCGACGACGTGAAGACGACGCGCGGCGCAAAGCCGGCGAGCCGGATGGCGTCGAACAGCGCGCGGGTGCCGTCGAGGTTGACGCGGTAGCCGAGATCGAAATTGGCTTCCGCCTCGCCCGAGACGATGCCGGCAAGATGGAAGACGACATCGGGACGTGACGCGACCAGACGTTCGGCGGCGCCGGCTTCGGCGAGGTCGCCAGTGTGCAGCGCCACGCTGACGCCGTCCATATCAGGCGCCTGCGGCGGCACGATATCGTGCAGATCGAGCGCGGTGATCTTCTGGCCGCGAAGCCGGCCATCCCCGGCCAGCCGGGCAATGAGCTTGCGGCCAACCATGCCCGCGGCGCCGGTGATCAGAATGCGCATGTCGAACTTCCCCTATTTGCTCTGGCTTGTTTGCTCTGGCTTATTTGCCCTGGTTCCTGCGCTGGTTGCGGGCGCGCAGCCAGAACACCGTGAAAAACGCCAGCACGAAGACGACGCCGAAAATGCCCGCAAGCACCGTCGAAAAGCTGCCGAGCGCCAGCATCACCGCCGGCAGATAGAAGGCGGCCGTGCCGAACAGCAGGATGATCAACAGCGCCGCGATGGCCGAATTCCTGGTGTTGCGATCCATCATGCCGCACCGGGGCGGCTGGCGCTTTTCAAGCTTGATTCCAAGTCGGTGAAACTCCTGAGGCAGGGCCGGTCATAGACCCGGCTTAGTGATAATGGCCATGATGCGCGTTGGCATCATGCTCGTGTTCATGATCGTCGCCGTCGTCGGTGCACTGGCCGAATTCCGGTTCCACCGTGGCATGGCTGATGCCATGCGTCGACGCAAGCCGCTTCTTGATGGCGCTGACCGCCTGCCGCGCATCCACACCCTCGTCGAGGCAGGCATGCAGCGTCGCCATGGTGCTGACGCCATCCAGCGACCAGATATGCATATGGTGCACCTCGCGCACACCCTTGACCGCGCCCTCTATGTCCCTGGCGACCAGGTCGCGGTCGAGATTTGGCGGCACGCCTTCGAGCAGCACATGGGCGGCGGCGCGCATCAGCGACCAGGCCGTCGACAGGATGAGCAGCGAGACCAGCACCGAGAGGATCGGGTCGATCGGCGTCCAGCCGGTCGCCAGGATGACGATGGCCGCCACGATCGCCGCCGCGGAACCGAGCAGATCGCCAAGCACATGCAGGATCGCGCCGCGCATGTTCAGGCTCTCGCGATCGCCGCCATGCAGCACCAGGAAGGAGCCGATGTTGACCAGCAGGCCGAGTACCGCCACCACCAGCATAGGCCCGCCGAGCACCGGCGCCGGCGTCAGCAGGCGGTCCCAGGCCTCGTAGACGATCCACAGCGCGATGACGAAGATGGCGATGCCGTTGGTGTAGGCGACCAGCGTCTTGACCCGACCGAAGCCATAGGTGAGCTGGCCGGTCGCCGGCCGCCCCGCCAGGTGGAAGGCATACCAGGCAAGGCCGAGCGCGATGGCGTCGGCCAGCATGTGGCCAGCATCGGCAAGCAGCGCCAGCGAGCCGGTGAAGAGACCGCCAAGCGCTTCCGCCACCATGAAGCCCGCCGTCAGGCAGGCCGCGATCAGCACGCGCTTCTTGTCGGTGGAGCCGTGCACATGGCCGGCGCCATGATCGTGGCCAGAGTGATCGTGGCCCGCATGATCATGCCCGCCGTGATCGTGGGTATGCGCCAAGTGGCAAACTCCCGTTGCGCCGGATTCAGATCAGGCGCCGAACCCGGCGCGAAAATCCTCCAGCCGCCGCCTCTGCTGGCCGTCACCGTCGAAATTGGCCGGATCGAGCCAAGCCTCATAGGCTTGGCGCAGGGCCGGCCATTCCTTGTCGATGATCGAATACCACGCGGTATCGCGGTTTTCACCCTTGACGATGAGGTGCTGGCGGAAAATGCCCTCGAACTTGAAGCCGAACCGTTCCGCCGCCCGCTTGGACGGCTCGTTGCGGTTGTTGCACTTCCATTCGTAGCGGCGGTAGCCGAGCTCGTCGAAAATGTACTTCATGAACAGGAACTGCGCTTCGGTCGCCGCCGGCTTGCGCGAAATCAAGGGCCCCCAATAGATGTTGCCGATCTCGATGACGCCGTAGGCCGGATCGATGCGCATCAGCGTCTGGCGGCCCGCCACCTTGCCGCTGGCCTTGTCGATGATGGCGAAGAACAGCGGATCCGGGCTGGCTTCCACCTTGTCCAGCCAGGGCTGGAAGTCAGCGCGGGTTTCCGGCGGATAGTCGGGCAACCAGGCGAAACGGCGGCCGGCATCGGCGACCGAGGACGCCTCATAGAGACCATCGCCATGCCTGGCCGCGCTCAGCGGCTCGACGCGGACATACCGCCCCTCGAGCACCTTGCGCTCCGGACGCGGGCGTGGCTGCCAATTCGCAAGATTTTCCGACACCAGAAACTCCAATCCGTTTGACTTTTGCCCGGTGAGGCTCACAAAAACGCTACCTAACAGTAAGAACCACACGGACGGGAAAAATGCTCCACACGATTTCGGCCTTCGACCGTCTCGGCGAGGAAAATGCGTTCGCGGTGCTGGCGCGGGCGACGGCACTTGCCCAGCAGGGCCGCGACATCGTCAACCTCGGCATCGGCCAGCCCGACTTCAAGACGCCGCAGCATATCGTCGAGGCCGCGATCAAGGCGCTACGCGACGGCCACCACGGCTACACGCCCGCCAACGGCCTGCTGGCGGCGCGCGAGGCGGTGGTGCGGCGCACGCTGACCACCACCGGCGTTGAGGTCTCGCCCGAAACGGTGATGATTCTGCCCGGCGGCAAGCCGACCATGTTCGCCGCGATCCTGATGTTCGGCGAGCCCGGCGCCGAGATCCTCTACCCCGATCCCGGCTTTCCCATCTACCGTTCGATGATCGAATTCACCGGCGCGGCGCCCATTCCGGTGCCGATGCGCGAGGAGAACGGCTTCGCCTTCTCGGCCGAGGAGACACTGGCGCTGATCACGCCGAAGACCAGGCTCCTGATCCTCAACTCGCCGGCCAACCCCACCGGCGGCGTGACGCCGCGCGCCGAGATCGAGAAGCTGGTCAGGGGGCTGGAGAAGCACCCTGATGTCGCCATCCTCTCCGACGAGATCTACGACGTCATGACCTATGACGGCGAGACGCATTGCTCGCTGCTTGGCTATCCCGAAATCCGCGACCGGCTGATCGTGCTCAACGGCTGGTCGAAGACCTGGGCGATGACCGGCTGGCGCATGGGCTGGTCGATCTGGCCGAACGGCGACAAGGGCGCCCATCTCTACGACAAGGTGCGGAAGCTCGCCGTCAATTGCTGGTCCTGCGTCAATGCGCCGAGTCAGTTCGCCGGCATTGCGGCCATCGACGGCCCGCAGGACGATGTCGACACGATGATGCGTGCCTTCGACCGCCGCCGGAAGATCGTCGTCGAAGGGCTGAACGCTCTGCCCAACATCTCCTGCATCACCCCCAAGGGCGCTTTCTATGCCTTCCCCAACGTCTCGAAGACCGGCTGGAAGGCAAAGAAGCTAGCCTCCGCCTTGCTCGACGACGCCGGCGTGGCGCTGATCGGCGGCCCGGATTTCGGCATTCTCGGCGAAGGCTATGTCAGGCTCTCCTACGCCAATTCCGAGGAGAACATCCTGCGCGCGCTGGACAGGATCGGTTCGTTCCTGGCGAAATAGGCTTCAGCCGGTTTTGTCGAGATAGGCGCCTGCGATCGACCGGAGTTCGTTTTGGCCGATCGGTTCGCCGTGCCCACAATAGGCGCGGCTGAACTCGATCCGAAGCAGGCGTTGCATCGTTTCCCGGTAGGAGTGCACATTCGACCCCGGCAGATCGTCGATCAGCCGCCCGCGATAGATGGCGTCGCCGGCGAAGAAATCGCCGTTCCTCTCATCGAAGAGCCCGATCGACCCCGGCGAATGGCCGGGCAAATGCAGGACGCGCAACGACCGGTCGCCGGTCTCGATCCTGTCGCCTGCGTCCAGCGTCCGGGTCAACGGCGCCGCCCGGATTTCAAAGCGCTCCGCGGACCATGCCTCGTCCGGCGGCCTGTCGACCGCCTCCGGCTGCGCGCGAAAAAGATGCGCCAGCGTATGTTCGTCCGCCATATGTTCGAAGAACGCGGCTTCCTTGCGATGGCCCGCTCTCGCCTCGAACTCGTTCAGGCCTCCGACATGATCGACATGGATATGCGTTGCGACAGCCAGCACCGGCTTCCCACTGGCTAGATCCAGCACCGGCCTGAGCGGTACGATGCCCATACCGGCATCGATGACAAGATCGAGATCGCGCCCCCCGACATGAAAGACGTTGCTTCTGAAAAAGGAGTGGACATGCGGTTCCCATATCCGCGTGATGCCTGGCGCCACGATCTCTCGGGCAAACCAGTCCGGCGCTGGGACCGACATCAGCGATGGCCCCTGGCAAGCATGCGCTCCAGCTTCATCTGGATGACCGTCAGCACCGACACCATCGACATGTAATAGACGAGCGCCGCGCCATACCACTCCAGGAAACGGAAGCTGGTGGCGATGGCGAACTGGGTGACGGTCATCAGTTCCTTCAGCGAGATGACCGTCGCCAGCGACGTCGCCTTGAGCAGCGAGATGAACTCGTTGACCAGCGCCGGCAGCGCGACGCGAAGCGCCTGCGGCAGGATGATCAGGAAGAATATCTGGCCCCGGTGCAGGCCGAGAGCCGCCGCGCCCTCGGATTGACCCTTGCCGATGGAAGCGTAGGAACTGCGCAGGATTTCGGTCAGGTAGGCGACCTGGATCAGGGTCAGGGCCAGAAACGCCGCCACGAACGGGCTGAACCAGTCCGCCCGGAAGACCGCCGAGAGCTGCGGCAGCCCGTTCCAGATGAACAGGAGCACCAGCAGCGCCGGCGCGCCGCGAAACAGCCAGACGAAAGCGGCGATCGACAGGCGCACCCAGCGCCGCTTCGACGTGGCGAGCGACGCCGTCGCCAGCGATATGGTCAGCGCAACCGCCATGACCAGCACCGAAAGCACCAGGGTCAGCAAGGCCCCCTTGGCAAGGGGCCAGCCGAGCAGCGCCGTCAGGAAGAGCTTGCCGTCGAACACGTCAGCCGTCCTCAATCGGTCGCATGCTTGACGTCGGTCGCGGTCTCGGGAAGGTTCCACTTCTTGAGCAGCGCCTTCATCTCGCCGCTGGCCTGCAGGGTTTCAATGGCCTTCACCAGGGCCGCGCGGTTGTCGCCGCCCTTTCTCAGATAGATGCCGTAGGTTTCCCCATCGCCATAATTGTAGGGTATCTGCAGCCGGCCCGGCATCTGCTTGATGCGGAAGGCGGCCGTCGTGTCCTGGGTGATCGTCGCCGCCGCCCGGCCGACCAGTATCTGCTCGATGACGGCGGACGCCGACGGATAGGTCTGGATCTGCGCCGGCGCCTTGCCGGCCTTTGCCAGTTCCGCGTTCAGGTCGGCGGCCGTCTTTTCGTAGGTCGTGCCCGCCTCGATCGCCAGCACCTTGCCGCTGAGGTCGGGCGGCGATTTGGTCTGGGAATCCGACGCGGACGTCACCATCACCACGTTCGAGACGAAATAGGGAGCGGCGTCATAGGCCTTGAGACGCTCCTTGGTCACCATGATGCCGCTGGCGACGAGATCGCAGCGTTCGGCGCCGAGCGACGGCAGCAGCCCCTTGAAATCGCCGACCACATATTTGGTGGTGCCGCCCCACTGCTTCGCGATGGCGTCGACGACATCGACCTCGAAACCAACCAGCTTCTCGTCGCCGGGATTCTCGTAATACTGCATGGGCGGAAAATCGCCGCCGGTGCAGACATTGAGCACACCGTTGCGGACAAGGCCGGCGGTCTCGGCCTGGGCCGCTGGCACGGCCGCGGCAAGGGTCATCGCGACCAGTCCGCCGAAGGTGATCTTCGCCATAGAGGCGATGCGTGCGTGAAGCATATCCGGTTCCCCATTCTTGTTTTGTGGTGCCGCTGAGTGGCTGCCGGGGACCATATGTTGCAATTCTTGTGAGACAAGCTAAATCTTTAGCGGTATTTTTGATCAGTTTTTCTAAATTAAGGTGACAAGTGGCCGTTCCGTCCCTTCATTCGCTGCGGGCCTTCGAAAGCGTATCGCGGCTGGGAAATATCGCGGCCGCGGCCGCCGAACTGCATGTCACGCCCGGCGCCATAAGCCAGCAGTTGCGCGCCCTGCGGCTTTCGCTGGGCGTGGATCTGTTCAGGAAGAACGGCCGCCGCCTCGAGCTTACGGAACGTGGCGCGACGCTGCAGAAGAGCGTCGGCATGGCCATGCACCAGATCGCGGATTCGATCCGCGAAATATCGGCCAATGTCTCTTCAGGAACTGGCAAGGCGGAGCTGTGCGTCTCGGCGCCTTCCGTCTTCGGGACAACCTGGCTGACGGCCCGAATCTTCCAGTTTCTGGATGCCAATCCCGACATGCGGCTGCAAATGCTGACCGCGATCACCTTCGAGGAAGTTGACTGGCGCAAGGTCGATGTCGCGATTGTCTACGGCAGTCCGCCCTGGCCCGGATTTTCATGGCGGCTGCTGCACAGCATGCATGCGGCGCCGGTCTGCAGCCCGCAATTGCTGCGCGGGCCGCACGGCATCCGCGAGCCGCGCGACGTCCTGCATCATCGCCTGCTGCATGAGGACGACGGCAGCCAGTGGCGGCACTGGCTGATGCAGGCGCGCGTGCCGCACAGCGTCCAGTCAGACATCTATTTCGACAATTTCGCCATGGTGCTGCAGGCGGCCCGTGACGGTCACGGCGTAGCGCTCACCAACGACATCATATCCTTCCGCGACCTGGATGAGGGGCGCCTCGTCCAGCCGCTGACCCTGTTCGCGCCGGCTGCCCGCAACTACTACTGCATTTGCCACGAGGAGGGCTTGGCGAATCCGGCCATTTCAGGCTTTGTCGACTGGCTCGTCGATCAGGCGGCGAAGCCATCGCGCTGAGACGCACGCGGGGGATGCCCTCTTGTTCCCGCTCACCCGACTTTCTACGATCGGCCCGTTTGGATGACGTTTTCAAAAAGGTGACAACGGATGTTCTACGCAATCCTTGCCTATCATGTGGAAGAAGCAATCAAGGCGCTGACGCCGCAGGAAGACGCGGCGCTGATGGCCGAGTTGCTGAAGATCAACACCCGGCTTCATGAGGACGGAGCGCTTGGACCGTCCGCGCGTCTCGGGGCGACAAAGGATGCCTTTACCCTGCGTGGTCCGGGCGAAGGCACGATCATCGACGGCCCATTCGCCGAAACCAAGGAACAGTTGCTCGGCCTCTATGTCGTCGACTGCGCGACGAAAGACGAGGCGATCGCGATCGCCCGCGACCTTCGCCGGGTCAACCCCACGGCCGTCTACGAAATCAGGCCCATTGTGCTCTTCAAGCCCGGCGTGCCGCTGGCCGGCAAATAGGCCTGGCCACGGCCCTGCCGCTGCGACTGTTCAGCCGCGCCCGACAAACGGCATCTTGGTCGCCATGACAGTCATGAACAGCACGTTGGCGTCGAGCGGCAGGCTGGCCATGTGGACGACGGCATCGGCGACACGCTGGACGTCCATCACCGCCTCGGCTGCTATCGAGCCATTGGCTTGCGGCACGCCGACCGTCATCGGCTGCGCCATGTCGGTCAGCGCGTTGCCGATATCGATCTGGCCACAGGCGATGTCATAGGGCCGGCCGTCCAGCGCCAGCGTCTTGGTCAGCCCGGTAATGGCGTGCTTGGTCGCCGTATAGGGCACCGAGCCCGGGCGCGGCGCGTAGGCCGACACCGAGCCGTTGTTTATGATACGGCCGCCCATCGGCTTCTGCCTGCGCATGGCGCCGAAGGCGGCGCGGGCGCACAGGAAGGAGCCGGTCAGGTTGACGCCGACGATGTCGTTCCAGACGTCCACCGGGATCTCGTCGATCGGCGTCGATTTGTAGCCCATGCCGGCATTGTTGAAGAGCAGGTCGACGCGGCCGAAAGCTTCCGCCACCGTCTCGAACAGGTCGTCGACCTCGGCGGCCTTGCTGATGTCGCAGGCGACCGCCAATGCCTTGGCTTCGGTCTTCCCCGCCTCCGCGATCGCGGCCTCCAGAACCGGCTTGCGGCGACCGCAGAACACCGTGTTCCAGCCGGCCTTGAGCAGCGCGGTGGCGACGCTCTTGCCGATGCCGGTGCCCGCGCCGGTGACGATGGCTGTTCTTTGCTCGGTCATGGCTGATGTCCTCCGGCAGCGCGGCGCGCTCCCCACTGATTTTCAGGATCGGTTCGGGGAGAAGGCATCGCAAATGGCGCCGGCCATGGCAAGCGCTGGCCCAAGGCATGCCTGGGCAGTGACATCGGGTTGCTGGAAAGGAAAGTCCGTTCGGACCGACAAAAAGGGCGGTCATTGGCGACCGCCCTGATCTGAACCAAGCTTGGGAGGAGGAAAGCCGGTCCGACTGCGTAGAATCATGCGCTTCCTGAGTTAACGAAAGGTTAACGCCTGAAGCGCGCCATTGTCCCGATTTGGGCTACCAGCGCGGATTGGGCGAGGTGCCCGCGGGCACCTTGGCCGCCGAAACCGTCGCCTCGACATGGTCGACCAACGCGTCCGGCAACCCGAGCCGGCCGGCAAGCAGGTCGAGATAGCCGCGCTCGGCCCGCGTATCGGGGTCGATGGTCAGGCGCGACGCCGTATAGAGTTCGAGCTTCTGCGCATCGGTATGGGCGGAGGCCACCAGCGTGTCGAGATCGAGCGGCCTGTCCAGTTCCTCCATCAGGAATTTCTCGGCGTGCGCACCGATGCCCGCAAGGCCGAGCTTGCTCGCGATCTTCTGCCGTTCGTCATCATCGACATGGCCATCGGCCTTCGCCGCGGAGATCATGGCGCGTATCAGCGTCAGCGTGAATTCATCCTCGCCCTGCGGCGCCTGCGAGGGATGGAAGGCGGTGTCCTTCGGCGGCGGCAGCAATTCCGGTTCACCGGTCGCGGGCGCCTGCTCCGGCGCGCTGCCCGCCTTGTAATTCTGGTAGGCCTTGTAGGCGAGGCCACCGATGGCGGCGAGGCCGCCGAGCCTCACGGCAGCGCCGGTCACCTGGCGTCCGGTGCCGGTGCCAAGCAGCACGGCCGCCAGGGCGCCGGCGGCCAGCGGATTGTCCTTGGCCATCTGGACGGCCTGCCCCGCCTTGTCGCGCACGGTCCCGGTGGTGCCGGGAATCTGCGAACCGAGCAGATCGTCGAGAAGCTTCTTGGGATCGAACATTCAATGCCTCCAGCATGGGCCCGGCCGAACGGGCAGGTTTCGAACGCGCAAGACGTAGGTCCCGAAACTTGACATTGCAATGACAGCAGCCGTCTCGCCGGCTGGCATCAGGACCCGATATGCGGCCCCTTGCCCTGCGCCTGCGCGAGATCGACCTGCCGCTGGCGCTCGGCATAGCGCTCGCGATCCTCGTCTGAGCGGGCATCGAAACAATGCGGGCAGGAAACGCCGGTGGCGAATTTCGGCGACGCCAGATCCGCCGCCGTCAGCGGATGACGGCAGGCACGGCAGAGCTCGGCATCGCCTTCGGCGAGGCCATGCGCCACCGAAACGCGTTCATCGAAGACGAAGCATTCGCCTTGCCAGAGGCTCTCCTCGGCCGGAACCTCCTCCAGATATTTGAGGATGCCGCCCTTGAGGTGGAAAACATCGTCGAAGCCGAGCGATTTGACATAGGCGGTGGCCTTCTCGCAGCGAATGCCGCCGGTGCAGAACATCGCCACCTTGCGGCCTTCGAGGTCGGCCCGATGCGCTTCCACCCAGGCCGGAAACTCGCGAAAGCTCGCGGTCGCAGGATTGACCGCACCCCTGAACGTGCCGATCGACACCTCATAGGCATTGCGGGTGTCGATGACGATCGTGCCGGGCTCCGAAATCAGCGCGTTCCAGTCGGCCGGCGCGACATAGGTTCCCGCGCTTGTCGCCGGGTCGATGTCCTCCACGCCCATGGTGACGATCTCGCGCTTCAGCCGCACCTTCATGCGGTGGAACGGCATTGCCGCAGCCATGCTGTACTTGACCTCGAGGCCCGTCAGCCCATCGATGGATTCGATATAAGAGATGAGCTCGGCGATCGCGACTTCGCTACCGGCGACGGTGCCGTTGATCCCTTCATGCGCCAGGAGCAGCGTGCCCTTGATGCCGCGTCCGCAGCAGAAAGCGGCGAGCGGCGCGCGCAGCTCGTCGAACGCGTCCAACCGGGCAAACCGGTAGAGCGCGGCAACGCGGACAGACTGGGATGGCGCGGGCGGTATCATTGCCAGAGCAACTAGACGCTCGCGGCAAGCGATTCAAGGCAAAGCGGCTTCATCGACCTCGATGGTAATGGCCGGCACGATCGACCGGGGACGCGTGACACCGCGACACGCCTCGTTTCGTGGACAGAAAAACACCCGTCTGCTAATCGGTTGAATTGCCAACGCTATGGAGAGACAAATGCCCAGCAAGACCGAAAAACTCCTGTCGCTCCTCAATGGCCAGCCGGTCATCCCGGTGTTGAAGATCGCCAACGTGGCGGATGCCGTGCCGCTGGCGCGCGCTTTGGCGCGCGGCGGCCTGCCGGCAATCGAGATCACGCTGCGGACCGCCGACGCGCTGGAAGCGATCCGCCGTGTCGCGGCGCAGGTCGAGGACGCCATCGTCGGCGCCGGAACCATCCTCGACGCCAGGCAGTTCGACGAAGCAGCAAGCGCCGGCTCGAAATTCATCGTCAGCCCCGGCATCACCCGCGAGTTGCTTGCCGCCGCCGCCGACAGCGATGTTCCGCTGCTGCCCGGCGCGATCACGCCAGGCGAGATCATGGCCGCGCGCGAAGCCGGCCTGCGCTTCCTGAAATTCTTCCCGGCCGAGCAGTCCGGCGGCATCGCCTCGCTGAAGGCCTTCGCTTCCCCGCTGGCCGACGTCAAATTCTGCCCGACCGGCGGCATCACCGGCAAAAACGCGGCCGACTATCTCGGCCTGCCGAACGTCATCTGCGTCGGTGGTTCGTGGGTTGCTCCCGACGATCTGGTCAAGGCGGGCAAATGGGATGAGATCGAAGCCCTGGCGCGCGCGGCAAGCAAGCTCCGCAAGTAGTCTGTTCCGCATACAAAAGGCCCGGCCGGCTGTCGCCGACCGGGCCGAAAACGTCCATCTTCAGCAGATCAGTTGCAGACTTTGACCTGCTCGACGATCTTCTTGTGGTGACGCCAATGCGTGACCGTCTTCATCCGGCAGTGTTTTCGCATGTGCATGTGGTCGTGGGTCTTGATCACCACGGTCTCGGCCCGCGCGGGAGCCATGGCAGCGGAAGCTGCCGAAAGTGCCAGAACCGAGGCCAGTAGAATCGTCTTCATGAATATCCCCTTGTTGGAACGCACACGTCTTAACCCGGGAAAAGGACAGCTGTTCCGGCCTCACGGGAAGTTCAGCCAGGCGTGATTGAGCGCCGGTGATCATGCGCGGGTGATCATGTGCGAACGGAACCGATCTCTTCCGCGACGATTGGCTGATCTTCCGGCTCTCGTTCAGCCAAGGTCCGGTGCCGCAACTTGGCCAGGCGTTGTCACCGCAGACGCTTCAAGCACCACATGGGCCGTGCGTCCAACAGCAAAAAGCCGCGCGGGTCGCCCTGCGCGGCTTTCTCGGATTGGCTATACCGTTACTTGGTCTGGAAGCGGGCGACCGACATGAACTTGACGGCATTGCCGGTGAACCGGTTGACGTCGGCCACTTCGGTGCCCTGCTGGAAGCCGGCCGTATAGACTTCGCTCGGCGGCGTATGAACGATGTTGTAGGCGTAGCCCGGCGCCGTCGTCGCGCTCGAAACGGTGGCGACGTTCTCGCCGCTGGTCAGTGCCCAACGAGCGGCCTGCGGTGCCGCGGCAACCACCATCGCCCTGGCGACCGGCTTCTGGTCGCGCGCGGTGGCCCTGGCTTCCTTGCGGGTGGTCTTTACACCGGCGCCGATGGCGGACGCCGGATCCGAGCCAGCCGGCCGCGCTGCGACCGCGTGGCGTGGCGACGCTGCATTGGCATCGGACGGATCGTTGAAGGCCGAGCGGGGCTCTTCGGCCAGGGACGCAACCTGATATTCATCAGTGCTGCCGGCCTGGGCGTTGGCTTCGTCGAGCACAGCCTTGACCGCATCCTGCTTTGCCGGCTCGGGGCGCGCCGTTGGCAGCACGGAGAATGCGTCCGTCGCGGTCTTGCCATGGTCAGCCGTATCGGCCAGCGCCATCAGCACATCCTTGCTGGGCGGCGGTGCGAGTTCCGCCGGCAGCGTACGCTCGGGGCGCCATGTCGGCAGCGGGATATTGTTGAGGGCAACCTTGGCCGGGTCGGCGGCCGCGGCCTCCGCGATCGCCTGCGGATCGGCCTTGCCAAACGGCATGTTCGCCGGCGCCTGAGCGGTCGCGGTGGCCTGCTCGGTGGTGGTGGTCGCATCGGCCGTGGCGAACGGAACGTTCGCGGGCTGCGCGCCGACATCGACCTTGGGCCGCGGGGCGAAATCAGGCAGCGGAACTTCCTTGGCCGGCAGCGCCGCGATGATCGTCTCCGGCGTGTCCTTCTGCGGTTCCTGAACCTCTTCGTCGGCGACCTGCGGAATTTCGGCGCGCTGCGCGTTCTCGGGCGCCACGATGGCGATGCCCGGAAGGTTGCTGCTCTTGGCGTTGGTCAGCACCGGCTTGGCGTTTCTCGGCTTGGGCGCGGGAGCGGCCGAAGCGGTCTCGACATCGGCGCTGTCGTCGGCTTCGTCGTCGCCGCCACCGCCAAACAAGGCAGAGAGGAACCCGCCCGACTTCTTGCCGTTGCCGCCGGCGCTGGCCATCTCGATGTTGGGTGTGCCAGAGCCCTTGCGTGCCTTGTAGGAGGCAAGCGCCTGCTCATAGCCAGGCAAGGGCCGGCCGTCGCTCGGCACATGCAGCGTCTTGCCGTTGGGGAACAGGCTGACCAGTTCCTGGCGGCTGATGCCGGGCCAATGGCGCACATTGCCGACATCCATATGGACGAACGGCGAACCCGAGGTCGGATAGTAGCCGACACCGCCGCCCTGCATCTTCAGGCCGATATTGCGCAGCTTTTTCAGCGGCACGCCTGGAATGTAGAAATCCATCGCCTTGCCGAGCATGTGCTGGCTCTTTTCGGCGACACCCCGGCTGCGGCTGCGCAGCATCGAGTTCGTCGCCGGCGAGCGGTAGCCGCACACAACCTGGATATAGTCGGTGGCGCCGCTTTCCCGATAGGCCTCCCAGACCAGATCCAGCAGGCGCGGATCCATCTTGGTCGGCTCGTTGCGGCGCCAGTCGCGCAGGATGATGTTGATCTTGCGCAGGCCCTCCGGATCGTAGCGGCCATTGCGCTTGTAGACGATCTCCGCCTTCTCATGCGTATGGAGATGGTAGAGCTTCAGCGAACGAACTTCGGCCTGGGCGCCGGTGGCGGCCGCGGCAACAAAACCAAATGCGACCATCACCGCTACCAGCCATCTCGGCCAGACGCTCACGTGATGATGCCGCCCGTTTGTGAGTCGTTCGATTCTGTTCAAATCAAAAGGCCTTGCAGGCTGCCGTTTGTCCCCGGATTTGCCCAAACGGGTGTGTCGTTCTCACACCCGAATATCGATCCTAATGGTTAATCATCGCTTATTGAAGCCGAAATGCGGTAACACCATGGCGATATCCCGTCAAAATCTGTTCACAAGGTTTCTTGGTAAACCGCTGGTTTAGATCGTGTTTCCGCCTTTGGGCCGAACACGATCTGTTACCGTTAGCCTTAATGCGTGAACGCCACCCCGTCCGTACCGCCCACGGGCCGCCACAATCCCGCCGCGACGCCGCATGGAAGGCAATCATGGCAGCACAAGCTGGTCCCGGCCTTGCGATATCCGGCCCGAATGGAGAAAAATCCGGCTTTTCAACCGGATGGACGGGTCAGGAGGCCAACCTGTCGACACGGCCGGTCTCCGGATCGATGCCGTATTCCTTGAGCTTGCGGTAGAGCGTCGAACGGCCGATGCCCAGACGCCGGGCCACTTCGCTCATCTGGCCGTTATAGTGGTCGATCGCGAGCTTGATCATCTCCAGTTCGACGTCGGCTAGCGCGCGCACATTACCGCGTTCGTCGAGCGCCCGCAGCGTGCCGAAACGGGGCTGCAGGAGGGCTGGCCGATCGGCGGCGGCAGGGGACGCATCTTCCTCGGTCACGTCCTCTTCGCGTGGCGCGGAAGGCGGAGAGAAATGAGGGGCCGCGTCCTCGGCTTCGAGATTGACGGTGCCTTCGACCTGCGCCCGGATCTGCGGAAAGTCGTCGACACCGAGCACATCGCCTTCGCAAAGAACCGAGGCGCGGAAGACGGCGTTTTCGAGCTGCCTTATGTTGCCCGGCCAGTCATAGGCCTGCAGCACGGCGAGAGCAGCCGGAGAAATGCCTTGCAGGCGATGGCGCGGGTCGGCGGGCGCCACCTTCTCCATGAAATGCGTCACCAGATGCGGAATGTCGTCGCGGCGGTCGCGCAGCGGCGGCACGAAGATCGGATAGACGTTCAGTCGATAGAACAGATCCTCGCGGAATTTCCCGTCCTTGACCTGCTGCAGAAGATTGCGGTGCGTCGCCGAAATCAGGCGGATGTCGACCTTGACGGTCGAGCGGCCGCCCACGGGATCGACCTCGCCCTCCTGCACGGCGCGCAAAAGCTTCACCTGGACGTCGAGCGGCAGGTCACCGATCTCGTCCAGGAACAGTGTGCCCGAATGCGCCTCGACGAATTTGCCCGTGTGCTTGTCGGTAGCGCCGGTGAACGAACCCTTCTCGTGGCCGAACAGGATGGATTCGACCAGATTGTCGGGGATGGCGCCGCAATTGACGGTGACGAAAGGCTTGGCGCGGCGGTCGCCGCTGCCCTGGATGGCGCGCGCCACCAGTTCCTTGCCGACACCGGACTCGCCTTCGATCAGGATCGGGATGTTGGAAGCCGCCGCTTTCTGGCCGAGCCGGATCACCCGATCCATCGCGTGGCTGTGCGTGATAAGGTCCCTGAACGTCAGCTGCCCGCCACGCTTGCGCGAGGTGCGCTTGACCTCGCCCTCCACCGCCTCGACCTTGAGCGCGTTCGCGATCGAAGCCTGCAGCCTGTCGGGCGACGCCGGCTTGACCACGAAATCGAACGCGCCATGGCGCATCGCCGACACCACCGTTTCGATGCCGCCCTGCGCGGTCTGAACGATGACCGGCACGTCGATCCCGCGCTCGCGCATCGCCTTCAGAACGCCGATGCCATCGATACCGGGCATCGCCAGGTCGAGAATGACCACCGAGACGTCACGGGCGTTAGGCCCGTCGAGCACGTCCAACCCGGCCGCGCCGCCGTCGGTGACGATCGCGGTGTGGCCGAACCGCGTCACCGCCGCCTCGAGCAGCCGGCGCTGCACGGGATCGTCATCGACTATGAGTATGGAACCTGTCATGACTGTCTTGACTTGCCCGCGCCCGAAATCCCCATGGATCATCTTGGCACAGGGTTCTAAATAAGGTTTCAAAAAACCCGGTGAACGAATTCCTTAGGATTTGACCGGCTTCTCCTTTCCCCAGTGATTCACAGAAGGTACGTCCATGCGCATGATGTTTGGTCAGCGGCTTGCGGCACCCGCGTCCGGTCACGGCGCGTCCGAGCTTGGCGATCTGCCGGAATGGAACCTGGCTGATCTTTATGCCGGCATGGACGCGCCGGAACTGAAGCGCGACATCGCCAGGGCCGCGGCCGACGCGATCGCCTTCGAAGCCCGCTGGAAGGGCACGCTCGCCGCCGAAGCCGGACGCGGCGGCGCGGGCCGGCTGGGCGAGGCGCTGGTCGCTTATGAGAAGCTGGAGGAACTGATAGGCCGCATCGTCTCCTATGAAGGCCTGGTCTATGCCGGCAACACCGCCGATCCGCAGCGCGCCAAGCTCTATGGCGACATCCAGGAGAAGATGACCGACGCCAGCGCGCATCTCCTGTTCTTCGCGCTCGAACTCAATCTCATCGACGACGCCGCGATCGAAGGCGCGCTGGCCGGCGACGCCGCGTTCGGCCACTACCGGCCCTGGGTGCTCGACCTCAGGATGGATAAGCCCTACCAGCTCGAGGACCGCGTCGAGCAGCTTTTTCACGAAAAGTCGATCACCGGGCGCGGCGCCTGGAACCGCCTGTTCGACGAGACCATGACCGACCTGCGCTTCGACGTCGATGGCGAGGAACTGACGCTGGAGCCGGCGCTCAACCGCCTGCAGGATGCCGATGGCGAGGTACGCCGCCGCGCCTCCGAAGCGCTTGCCCAGACCTTCCGCGGGAATTTGCGCACCTTCACGCTGATCACCAACACGCTGGCCAAGGACAAGGAGATTTCCGACCGCTGGCGCGGCTTCGAGGACATCGCCGATTCACGCCATCTGGCCAACCGCGTCGAGCGCGGCGTGGTCGATGCGCTCGCCACCGCGGTGCGCGAGGCCTATCCGCGCCTGTCGCATCGCTATTACGCGATGAAGGCGCGGTGGCTGGGCATGGATGTGATGAACCACTGGGACCGCAACGCACCGCTGCCCGAAACGCCGCAGGCGGTGATCGGCTGGGACGAGGCCAGGAACACCGTACTGTCGGCCTACCAGAGCTTCTCGCCCGAAATGGCCGAGATCGCGCGCACCTTCTTCGACCGCAACTGGATCGACGCTCCGGTGCGTCCCGGCAAGTCGCCCGGCGCATTCGCCCATCCGACGGTGCCGTCGGCGCACCCCTACGTGTTGCTCAACTACATGGGCAAGCCGCGCGACGTGATGACGCTCGCGCATGAACTCGGGCACGGCGTGCACCAGGTGCTGGCCGCCGGCCAGGGCGCGCTGATGGCCTCGACGCCGCTGACGCTGGCCGAGACGGCTTCCGTCTTCGGCGAGATGCTGACCTTCCGCTCGCTGCTCGAACGGACCACCGACAGGCGCGAGCGCAAGGCTATGCTTGCCCAGAAGGTCGAGGACATGATCAACACCGTCGTGCGCCAGATCGCCTTCTACGAGTTCGAGCGCAAGGTACATGCCGAACGCCGCAATGGCGAACTGACATCCGACCGGCTCGGCCAGTTCTGGCTCGAGGTGCAGGCTGAAAGCCTCGGACCTGCGATCAAGCTGCGCGAAGGCTACGAGGTGTTCTGGACCTACATCCCGCACTTCATCCATTCGCCCTTCTACGTCTATGCCTATGCTTTCGGCGACTGCCTGGTGAACTCGCTCTACGCCGTCTACCAGAACGCCGAGCGCGGCTTCCAGGACAAGTATTTCGGGATGCTGCGCGCCGGCGGCACCAAACATCATTCGCAGCTTCTGGCGCCCTTCGGCCTCGACGCCACCGATCCGGCTTTCTGGCAGATCGGACTGGGCGTGATCAGCGGCCTCATCGACGAACTGGAAACGCTCGACGGTTGAGACCTCTCGCGCCCGTGAAGAACAGTTTAGCCGGAATGCATGAATGGCGGCTCTATTTCCTGACCTAAATATCTGTTCTTGAAGAACTCTCGACGCACGTTTTCCCATAGCTTTCCACAGGCTCTATGATAGCCTCCGCCCTCAAGCTCAGCCGGAGCGCATGCGGATCGGCGAGGGAAAGTCCCGGTCGGCCGTGACGCTCAGGCGAACGCGACAACGGCCGTTGGCCATGGGCAAGCAAAGCCGATCGCCGACCGCTCGAACCGAAGCCGGCTGTTCCGTTCATCAGCGGAACCATCATCGAGTAGTCCTTCGCCGAAGGTCTTGACCCACGGCAGACGGATCTGACTGGAGAGAGACAATGGGCACTTTTTTCTACATGCTCCTGGCGTTCCTTGTAGGTGTGTTGGTTGGCTGGTTCATCTGGGGCCGCCTGCGCGGTGAGCTCGACAGCCTGCGTGGCGACCTCGACCGCACCCGCAGCGAACGCGACCGGCTGCGCGCCGACAGCGACCGCCTGACCGGCGAGCTCAATGCCTGCGGCAAGACCCGCGCCGACCTCGAGCGCCAGTTGCGCGACGCGCAGGCAGCTGCCGGCTCCGCTTCGGCAAAGCCCGCCAGCCAGCCTCCGGCGGCTCTGGTGTCGGCAGGCCCGACGGCCAAATCCGCGCCGGCGAAGCCAGCCCCCGCCAAGGCACCCGCGGCAAAAGCCGCCGCCAAGCCGGCCGCTGCCAAACCCGCGCCGGCAAAGCCTGCCGCGAGCAAGCCCGCCACAAAGGCGGCGCCCAAGGCAGCCGCCAAGACGAGCGCCGCGCCTGCGGCCAAAGCCGCCGCCGCCAAGCCCGACAATCTGCGCCGGCTGATCGGCATCGGCCCGGTCAACGAGAAGCTGCTCAAGGGACAAGGCGTAACCACCTTCGCCCAGATCGCCGCCTGGACCGCCGCCGACATCGAACGCATCGAGCACGCCTTGCAGTTCGGCGGCCGCGTCGAGCGCGAGCGCTGGGTCGAGCAAGCCAAGCTGCTGGCCGCCGGCAACGAGGCGGAGTTCGCCAAACAGTTTCCGTCGGCCGGCACCTCCAGCAATACTTGACCGCTGGCGGCAGACTGACAAACCGGCGGCGCCAAAGGCCCGCCGGTTTTGTTTTTGGCCGGGAAGGCCCGGCAGGTCGGCTTTGAGGGGCAAGGTGCCGTTCCCTCGATTGCGCGCGGCACGCCCCCCATATAGAGCGATCGACGGCTTCATCGATCCTGGTACCCATGTCCCTGCCCGCCGCAATTTTCCGCAATGACGAAAGCGCGCGACAGCTCGTCTTCGACCGGCCGGGCGACATCATCGTGGCGCATGAGGCCAGGGATTTCCTGCCGGCACTGGAGGCCGCGCAGGCCGCGCATGACGCCGGAAAATGGCTTGCCGGCTATTTCTCCTATGAGGCGGGTTACCTGCTCGAACCGAAGCTCGTTCCCTTGCTGCCGGACGGGCGCCGCGTTCCGCTTGTCTGCCTCGGCGTCTTCGATGCCCCGGTCGAGGAAGCGGTGCCGCCGCGCTCTCCCGCGACCAACGGTCCGATCTTCGATGCGAAGGCGGCCTGGTCCTTCGAGGATTACGACAAACGCTTCTCGCGGCTGCACCAGCACATCAGGCAAGGCGATTGCTACCAGGGCAATCTGACCTTCCCGGTGAAGGCGCAATGGTCAGGCGACCCGCTTGCCGCCTTCGATGCGCTGACCGAACGCCAGCCGGTGAAATATGGCGCGCTCGTCGCGCTCGGCGATCCGATCGTGCTGTCGCGCTCGCCCGAACTCTTCTTCGAGGTCGATGCCCAGGGCACGATCGAGACGCACCCGATGAAGGGCACGGCGCCGCGCGGGGCGACGAAGGCCGAGGACGCGCGGCAGAAGACTTTTCTGCGCAATGACGAGAAGAACCAGGCCGAGAACCGGATGATCGTCGACCTGCTGCGCAACGACATCTCGCTGATCAGCGAGGTCGGCACGCTGGAGGTGCCGGAGTTGTTCCGCATCGAGACCTATCCGACCGTTCACCAGATGGTCAGCGACGTCAGGGCGAAGCTGCTGCCGGGGCTCGGCATACGCCAGATTTTTTCCGCGCTGTTTCCCTGCGGCTCGATCACCGGCGCGCCGAAAATCCGCGCCATGGAAATCCTGCACGACCTGGAGGGAACGCCGCGCGACGTCTATTGCGGCGCCATCGGCTGGATCGCGCCCGGCGGCACCATGCGCTTTTCGGTGGCGATCCGCACCATCTCGCTCTTTTCGAGCGGTGAGGCCGTCTACAATGTCGGTGGTGGCATCGTCTTCGATTCGGTGGCGCAGGAGGAGTATCAGGAGTGTCTGCTCAAGGCCCGCTTCGCGACGGGGACACCGCCGATTTCGAGTTGATCGAGACCATGCGCTGGGAGCCGGAGACCGGCTTCCTGCGCTTCGATCGCCATCTTGCGCGCCTTTATGGCTCGGCTGCCGAACTGGGCTTCCGTCATGATCCCGGCAAGATCGGCGAGGCGCTGGGAAAAGCCGTCGACGGCTCCCGGACGGCCATGCGCGCGCGGCTCGCGCTGGCGCGCAACGGCGACGTGGCTGCCTCGGCGCAACCCTACGAACCGCTCGCCGCCGATAAGGTCTGGGTGCTGCGGCAAGCTCACGCGAGGCTCGATTCAAACAACACGCTGCTGCGCCACAAGACCAGTCGGCGGCAACTCTACACCCATGCCCGCGCCGAATATCTCGTCACCCAGGCCGACGAGGTGATCCTGGCCAATGAGCGCGGCGAAATCTGCGAAGGCACGATCACCAACATCTTCGCCGATTTCGGCGACGGGGTGCTGGTGACGCCCCGGCTCGATTGCGGCCTGCTGCCTGGCGTATTGCGCGGCAAGCTTCTGGATGAAGGCCGGGCCGAGGAAGCAATCTACAGCTACGACGACCTCAAGTCCGCCAAGGCGGTGTTCGTCGGCAATTCACTGCGCGGCCTGATCCCCGCCAAGCTGGTCTGAAGCATGACGCCCTTGCCCACCCATACGCCCTATGACGGCTCCTCGAAGCTCTTCACCATTGGACTGAAGCCGCTCGATCCCGCGGCCTGGATGGAGGTCGACCATCACCTTGCGCCCTATCTGGCCGAGAAACGCCGGCTCTACAGTGAAATTCCCGAGAGGGTTTTCGTCGAAGAGGACGGCACGCGGGGCGCCCAGCGCGAAGTGCTCGATTTGCTCGTGGCATATCTGCCGGAAAAGTTTCCCGACACCTATCGGCGCACCGATGCCGGCATCGGGCTTGTTGATGTCGCCAACCATCCCGCGCTGCCCTCCGCCCTCACCGAAGCGCCTCTCGTCGAAGCTTCGCTGCTCGTCCAGGAAGACCTGATCCTGATGCGTCGCGACGACAGCGGCTGGCGGCTTGCCGCGGGGTCGCTGTGTTTTCCCTCGTCCTGGTCGCTCACCGAAAAGTTCGGTAAGCCGCTGCAGCGCATCCACGAGCCCGTGCCCGGCTTCGGCCCCGGCACCCGGCCAGCCGAGCTGATCAGCCGCATGTTCGACGGCCTGCAGGGGCAAGCTGTCGAGCGCTACAACTGGTCCATCCAGGCCGACGATGCGCTCTATCATCCCTTGTCCAATGTCGAGCGCATCGACCGCGCCACCAACCGGCCGTCACGCTTCCCCGACGGCGACGTCAAGGCGCACGCCTTCATCCGCGTCGAACGGCAGACGCTGCGCAAATTGCAGTCCTCGCGCGACATCCTGTTCACCATCCGCATCCATCTCGACCCGCTCGCCGTGCTCGAGCGGCATCCCGACCGGGCGGCGCTGGCCGTATCCTTCGCCGCCCAGCTCGAAGCGCTCGATACGGCCCAGCTCGACTACAAGGGTATGACATCCGACCGGGACCGGCTGGTGTCGGTCCTTAACCACATCGCCAGGGACGCGTAGTCGCGGATTGGCGCTTTTCGCTGGTTTATGACAATGATCTGTGATGTAGCGCTTGGCCGTTGGCGAAAACACCCGGTTTTTGCCTATGCCTGCCCAGCTTTTGTATGTTTCTGAAGGAGTGCTCGATAAAATGGCGAATGAAAACTGGCCCGTTTATGGTGAGATCACCGGCCCCGTGGTGATGATCGGCTTCGGTTCGATCGGTCGCGGAACGCTGCCCCTCATCGAGCGCCATTTCAAGTTCGACAAGTCGCGCATGACGGTTCTCGACCCGCGCGATACCGACCGCAAGCTGCTCGACGAGCGCGGCATCGCCTTCGTCCAGGAAGCGGTGACCGAGAAGAACTACAAGAAGCTTCTGACGCCGCTGCTGACCAATGGCGGCGGCCAGGGCTTTTGCGTCAACCTGTCGGTCGATACCGGCTCGGTGGACCTGATGCGGCTCTGCCGCAAGCTCGGCGTGCTCTACATCGACACCGTCGTCGAACCCTGGCTCGGCTTCTACTTCGACGCCAAGGCCGACAATGCCAGCCGCACCAACTACGCGCTGCGCGAAGCCATGATCAAGGAAAAGCACGACAAGCCGGGCGGCGCCACCGCCGTCTCCACCTGCGGCGCCAATCCCGGCATGGTCTCGTGGTTCGTCAAGCAGGCGCTGGTCAACCTCGCCACCGATCTCGGCCTTGAATTCTCCGAGCCCGCGCAGGAAGACCGTGAGGGCTGGGCCAAGCTGATGAAGAAGGCCGGCGTCAAGGGCATCCACATCGCCGAGCGCGACACCCAGCGCACCAAAAAGCCGAAGCCGATGGAGGTGTTCTGGAACACCTGGTCGGTCGAGGGCTTCATATCCGAGGGGCTGCAGCCCGCCGAACTCGGCTGGGGCACGCATGAGACCTGGATGCCGAAGAACGCCAAGAAGCACAAGCATGGCTCCAAGGCCGCCATCTATCTGGAGCAGCCCGGCGCCAACACGCGCGTGCGCTCCTGGTGCCCGACGCCGGGCGCGCAATACGGCCTGCTGGTGACGCATAACGAGGCGATCTCGATCGCCGATTTCTTCACCGTCCGCTCCAAGAAGGGCAAGGTGCAATACCGCCCGACCTGCCACTACGCCTACCATCCCAGCAACGACGCGATGTTGTCGCTGGACGAGATGTTCGGCGCCGCCGGCAAGCCGCAGCCCGTGCACCACGTGCTTGACGAGAACGAACTGGTCGACGGCGTCGACGAACTCGGCGTGCTGCTCTACGGCCACGACAAGAACGCCTACTGGTATGGCTCGCAGCTGTCGCTGGCCGAGGCTCGCAAGCTGGCGCCCTATCAGAACGCCACCGGCATGCAGGTCACCTCGGCGGTTCTGGCCGGCATGGTCTGGGCTCTGGAGAATCCGGCCGCCGGCATCGTCGAGGCCGACGAGATGGACTACAAGCGCTGCCTGGAAGTGCAGTCGCCCTATCTCGGCCCGGTCAAGGGCTATTACACCGACTGGACGCCGCTCGACCGCCGCCCGGGCCTCTTCCCCGAGGACCTGGACCGCAGCGATCCGTGGCAATTCCGCAACATCCTCGTGCGATAGCATCGCCGGCACCATACGCCATTGCCTTGCAATCGCCCGGAAATCGGGCGATTGAAGGATGCGGCCTGGAGCGGTTTCCTACGTCCCGTTGGAACGTGAAACCGCTTCCAGCATTTGTGGACGTTCGCGTCGTGCTTCCGGAATCGAACCCCATTTCGGGCCGACGCGTTTGGAGAGGATTTCAGATGACTATTGCGCGCAAAGTTCTTTCGATGAGCATGGCCGGCGCTCTTGCCGTTGTGCTCGCTGCCTGCACGACCGGCGGTCCCGACCAGCCACCGGTCACCCCCAACACGCCCAAGGGTGTCGAGGGCTCGTGGATCGATGCCAAGGGCACCGGCCTTTCGACCTTCGCCGGTGGCAAGTTCACCACCGTTGCCACGGACACCGGCCAGAAGCTTTCGGACGGCAGCTACACGATGACCGGCCCGACTTCGGTGGAAATCAACGGCACGTCGTTGATCCGCCAGACGCCGGTCAGCTTCAACTGCCTGCTGGTGTCCACCAGCCAGTTGAACTGCACCTCCTCGTCCGGCCAGAACTTCGTGCTGACGCGACGCGCCTGACCTGCTTGCATCTGCTTTGTGAGGGGCGGCGGCCACCTGGCCGCTGCCCTTTTTTGCGCCGGCAAACCTCCGGCTTTTAACCTTACGAACACCCGGCCTTTGCCGCCGCCGATGCGGTGGCATTTCCGCTTGCCTCTGCCCGGACACGATGGGAACATGGCCGAGACACCGGCTGTTATATCGAGGTCAAGCAAGGACGCTAGACACGTCCTGTCAGCTCCCGGGAGACGAAGATGAAGAAGCTTGTCGCCATTGCCGCTCTGTCCGCGTCGACGCTTGCACTGTCGGCCGGCGCATCCTTTGCCGACTACACACTGAACATTCTGCATTTCAACGATTGGCACAGCCGTATCGAGGGCAACAACAAATACGAATCGACCTGTTCGGCCGACGAGGAGACCAAGGGCGAATGCATCGGCGGCGCCGGCCGCCTGATCACGGCGATCGCCCAGGAGCGCAAGAAGCTCGAAGGCCAGAACGTGCTGCTGCTCAATGCCGGCGACAGCTTCCAGGGCTCGTTGTTCTACACTACCTACAAGGGCTCCGTGGAGGAGGACTTCCTCAACCAGATCAAGCCCGACGCGGTGACGCTCGGCAATCACGAATTCGACGACGGCGAGAGCGCGCTGGTGCCGTTCCTCGACAAGGCGAAATTCCCCGTTGTCAGCGCCAATGTCGTGCCCAATGAGAAGTCCGGCGCTGCGGGCAAGATCAAGCCGTCGATCGTCGTCGAAGTCGGCGGACAGAAGATCGGTATCATCGGCGCCGTCACCAACGACACGCCCGAACTGGCTTCCCCCGGCCCCAACATCGCCATCGCCGACGATGTCAAGTCGATCACGGCCGAGGTCGAGAAGCTCAAGGCGCAAGGCATCAACAAGATCATCGCCGTCACGCATATCGGCTACAACAGGGAGCGCGACGTCATTGCCAAGATCCCCGGCATCGACGTGGTGGTCGGCGGCCACAGCCACACGCTTCTGTCCAACACCGATCCCAAGGCTCTCGGCCCCTACCCGACGATGGTCGACAACCCCGGCGGCTACAAGGTGCCGGTGGTGCAGGCGGCGTCCTATTCGAAATATCTCGGCGAGTTCAAGGTGGTGTTCGACGACAATGGCAACGTCAAGTCGGCCAGCGGCGACCCGATCTATCTCGACAAGTCGATCACGCCCGATCCTGCCGTGCTCGCCCGCATCAAGGAACTCGGCGCGCCGATCGAAGCTTTGAAGAACAAGGAGGTGGCCGAGACCACCGATGTCATCGACGGCAGCCGCGAGAACTGCCGCGTCCGCGAATGCGCGATGGGCAACCTCGTCTCCGACGCCATACTCGACCGCGTCAAGGGACAGGGCGTCGAGATCGTCATCTCCAATGGCGGCGGCCTGCGCGCCTCGATCGACAAGGGCACCGTCACCATGGGCGAGGTGCTGACGGTGCTGCCGTTCCAGAACACGCTGGCCACCTTCCAGATATCAGGCAAGGACCTTGTTACCGCACTCGAGGGCGGGCTTAGCCAGATCGAGGACGGCGCCGGCCGCTTCCCGCAGGTCGCCGGCCTCAAATATTCCTTCGACAAGTCGGTCGCTCCGAATGCCGGCCGGGTGAAATCGGTCGAGGTGATGGAGAACGGCGCCTGGACCCCGATCAATCCCGACAAGGACTATCTGGTCGCCACCAACAACTACGTCCGCCAGGGCGGCGACGGCTATAAGGTCTTCGCGGAAAAGGCCAAGAACGCCTATGATTACGGCCCGGGTCTGGAACAGGTCCTGGCCGACTATCTCGGCGCGCACCGTCCCTACACGCCGAAACTCGATGGCCGTATCACCGAGATCGCCGCGACCGCCGCGGCGGCGCCCGCTGCCCCGGCAGCCGAACCGGCCAAACCCGCTGAACCGACAAAGCCGGCAGAGCCCGCGCCAGCCACTCCGGCGCCGGCCGAAGCCGCCAAGCCGGCTGAGCCGGCGAAACCCGCCGATGCAGCACCCGCAATGCCCGAACTGCCGGCCAATTCGGGCGACATCGCCAACACGCCGCCGGCCATATCGACTGAGAACGCGCCTCCCCCGCCGGCTCCTCCCGCCGAGCCGGCAAAGCCCGCCGAGACGGCCCCAGCGCCGGCCGCTCCCGCCCCGGCGGAACCCGCAAAACCTGCCGAACCGGCTCCGGCACCAGCCGAACCGGCAAAGCCGGCGGAAGCCGCACCGGCCACCGGCAGCCATGTCATCGTGACCGGCGACACCTATTGGGACCTGGCCAAGAAGGCCTATGGCGACGCGACCAAGTGGAAACTCATCTATGAGGCCAACAAGGGCCAGAGACCGCACCGGCTCATGCCGGGCGCGACACTGACCATCCCCGCGAAATAAACGCGATTTCGAGGTCTTCAACGACAGACCCGCCCGGGAAACCGGGCGGGCTTTGCGTTTTCAGGCTAGAGTATCCGTGATTGTCAAGGAAGTGATGGGGTCCATTTTCTGCGGTCCCTGAGCAATGCGTTGGCGAGGACGATTATCTTTCGCATGATGGCGGTGATGGCCTTCTTGGGTGGTTTGCCGGCGGCGACGAGGCGGTCGTAATTG
>NZ_JAFKIC010000170.1 GCF_017306585.1 Mesorhizobium sp. | reverse complement strand
CATAGAGCGCAACCCAAATTTTAATGCGGACATCGATTTGACCACCAACCCCCTCCTCGACGCCTCCGGCGTCGCCAAGAATTACGGCGCGGTCGCCGCGCTGCGCAATGCGTCGCTGTCCGTGCTGCCGGGCGAGGTGCATGCGCTGATGGGCGCCAATGGCGCCGGCAAGTCGACGCTGGTGAAGATCCTGACCGGGGCGGTTCCCGCCTCCGCCGGCCGCATCCTGATCCGTGGCGAGGCGCGCGACATACGCTCGCCCGCCGCCGCGCGCCGCGCCGGCCTGCTGCCGGTCTACCAGGAGCCGTCGCTGATCCCCGATCTCGACGTCCTGTCCAATCTCAGGCTCACCGCCACGCCGGTCGAGCCGTTCCGCGCCTGGGTGCGCGAACTCGGCATTCCCGATCTCGATCTGCGCGACACAGCGCGCGACATCCCGCTGGCCATATTGCGCGTGCTCGACCTCGCCCGTGCGCTCGCCGTCGAGCCCGACGTGCTGCTGCTCGACGAGATGACGGCGGCGCTGCCCGCCAACCTCGCGGAAAAGGTGCTGGAAGTGGTGCGCCGCCAGGGCGACGCCGGCCGCGCCGTGATCTTCATCTCGCACCGCTTCGTCGAGATCGCGGCACTTTGCGACCGCGCCACCGTGCTGCGCGACGGCGAGACTGTCGGCGTCGTCGACATCGTGCCGGGCGTGGAGGAAAAGATCGTCGAGCTGATGCTCGGCACCCGCATCGTCAAGACCAAGGTCCAGCCCCGCGCCGCCGGTCAGGGCACGGCATCGGCCCCTGCCCGCCCGCGCATCGCGGTGCGCAATCTGCGCGTCGGCGCCAAGCTCAACGATGTCTCCTTCGATCTCAGGGATGGCGAGGTGGCCGGCGTGGTGGCGCTGGAAGGCCAAGGCCAGGACGAACTGTTTTCCGCGCTGGCCGGCTCGATCAAACCGAGCGGCGGCACGATCGAGGTCGATGGCAACCAGGTGAAATTCGCCCACCCGATCGACGCCATCCGCTCGGGCATCGCCTATGTGCCGGGCGACCGTTCCGAGGCGCTCGCCATGCAGCGCTCGGTGCGTGAAAACATCGCGCTGCCCTTCAGCGCCGCGCTGCGAAACTGGGGTCCGATCGCCATGCGCAAGGAGCGCGCGACGGTGCTCAGCGCCATCCAGCGCCTGCAGATCGACACCCGCGCACAGGGCGAGGTGCAGCGCCTGTCCGGCGGCAACCAGCAGAAGGTGACGATTGCCCGCTGGATCGCGGCGGACGCCCGCACCATCCTGTGCTTCGACCCGACGCGCGGCATCGATGTCGGCACCAAGCAGGAGATCTATCATCTGCTGCGCGAGCTCGCCGGCAACGGCAAGTCGGTGCTGTTCTACACCTCCGAGCTGGAAGAGGTGCAGCGCGTCTGCGACCGCGTCATCGTCATCTTCGGCGGCCGCCTCGTCGACATCTTCCCGGTCGAGGAAGCGGACGAGCCGGCGCTGATGCGCGCCGCCTACGGCCTGCCGCGCGGCGCCAAGGCCGATGTCGGCATCCTGGCCGATCCCTCGGCAAACCCATCGGTTTCGACCAATGCTTCCGATACGCCGGAGGCACGCCCATGAGCCATTTCCTGCGCCGCCAGGGCTGGGTATCGGGCCTGTTCGCCCTGCTGGTCGCTCTCTTCATCATCACCAAGATCATCCAGCCCGGCTATGGCAGCGGCGACTTCGGTTCGCTGGCGCGGGCCGTGCTGCCCTATGCCTTCGCGGTCGCCGCGCAGACGGTCGTCGTCATCGCCGGCGGCATCGACCTTTCGGTCGCGGCGATGATGGCGCTGACCAGCGTCACCGCCGCCTCGATGATGGCCGGCGCCTCGGAAGAATACGCGCTGTTCGTGGTGCCCTTCGTGCTCGCCATGGGCTTCGTCCTCGGCGCGCTCAACGGCCTGCTCATCGTCGTCACCCGCGTGCCCGACATCGTCGTCACGCTCGCCATGCTGTTCGTGCTGCAGGGTGCGGCCCTGCTCGTGCTCGACGCACCAGGTGGCGGGGCCGCCGAATGGCTGAAGGCGCTGATTTCAGGCACGGTGCCCATACCCGGCCTGCCCGACGCCATCGATGCCTGGCTGCCGAAGGCACTGCTGGTGCTGGTCATCTGCCTGTGCGTCGTCTGGATCCCGCTCAGGCGCTCGCGCCTCGGCCTCTCCATCTACGCCATCGGCTCCAGCGAACTGGCGGCGTTCCGCTCAGGCGTGCCGGTCAAGCGTACCCGCATCCTGGCTTACGCATTGTCAGGCCTGTTCGCCGCCTTTGGCGGGCTGGCGCTGACCATGAGCACCGGCATCGGCGCGCCCATCCCCGGCCCCTATCTGCTCGCCAGCGTCGCCGCCGTGGTGCTGGGCGGCGTGGCGCTGGGCGGCGGCAAGGGCGGCCTGCTCGGCCCCATCATCGCCGTCTTCGTGCTGCGCCTGGTGCGCACCGATCTCACCCTGCTCGCCATCGACCCCAACGTCACCGCCATCATCGAGGGCCTGATCATGGTCGCCGTGGTGATGTTCGGCGCGTTTATCACCATGCGAGGGCGGCAATGATGAGGGGGCATCCGCACGCCGACTTCCCTTCTCCCCTTGTGGGAGAAGGTGGCCTCGCGAAGCGAGGTCGGATGAGGGGTGTTCCAGAAGACACCAACGTCTCATTCCCTCCAGCACCCCTCATCCGTCTCGGCGCTGCGCGCCGATCCACCTTCTCCCACAGGGGGAGAAGGAAGAGATGCGTCGCGCCACGCCAGTCGCGAGTTGGAGCCACCCCATGAGCACATCAGCGATCACGCCTCCACCCCTCCCCCTCGGCCGCCGCATCAAGCGCTTTATGGCCGACCGGCCGCTGGTGCCGCTGATCATCCTGCTGGTCATCCTGGTGGTGATCCTGCAGATCCTGCGACCCGGCATCGTCAACGAGCGCTGGATCGCCAACACCATCAAATTCGCCATTCCGCTGGCGATCCTGGCCGGCTGCCAGACCATGACCATGCTGACCGGCGGCATCGACCTTTCGGTCGGCACCGTGGCGACGATGAGCGCCTTCATCATGGCGACCCAGATCGTCAACCAGGACCCGGCGGTCGCCTTCCTGCTGGCGATGATGCCGGCGGTGCTGATCGGCCTCGTCAACGGCATCGGCGTCGGCGTCTTCCGCGTCCACCCGCTGATCATGACGCTGGGCACCAGCCTGATCGGCACCGGCTGCCTGCAGGTCTACCAGCGCACCGTGATCGCCTCCGGCGCCAAGATTCCGGACTTTCTCAACTGGCTGGGCACCGGCGTCACTTATGGCTTCCCCAACGCGCTGCTCCTGTTCGTGCCGCTGGCGGTACTCATCGTCTTCACGCTCGCCCGCACCGGCTTCGGTCGCCTGCTCTACGCCGTCGGCGACAATGAGCGCGCCACCCGCCTGTCCGGCGTCCAATACTGGCAGGTCATCACGGCGCTCTACATCGTCTCCAGCCTGCTCGCCGGCATCACCGGCCTGCTCTATATCGGCCTGATCAAGGCCCCATCCCTGTCGCTCGCCGAACCGCTGGTACTCCCTTCCGTGGCCGCCGCCGTCATCGGCGGCACGTCGATCTTCGGCGGCCGCGGCGGCTACACCGGCACCATCATCGGCGCGCTGATCCTGACCGTGCTGACGACGCTGCTGACCATCCTGCAGATGCCGGAGGGAGCAAGGCGCATCCTGTTCGGCCTGATCGTGCTATTCGTGACGGCGGCGTATCTGAGAATTGTCGAGGACAGGTAGGGGGCAGCCTCGCGCCTAGTCCTCGCGCGTGCCGCGATAGATCTCCATGGCGAGATCCCTCGCCTTGGCATGATCGACCATCGGCGCCGGATAGTCCTTTCCAAGCGAAAGGCCGCAATCGTCGAGCACCGACGACGGCGCTTCCCAGGGGCGATGGATGTAGCGGTCGGGCAGCCTGGCGAGCTCCGGCACGTAGCGCCTGATGTACTCGCCCTTCGGATCGAACTTCTCGCCCTGCAGCACGGGATTGAAGATGCGGAAATAAGGCGCGGCGTCCGCGCCCGACCCGGCCACCCATTGCCAGCTCGCCGGGTTGTTGGCGGCGTCGGCATCGACCAGCGTATCCCAGAACCATTCCTCGCCGGCGCGCCAGTCGATCAGCAGGTCCTTGATCAGGAAGGATGCTGCGATCATGCGCACGCGATTGTGCATCCAGCCGGTTTGCCAGAGCTCGCGCATGCCGGCGTCGACGATCGGATAACCGGTGCGGCCCCGCTGCCAGGCCTTGAGCGCGGCCGGCGCGCTTCTCCACTCGAAGGCGTCGAAAGCCGGCCGGAAGTTCTCCTTGTGCAGGCGGGGCCGGTTGAACAGCAGATGGTAGGAGAACTCGCGCCAGCATAGTTCCTTGCGGAACGTCTCGGCGTCCCTGCCATGCCGGCGCCGGAACGCCGCCATGATCTGGAATGGCGATATGTCGCCTTGCGCCAGATATGGCGACATGCCCGACGTGCCCTCGATGCCGGGAATGTCCCGGTTGTCGGCGTAGCCTTTCAGCCCGTCGTCGAGAAACGCCTCCAGCCTGCTTCTGGCTCCCTGCTCGCCGGGTTCCCAGCGCTCCGCCATGCCAGACGACCAGTCGGGATGTCGCGGCAGAAAGGCGAAGTCGGCGAGCGTGTCCGAATGAAACCGCCCCTTCCACCCCTTCAGGGATTTCGGCGGGTCGATCGGATCGCGCACTTCGTCCTGGGAGAGCCGTTTGTAGAACGGCGTGAACACCTTGTAGAAGTCGCCCGACTGCGTCGCCACCAGCGACGGCTCGTGCAGCAGGAAGCCGTCATGGCTCTTCGCCTCGATCCCCTGTTCGCGCAACCCGACCTTCAGCGCCTTGTCGGTCTCGATGCCGGCCGGAGAATAGCGGCGGTTCCAGAACACGGCCTCCGCGCCGGTCGCCTTCAGCGCCTCGACCACGATCTTTTCCGTCGGGCCCTGTCTCAGGAAAAGCCTGGCCCCGAGCTTGTCCAGCGATTGCTCCAGCGCCGCCAGCGAATGGTGCAGCCACCAGCGGCTGGCCGCGCCCGCCGGCCGCGCGTCCTTCCCCTCCTCGTCGAGGATGAAAAGCGGCACGACCGGCCGCCCCGTGTCGTCGGCGGCCGCGAGCGCGCCATTGTCCGAAACCCTGAGGTCGTCCCTGAATAGGACGATCACAGGCGCGCCGCTCGATCCATTCCGCTCCAAACCCGCTTCCTTCAGAACCAGTCCGCAACCCCGCGCCGCGGTATCGAGCAACCCGCGCCGGCCGAACGATCGACGCGGGTATCGATTGTGATCTAGAGCGCCAGCGCTTCGGTGACCAGCGCGATTGCAGGCATAGGCGATACTTTACGCGCCCTCGGCGACCATCGGCGGCAGGGACCGCCTGGCGAGCGGCACGCCGGCCCGTTGCAGCGCCTCCCGGACACGCCGGTTGAGTTCATTGCCGACGCCGTACTGCTGCAGCGGCCGTGTCTTGATCGATCCCTTGACCACGATGCCGTCGAGACCGATCTGGTCTATCCCCGACACGTCGAAAGGGCCGATGATGCGCGAGGCGAATTTCGGGTCCTTGCGCACCTCGTTGCCGGCATCCTTCATCACATCGATCGCACGCTCCACATCGGCGTCGGTGTCGATGGTTACGCTCACCGTATAGACGCCGAAGCCGCGCGAGCTGTTCTTGAGCGCCTTGATGGTGGAGAACGGAATGGAGTGAAGCGCGCCGTCGCCATCCCTGATCTTCACCGTCCGGATGGTCAAGGCTTCGACCGTGCCGGTCCGGTCCCCGGTGCTGATCGTATCGCCGATGGCGATCGTGTCCTCCAGCAGGATGAACAGGCCGGTGATGACGTCCTGCACCAGTTGCTGCGAGCCGAAGCCGATCGCCAGGCCGACGACCCCGGCGCCGGCGATAAGCGGCGCGATATTGATGCCGATATTGGAAAGCACGCCCATGATGGTCAGCACCGACAGCGCCACGAAGGCGAAATTGCGCAAGAGCGGCAGCAGCGTCATGATGCGCGCCGATCGTGGCCGCCCGCCCACCGCATTGTCAGGCGACAGTGCGTGGCTGATCCAGGCGTCGAGGATGACCCACAGCGTCCAGGCCGTCAAAAGCACCACGCCGATGGAGGCGAGCGGTCCCAGAACCGACAGGCCGGCCTGGCTGCGCGCCCAGGCCAGGATGTCGACGCCCCACAGGTCGAGGCAGATCACCACCGCGCCGACGCCGATGATGAATTGCAGCGCCTTGAACAGGATCGACTTGGCGCGCATGAACACGGCCCGCTGCACGCCGCGCTTGCCCGGCCTGATGTAGCGCGTCTCCTTCTCCTCGCCGAGCCGCCGCAAGGTGGTGGACGCGATGAGCGCCAGAACGATGATCGCCACCGACAGGAAGGACTGCACGAGGAAACCGCCGGTCTCCGTGCCGAACAGCCGGGCGCCGATGTTGAGCACCACGAAGATGATGCCGAGCCGGTGCCAGTTGGAGCCGACGCGGTAGATGGCGCGGTCGAGCGGCGAACTGTCCTCCTCCGGCACATGCCCGCGCACGATCAGCGCCCGCACGATGCGCCGGTCGCGGAGGATGATGAAAAGAGCGATCAGCGGCACGGCGAGGTCCAGCACGAGCTTGGCGATATCGGCTGTCGCGGGACCTATCGCCGCGCTCAGTTCCGGGATCAGCATCACCGTGGCGCCGGTGGCGACGCCGACCAGCAGCCCGACCACCGGCGACAAACGCCGCTGTGCGTAGGCGACGAGCCGCCATCCCTTGGACGGTGCCAGCAACAAGAGCAGCGAGGAGGTGAGCTCCGAGGCCGTCAGCGCCATGACGAACGGCATGCACAGCACGAAAAACACGATGCCGCCCTGCTGCGAGAGGCCGACCAGCGCGATCCAGGCCAGCACCACCACCAGGCAGGCGACGAGCGGCAGCAGGCCTATCCCACCGCGCAGCGCCGCTTCCCTGGCGACATGGCCGAGCGTCGACGAGCGCGCCACCTTTGCCCGGATGCGGCGGCGCACCAGCATAAGCGTGGCGATCGCCGCCAGCGTGCCGACCAGCCAGCCGGGCACCCAGCGCAGGCCGATATCGCGCAATTGCCCCGACATGTCGGACGTCGAAAGCCGCCGTTCGATCTGGAAGCCGGCCTGCCTGAACTTGTCGTCGATGGGAGCGCCGAGCGCGGCCGACGGCAAGCGGTTCTGCAGGTCGCGCAGCCATTCGAGCAGGCCGGTAGCCAGGCCCTTGTTGCTGAACACGTCGGCCACGGCCGCCGCGGCAGCCGCCGGCTTGTCGGCCGCGGGCTTCTCCGCGGCGGGCTTGTCTGCAGCGGGTTTTGCGGCTGACGGACTGGCCTGGGATGCGGCCTCGGCCGGCTGGCCACGGCTCTCCTCCAGCTTGCGGATGAGTTCATTGCGCAGCGTCTCGTCCTTCATGACGTCGAGCAGCGCGCCCATCGGGTCGGATGTGGCGGCCGCCGGCGGCGATTGCTGCGCCAGCGCTGCGGTTGCGACAGTGCTGAACAGCAACGCCAGCGCGAAAAGGAAGCTCTTCATCCCTGACAGGTCCTCGCGATTCTCAGGCCAATATGGGGCGTTTGGCGCGATTGCCGACTCACAAAGGGTTTCAGACCGATCGCTCCCGCGAGCGGCCGGCCGCGCCTGGAGCCGCAAATGACCCGCAAACATTGCGTCAGCATGACCCGCGCGACCCGGTCGCCACCGGGCGCGCGACCGCCTGGCATATTGACGGCGCCGGACGCGACAGTGCGTAATCGCCGCGCACCGACATGGAGGAGACATCAGTGGAAAAGATCATCCTGGACTGCGATCCCGGGCACGACGACGCCATCGCCATCCTGCTCGCCGCCGCCAACCCGAAGATCGACCTCCTCGGCATCACCACGGTTTCGGGCAACCACAATGTCGACAACACCACGCGCAACGCGCTGTCGGTCTGCACCGCCTATGGCATCAAGGTGCCGGTCGCGAAGGGCTCGCCCGGCCCGCTGCTCATCGATCAGGTGCTGGCCGTCGAAATCCATGGCGAGACCGGGCTCGACGGTCCCGAACTGCCGCCCGCTTCGTTCGAGCTCGACAGGCGCCATGCCGTCGACTTCATCATCGACACCGTAATGGCGCATGAGCCGAAGACCGTCACGCTGGTGCCGGTCGGTCCCTACACCAACATCGCGCTCGCCGCCCGCAAGGAGCCGCGCATCGTCGAACGGGTGAAGCGTGTCGTCGCGATGGGCGGCAGCTTTTCGCGCGGCAACATCACGCCCGCGGCCGAGTTCAACGTCTATGCCGACCCCGAGGCCGCCGACGTGGTGTTCCGCGCCGGCTGGGACGTCACCATGGTCGGGCTAGACCTCACCCATCAGGCGCTGGCTACCCCCGACCTGCAGGACAGGGTGCGCGCGCTGGGCGGCTCGATATCCCGGTTCATCCTCGACATCTGGGAATTCATTGCCACCACCCATGGCGGCCTGCTGCAGATAGAGTATCCAGCCATCCATGACGCCTGCTGCGTGGCGGCCCTGATCGACCCCGAGGTCTTCTCCACCGAAAAGGCCGACATCCGCGTCGAGATCGCCGGCCACTGGACCAAGGGCATGACGGTCTGCAATTTCGAGAAGATGGGCGGCATGCGCCATTTCGGCGGCACCGCGAGCGAACAGGTGAACTTCCGCCACACCGTGGCGATGAAGCTCGATCACACGAAATTCTGCGACCTGATCGTCGATGCGGTGGAGCGGCTGACCAGGCAGAAGGCATGATCCGTCACGGCCTGCCCGCGCCGGCAGCGGGCAAAACGCTCAGCCGAAGATCAGATAGGTCTTGCGGACGGTCTCGACGATATCCCACTCGCCTTGCGAGTTGGCGGGAAAGTAGATCGCGTCTCCGGCATGGAACTCGATCCGCTCGCCGCCGTCGGGCGTGAAGCTGCCGCGGCCGGCGATGAAATAGCTGTACTCGGCCTCCGCCACCTGGCGCCGGAACCGGCCCGGCGTGCATTCCCAGAAGCCGGTCGCGCCGACCGGTATCGGCTGATCGCCCGCCACCCTGACCCGCGCCACCTGTTCGCTCGTCGGCCGGGCGACGGCGACAGGCTCGCCGAAAGCGCCCTCGCCTTCGATGCGGATCAAGGTTGGCGGCATGGCGTGCTCCCGTGAATCGTTCTGGGCACACCTTACCGGCGGGTCCGGCAACATGCCAGGCCGGGATGGCAGCCGGAGCGGGCACGCCTCCCCGACACCATCGCAATGCAAGCAATATCTAATTTTAGAAATACAATATATATTTCGATAGAACTTCCTCTCGATAACAAAAACTTGATCTGACTACTGGCGGCAAAATAAAACACTGCTAGACTTCCTCCATTGCCGCCACAGGCCGGGTTAAAAACACCTCGGGAGACCCGTTCCCTGGCAAAACCCGTCGAATTTTGGAGGAGAATGAATATGATAATCAATGGCACGAGCGCCGGTCAGACCTTGACCGGCACGTCTTCGGCCGACGTCATTTCCGGCAAGGGCGGAAACGACATCATCTACGGCTACGGGGGCGACGATGTCATCTACGCCTACAGCGTCGGCTACACATCATTCTATATCGGCAATGCCCGCATCTGGGGCGGCGACGGCAACGACAAGATCTATCTGCAGAATTCGAACGTCACCAACTACGCCTATGGCGAACAGGGTGATGACCAGATCTGGGGCCTCGGCGCCAACGACGTCATCGACGGTGGCAGCGGCAACGACTACATCGACGGCGGCGGCGGCGCCGACAGCCTCTATGGCGGCACCGGAAACGACGTCATCAAGATGGGCATTGGAAGCTCGACCGCCGCATCCATCATCGATGGCGGCTACGATGACGACGATCTGTATCTCAGCTATAGCGGCAATCTGACCGCCATTGGCGGACAGGGCAATGACGACTTCTTTGTCGGACAGCCCTGCTACGGCGGCACGAAATATGACGGCGGCACTGAAACGGACCGGATCGTCGCCATCCAGAACAACTTCCTCATCGGCATCAAGTCCATCACCGGCATCGAGGAGATCACCAACACCAGTCTGGAGTTCGGCACGTTCACCGGCGTGAAGATTTCAGCCTATGCGGGATCGGCGCCTCTCGATTTCACCCAGACGGCCCTCAACGGCATCGAGGAAATCCGGGGCTACAGCACCGACAACAACATCATTTATCTGGCTGGCAAGAACGCCACGGACGCCGTCGCGCTTGGCCGTGACGACCTCGTCAATGCCGGAGACGGAGACGACATCGTTTACGGCGGCTATGGCAGCGACACGCTGAACGGCCAGAACGGCAATGACACGCTCGCCGGCGGCGCGGGAAATGGCGACGTGCTTACCGGCGGCGCCGGCGCCGACACGTTCATTTTCCATTTTGGCGATGGCGCCGACACCATCACCGACCTGTCGCTGGCGACGACGGGCGAGCATATCAGCATCGGCGCCTTCGCGGGTGTCGACGACTTCTCCGACCTCGCCGGCCTGATGTCGCAGGTCGGCGCCGATACGGTCATCGACTTCGGCGGCGGCGACACGCTTACCCTGACCGGCATCACCGCGACCGACCTGACCGCCGCGCAGTTCGACTTCTTTGTATAGATAACAAGCAACAGACTTCGCGGCGGCCGGCCAGCCGCCGCGAATTTCACAAGCGCGCCGGGCGAGTAGCGACGGAGCCGGTTTACGGCAAATTCGCCGCGTTTCGGGGTTTGAGAAGTATATTAGACATTGTTGAATTGTGTTTTGAAAAGGAAGCGATGTCGAAGCGGTTACTTTTCGAGTTGCTTGTCTTAAATCATTGATTAACCAACCTACTCCATTGTGCGAATCGAATGCAGGGCACGTGAAATTCAAGGCTCGCGATGCAGATCACCTCGAACCTCACCGCCACGATACAGAAGCTGGTTTCGGCCAGGAGCGGCCTCGCCGGCCAGCCGACAGACTGGAAGGCGGGCATGGCGTTGCGGGCCGAGGCTCCGGTGGTCCGGCCCGGCGCCGTCGGCAATCAGGACGACATCGACCACGATCCGTTGACCGGCATGGGTGACGCTCCCAGGGCGGGCAGGCACCTGTCTTCAACCATCAGCGCGCCGCTGCTGCCCACCACAACGGCTGATGATCCCTATCTTCGCGCCGGCAAGGCCAATTATGACGAGCTCCATGCCGAATATACGCGGTTCATCGGCTCGATGGTCGAGGCCGACCGCCAGCACAAGGACTCCACCGTCCCGCGCTACTTCATCCCTGCCGGCCAGACAGCCGAAACGGTGACGGCCATGGACCAGCATGACTATATGTGGGCCGTCCAGGACGAGATGGAGGCCGCGGCCGACCGCAGCCCGCAGGCTCAGGCATACAAGGCATACGCCAGCGAAGCGCTGAACTTCAGCGACGCGAGCAGGATGACGTCGGATGCTCTGCTCAGCCTGCAAAAGGCATTGCCTGATCTGAATGCAGCCCTGGCCCGGACCGCGCCCGAGGCCGTCGAACAGCGCCAGCAAGGCATGGGCGACGACCCGAAGCGCCAGCTTCTGGCGCGGCAACTGGCGAGCAACGAAGCGCTCTCCGCCAGGAGCAACCTGCGTTACGTCGACAGGCTCGTCAAAAGCATCGGCAGCGGCCTCAACCATGTGACGGGCGACATACTGGTCAAGAACGACCAGGGCCAATACCAGCTTGGCACCTTCTCGATCTCGTTCAACGGCGAGGTGATGCTGACCTCCGGCGACAGCCTCAAGGCCTTCGCCGGCTGAGCCTGCCGCCCACGCCATTCCCCGCAGCGTCGGGTGTTTTGCCCAGGCGCGGTTCCAGCAAGACCGCTGGCTATGTGCTGACCGACCGGCCACAGACGTTGTTTCGCAAGGCTACGCTCCCGCTCGCCGGGCGCGGAAGGCCTTGACGAAAATCGGCGCGCCTGTTTCAGACTCTCGCGGCAAACGGGAGACATTTGCTTCATGAGGGACGAGCAAGCGGTGAGTCTGTGAAGCGCTTTTTTCGATTGCTCGCCGCAATGGTCATGGCGTCCGCCGTGGCCGGATGCACCACCGTTTCCTATTACGCGCAGTCGATCGAGGGCCATGTCGAGATCATGGCCAAGCGCCGGAATGTCGGGCGGCTGATCCGCGATCCCGCGACGCCGGCGCCGTTGCGCGCCAAGCTGGAGACCGCCGCCGCCATCAGGCGCTTTGCCTCGGAGAAGCTGGCGCTGCCCGACAATTCGAGTTACCGCTCCTATGTCGACATCGGCCGGGACGATGTGACGCTGGCCGTGTTCGCCGCGCCGCGCTTCTCGCTGGCGCCGGTCACCTGGTGCTTTCCGGTGTTCGGCTGCGTCCCCTACAAGGGCTATTTCTCGCGCAAGGACGCGATCGAAAGTGCTGCCGAACTGCGAGCCAAGGGGCTCGACGTCTATGTCTCGGGCGTCACCGCCTATTCGACGCTGGGCTGGTTCAGCGACCCGCTGCTCAGCACCATGATGCGCGAGGACGACACCTATCTCGCCACCCTCATCTTCCATGAGCTGGCGCATCAGAAACTCTATGTGAACGGCGATTCCGCCTTCAACGAGGCTTTCGCTGTCTCCGTCGAGACCAGCGGCACCCGTAAATGGCTGCGCGCCACGGGCGACAGCGCCGGATTGCGCCGCTATGAAACCAACCGCAATCGCAGCGCCGACTTCCTGCGGCTGATCGGGCAGACGCGCGAGGAGCTGCGGCAGGTCTATGGCAGCCCGCGCACGCCGGAAAAGATGGCCGCCGCCAAGGACGCCGCGATCGAAAGGCTGCGGGCGCGCTACCGCAAGATGCGCGACGGCCGATGGGGCGGATATAAGGGCTATGACGGCTGGTTCGACAGCCCGATCAACAACGCCAAGCTCGCCGCGACCTCCGTCTACGGCGAACAGGTGCCGGCGTTCCTGCGCCTCTACGATCTGTGCGGCGGCGACTATCCGCGCTTCTATGATGCCGTCCGCCGCATCGCCGCCCTGCCCCAGCCCGCCCGCTCCGAGGCGCTCAAGACCGCGCGGTCGTGCGGCTGACCTTGGCCCGGGACGACAGACTTTGTGGTGTGAAGCGGAAGTCGACGATGATTATGCGTCAGGCGAGCTTTTGATTTGACACAATCACACTCCCAATACCTTCCCATGCTCACCATCCCCATCACCCCAGCCCTCGTGCGCGGCTGCCTCTCCCTCGAACAGGGCGCGCGGGGCCTGCAGCCACATCGCCTGCCTCTTTGGGCTCGGGCGCAGTGCCCCGACCAGCAACTGGCCATGGCCGAATCCGAGCCTGCGGGCGTGCGCATTGCTTTCCGCTCGCGGGCGAGTGTGATCGAGCTCGACACGGTGCCGACACGGTTCGTCTATCTCGGGGTGCCGGCGCGGCCCGCCGGGGTCTATGATCTGCTTGTCGATGGCCGGCTCACCGCACAGGCCTCCGCCACCGGCGCCGATACGGTGACGTTCGACATGGCCACCGGCAGCGTGACGAAGCAAGAGGTCGGCATCAGCACGCTGCGCTTTGCCGGCCTGCCGGAGCGCGACAAGGCGGTCGAGATCTGGCTACCTTACAACGAGACCACCGAACTGGTGGCGTTGCGCACCGATGCGCCGGTCGAGCCCTTTTCCGAAGGGAGCCACAAGGTCTGGCTGCATCATGGCAGTTCCATCAGCAAGGGCTCGAACACCGACAGCCCATCGGCGAGCTGGCCGGCACTCGCCGCCGCCCAGGGCGGGGTTGAGCTTGTCAATCTGGGATTCAGCGGCAGCGCCCTGCTCGACCCGTTCGTCGCGCGCGTGATGCGCGATACGCCGGCCGACCTCGTCAGCCTCAAGATCGGCATCAACCTCGTCAACGCCGACCTGATGCGGCTGCGCGCCTTCGCGCCGGCCGTGCACGGCTTCCTCGACACCATCCGCGACGGCAAGCCCGACACGCCGATCCTCCTGGTGTCGCCGCTCCATTGCCCGATCCATGAGGACACTCCCGGCCCCGGCGCGTTTGACATGGAGGCGCTTGCGGCGGGCAAGGTTGCTTTCCGGGCGACCGGAAATCCCGCCGAGCGCGCCGCCGGAAAGCTGACGCTGGTCACGATCCGGCAGGAGCTGGAGCGGATCGCGCGCCAGCGCGGGGAAAGCGACGCGCACCTCGCTTATCTCGACGGGCTCGACCTTTATGGACCGGCGGACTTCGCCGAACTGCCGCTGCCCGACGCCCTGCATCCGGACGCTGCCGCGCACCGCCGCATCGCCCAACGCTTCGCTGACTTCGCCTTCGCCGATGGCGGTCCGCTGTATCCGGGGTGATCGGGACAGCAGCCCGGGACCGCTATCCCTTGGCCTTGATCTGCGGCAGGTCGCGGCTCAGCTGGCGGAAGCCGACGCCGTAATACATGTTGCGCGCCGCCGGCTGCGACGCAACGCCCCGGCAGGCGACCAGCATGCGCGTGGCGCCGGCCGCCCTCGCCAGATGCATGCCGTTGAGTTGCAATGCGGTGCCGAGCCCGAGCCGCCGGAAATCGCGATGCGTGCCGACAGGTTCGAACTCGGCGGTCCGGGTCGCTTCGTCCAGCCAGATGATTGCGGTGGCAGCCAGCGTGCCGTCCGGCGCCTGGACCAGCACATGCAGGTCGGCGCGGTAGGGCCATGTCCCCCGCACTCTTGCGAACGCCGCCTCGCTGAAACGCGAGCCCGGCCAGGCGTCGCGATGCGCCTGGACCGCATCGGCCGCCGGGACGTCGCCGGCGGTCAGGAACCGGAAGCCTTGCGGCAGCACCGGCTCGGGCACGTCGGCCAGATCCCGGGTGTTGAACTGCACCCAGGAGCCGTCGTCCGAACCGGCCTCGGTGTCGAACACATAGCCATGCGCGGCGACGATCGCTTGCGCCGCTTGATCGGCGGACTGCACCGTCACGAGCCGGTCGGCGCCGTCGGCCACCGCGTCGTACCAGTCGAGTATGCCATCCAGCAGTTCCGGCCGGTCGGGATGCGCCTGCCAGGTCAGGTTGGCCGCTTCGGCCGCGATCGCCGCGCCGCCAGCGCGTGCGATATGATGCGGCAGGCACGCCCAGCCCCACGCGGCAAGCTCGCCATCGGCGAACCAGAACCGGTGCCGCCAGAATGGAGCGAGCGTGTCAACATCCTTGCCCCAGACCCAGGCCAGTTCGCCAATGGTGGCGTCGCCGTTGAGCAGCTCCGGCCGCAAGGCGGTCACCTTCTGGGCCAGGCCCTGCATCAGCCGCAATTCGGTCGGTCCGAGAGTCGTCATGCCACGACCCTCGCAGAGGCGGCCCATGCTGTCGAGGCCACGCGTCCACCGCGTGGCTTGACATCGCGGCTATCACGCAACATATGAAGTTACATGAACAGAGACAGCCGTTTGTCGGGCGTGCTCCACGTCCTCCTCCACATGGCGCATCACAGCGCGCCCATCACCTCGCAAACCCTGGCAAGGGCGATGCAGACCAACCCGGTCGTGCTGCGCCGCATCATGGCCGGCCTGCGCGATGCCGGCTATGTCGGCTCGGAAAAGGGCCATGGCGGCGGCTGGACGCTGACCCGCGACCCCGCCGATATCACGCTGCGCGACATCTACGCCGCGCTCGGCAGTCCGGCTCTCTTCGCGCTCGGCAACCGCTCCGCAAATCCGCAATGCCTCGTGGAGCAGGCGGTCAACGCGAGCCTCGACAAGGCGCTGGAAGAGGCGGAGCAGCGGCTGCTCGCCCGCCTCGGCGAAGTGACGCTCGCAATGCTCGATGCCGATATCCGTGCGCGCGGCGCGGACCGCCGGCAACTCGCCGATTTCGAAACCGTCCATGCCGGTGCCGCATGAGCCGAACCGCCTTCGAGGGACACGCGGCCTACGCCGAAGGACCGCCCCGGCAGGTGCCGGGCTTTGCCGGCCTGCATCGCATGGCCACGCTGCTGCTGGCAGAGCGCATGCCTGGGGATGGCCGCCTGCTGGTGCTGGGCGCCGGCGGCGGGCTGGAACTCAGGGCATTCGCCGAGGCCGAGCCAGGCTGGTCGTTCGACGGCGTCGACCCGTCCGCCGACATGCTGGCGCTGGCCGCAGGCATGGTGGCCGATCACGCGCCGCGCATGCGCCTGCATGAAGGCTTCATCGATGCGGCGCCGGAGGGCCCGTTCGACGGCGCCTGCTCGCTGCTCACCTTCCATTTCATCGCGCGCGAAGAACGCCTGCCGACGCTGCGCCAGATCAGGCGCCGCTTGCGGCCCGGCGCGCCCTTCGTGCTCGCCCATATCAGCTTTCCGCAGGCCGAGCCCGAACGCTCCAATTGGATTGCCCGCCATGTCGCCTTTGGCGCGCCACAGGGCGCCGGCCCGGCGCAGCTGGAAAGCGCGCGCCAGGCGATTGCCACAAGGCTGACGATCCTTGATCCGCAAGAGGAAGAGGCCATGCTGCGTCAAGCGGGTTTTGCCGACGTCGGACTGTTCTATGCCGGCTTCAGCTTCAGGGGCTGGGTCGCCTACGCCACCTAATTCGCTTGAGCGGGATCCTGCCTTACCAAGGCCCCAGAAGCGACCTCAGCATCGCCCTGGCGCCAGCCGCCTCGCGGCACGCCGCGCGGAACCCGGCCCGGTCCGTGGCGGCAAGCACATCCTCGTCGATGCCGCGCAGGATCATGGCCGCATTGCGCCAGCCGATCCTGGCCAGCGCCGAGGCCAGCTCGGCGCGGGCGGGGTCGAACGGCCTTCGCCCATGCGTGTCGGCATCCTCGACATCATTGCCGGCGTCGAGCGTATGGCGCGGAATGTCGACCGGGCAGCGCACGTCGAAAGGCACGGCGCGGCCGAGAAAATGCGACAGCATGTGCAGCGACAGGGCCGGTTCCGAAACCAGCCGCTCATAGCACAGGAAATGCACCGGAGCGCCGGCGCGGCGCAACGCATCCATGGCGAAATGGAACTGGTTCCAGTAATCGGCCGGCGAGCCGAACCTGTATTCCATCCGCTTCGGCTCGGTGAAATCCTGCCTGACCTCGAACGGGCTGCGCAGGAACGAGGCGAAGCTGCCGTTCGGCCTGAAGATCGTGTCGTTCCTCGCCAGGCGGAACCAGGACAGGATCTGGGTGACCGGATCCTTGCTCATGACAATGATGGGCAGGCCGCCATGGTCGATCTCGCGCCCGTTCATCAGCGCCGGGAAAACACCGTGTTTCCAGAACCCCTGGTCGAAGACCACGGGAACACCGAGATAGCGTTCGATGAGGTGCCTGGCGAGGTTGGTGCCCGAGCGCGGCGTGCCCATCACGCGCACGCCGGCAAGGTCCGGCGATACGGTGCCGAAAGCGGAACTTCCCACGATCGCCGCCGCCCGATCCTGCGGAAACACTGGTCTTTCACCCATAGGCCCGGACCCGCTGCGGCATGGCCTCGCTGCTCACGGCATCTTGTACGTGGCCAAGGCCAAGCGCCGTGGCATGCTTCAACACCGTCGCAAAGAACTCACGCTCCTTGATCGGACGGTATCGCGACGCGATCGTGTGGCGCAGTTCGGCGAGCCAGACCGGATCGGTGCAGGCCTTGGCGACCGCGGCGCACCAGGCTTCGACATCGCGCGCGGGAAGCGTCGGCATCAGCCCTTGCGTGGCTTCCGTCAGCGAGGGCGCGTCCGAGATCAGCACCGGCAGGCCGAAATCGAGGCACTCGGCCGCGCCCAGGCCCCAGCCTTCGACCGCCGAGGGATAGACGCTGAACTCGGCGTCCCGATAGAGTTCCGCCAGCTCCTGGTCGCCAATGCCGGAGCGAAACTGGACATGCTCGCCGAGTTCGGGATGCTCAGCCATGAAGGCGGTGAGCTCTTCATACATCCAGCCCCAGCGGCCACACAGGACGAGCGTCGGCAGCCGGTCTCCCAACAGGGGCAGAAGCCGGTGCCAGACCTTGAGCAGCAGGATGTGGTTTTTCCTGATCTCGATCGTCGAACAGTAGAGGACGAATTTGCGGCCGCGCCTCTGCCTTTCGGCTGACATGCCCCGGTCCGCGACGCCCTCCTTCAGGAAGGCCCCGGGCGATGCGACCGCGACCTCCGGAATGCGCTGGGGATTGGTCGCCATCGCGTGGCTCCTTACCCTCTCGGCGGTGTATTTCGAAACGCAGAGCAGGAGGCGCGCATTCTCCAGCTGCCATGCCGTGTTGCGCACGAAGCCGCGAGCATGATGCGGGCCGATGAATTGCGGATAGTCGATCGGGATGAGATCGTGCATCAGGGTGAAGATGCCGCATCTGGCTTTCTTCGCCGCGAGCTTGCCCGAGGCAAGCTCATGCACGCTGGTGCTCGACAGGAAACATATGGCGTTTTCATCCCTGAGCGGATCGCCGGTGTCGAGCCTGCTTGGCCGCAGCGCTGACTTGACGAGCTTGAAGAGCCGGATGGCCGTCTTGGACAGCTGGAACTTGATGCCGCGTCGCTTCTCGGAGCCCGACAGGAAGATCGCCGCGACCCGATCGAACTCGCGGCCGCAGGCGAAGGGTGCCGCCCGGATCATCGACAGCACTTTCCACAGGCGCGCCGGATAAGAACTCCCCTCGCCGCCGATCGGTTGCGGCAGTTCGCCTTCGACGAGCCGCCTGAGATAGGCAAGCTCGGCCTCGTCGAGCGTGTGCCCGTGGCCCCATTTGTCGACGATGAAGAAACCGACCGGCGAGGCCTTCCAGCGCAGCGCCTGCCGGATGAGAGCCGTCTCGACGCGCGGGATGCCGACAGGCGGATGCGACCCCCAGCGCAAAGGCAGGGTGGCATCGATATACAATGTCTTCAACGGCTTACCTTCCGAAATTGCTTCAGGGCATTGGCTCGATGCGGAGGCAACGAGACATCCGTGGCGGTCTGAGCCGCGGCATTCCGGATTCTGCTGTCTTGTCCCCATCGAGGGGCCCCGGGGCTCTGCGAATGATCGTCCCCGCTATCGATTTCAAATACGTGGGAAAATTACCCACGTCAAGAGATCACATCGCTTGACTTGTGGGTATTTTTCCCACATACTGATTTCGTCGACGATATCAGCGGAAAGGAACCGAGCGATCCCGGCAAAAGCGCGCGGCGGTCTTGCCTTGGGAATTGCATGAAAAAGACGAGATCGGGCAGGCGCGGCGAGACCGTTTTCGCCGGCAATGCTCTCACGATTTCCTCTCGGTATTTCCAAGGACCATCCGCCCCCCGCATGGTCCGTGGAAGAGCAGCCGTACCCCAGGAAAGCTCGAGCCCCTACAACGAGCCCCGTACGGTTGTGCCGGCCGGTTCCGTCCATCGCAAGGGACGGGCCGGCCGGATCATCGCTTCCCCTGGACCGGCATGCCGTCATCGCGGCCGGCGTCGCCCTGCCCGCTCAAGGCGTCTCCTGCGTCGAGATGACATGAATGCCGTGCTCGTCCAGCGCCGCACGGTCGACGGATACGACCGACCACGCTCCCGTCCTCGTTGCGAGAATGAACGAATACGGGTCCGCCGTGGCATCGTTGGCAAGCAGCAACGACCGGTCCAGCAATCGCGCCAGCCGCGCGCCACTCTCGACGGCATCAGGCTGCTGGACGTCGGTGGCGAGGTAGAGCGAGACCATCTGCGAATAGGCGTGCCCCGAACCGTCGCGGACAAGGCAGGTCACGGGCGCGTCACGCAGGCCGCCCATGTCATGGACCACATCCACCTCCGAGGCTTCCAACCCCAGCAACGCCGCGATACCGCGCCTCAGGAGCTCGTCGTCCGCGGGATATTCGAGGGCCGCGTCGAACCAGATCATGGGTTGCCAGCCGGGCCGGAAGGCCCTTCTTCCCCGGCATCCCCGAAGCCGATCTCCCTCCGCAGCCCGCTCCTGATGTCGGCCAGGATCGCCCCGTAGTCGGGATCGAGGATGAAATCGATCCGCGCCTCGACCGCAGCTTCGATTTCGCGCAGCACATGCTCCTCTTCCGGCGCGAGGCCGAAGCCGGCGCACCTGGCACAGATATCCATCAAAACAGCCGCCCTGGCTTGCGACAGGCTGATGGTCAGCTCCTTTTCGAGATCGTATTTTTCACGCATCGCAGGCTCCCGAAAATCCGGACAGGGCGTCGGAACAGTCGCTGTCCCGGTGAAAGGCGACCTTATCTAAGGGGCTCCCGGCCCACCATTGCCGGGACCGCCACCCGGGCCATTTTGTCCGCCAGGTCCACTGGGGCCACCAGGTCCACCCGGGCCGTTCTGTCCGCCAGGTCCGCCGGGGCCACCAGGCCCACCAGGGCCGCCCGGCGCGCCAGGGCCGTTCGGCCCGTTTGGTCCACCCGGAGGCTGACCGGGCGCGCCGGACTGGTTTGGCGAAGGCCCGCCCGGACCCGGATCACGCGATGCCGACACGACATTTCCCGACCGGTCGAAACCGACATCGAGGAAGGCGCGGACGAATCCGGCCGATTTCACATCGCCCTTCTGGCTGTCGACGGTGACGCCGAGGCCCGATGCCAGACGGTCTCCACGGCGCTGCAGGAAGGTCTCGTAAAGCACGCTCGCGACCGCGCTCCGCGGCACCGGCGCCTCCGCCTCGAGATGCAGTATCCTGTAGCCGCCCGACGCCTTGGCAAGCGTAAGCTGGACGCGCCGGTTTGCCAGCGGCGACGACCCCGTTCCGATCCTGAGCCGCCCGACCAGCAAGTCGCCCGCTCTCACGGTGGCCAGACCGTGCACCAGATAGGGTGTCCCCTTCGGCCTCGATTCCACCAGGCTGGCGACGATCTTTCCATCGGGCCGCCGGATGCCATGGACCGCCACGATATCGCCCAGGGCGATTTTCGTTCCGTCGATGCCGCTGATGTCGACATGCTGGCCCACGACCCACATCGAACCGGCTGTCTTGCGTTCGACGGGCCCGACCACTTCGCTGGTGACATGGATTGCCGAAGTGACGACGCGGCCGTCCTTGTTGACCACCGCGACCCGCACCACTTGCCCCACCTTCAGCCTGTCCGGGGTAACGCGCACGCCATCCATCCAGACCGGCACATCGGCCTGGTACTGAACCCGCACGCCATTGACGAAAATGCTGCCGAAGCGCTGGATCGTGCCGACGATGCCGGTGCCGCCAATGCCCTGGTCGCCATCGGTCCCGGCCGTCCAGCCGGTGCCGCCGATGCCCTGGTCCTTCGACGCGTCGCCGGCTTTTGCCGGGATCGCGCAAATCACCGCCGGCAGGGCGGCGCCGAGCGTCAGGAACTCACGCCGCGTCGGCCTCCAGCTCATGCCGTCTCTCCGCCGGCATTGCTGGTCTCCGGCTTTTCCCCGGCAACGAGCGACGTGCCATCCGAGGTGAGGACATAGACACCCCAGTTCCAGCGGCTGGTCCCGCCCGGATCGCTCTGAATGGCCTGGTTGGCATATTTGTTGAGGCGCAGCAGCGTTTCGACCGCGATCTCGCGGCTGTAGGCCTCCAGCGATTTCGCCAGCTCTTCCGACAGCCCGTCATAGTGGACGGCGCGTTCCAGGAAGGGCGGCGCGTCGGCCAGCACGTTGTCGACCGCGGCCGCGGCGTGATCGCCGAGATTGCGGGCAAAATAGTAGAGCCGAACCTCGCCGTCGCCGCGCGGCACCATGGCGCCTTCCATCAGCACGATCCGGTCCTCGCCGTCGATCTCGACCAGTTTCCGGTCGAGCCAGTCGTCGAGCACGGCCCGTGGCCTGAGATCGCGCGTCACCGATTCGACGAGCCCGGCGAAGGACGGCTCTCCCGCCTCGCCTGTCCGCGCCAGCGGCAACGGCATGCCCCTGGCGTCGACGAAGGCCGGATCGGCGAGCCAGCGCGCCACGATGGCGCTCGTCCTGGAAACGGCATCGGGCACCACCCGCACCGGAGCGCCCGCCCCTCTCAGCCGGCTGACTTCCTTGCGGTGCACGCCCGTCAGCAGGCTGACCCGGCTGTCGGTCTGCTGCTTGTCGGGCAAGGCGAACTCGTGCTCCGCCACATTGACATAGAGCTGGCGCAGCAGATCGACAAAGGCCGGGAACGTCACCCCGCATCTGATGGCCAGCCGCACCAATGGGCGCAACACCCGGTTCAACGCGGTCTGGATCCCGGCGGCATCCAGATATTGTCCCCCCGATTTGCTCATCGGTCGTCCTTCACTTGCCAATCCCGTGACTGGTCATCCATCCCTCGGATATTCCTGTCGAAAATAACGCGTGGGAAATGTTTCCACAATAGCGCCGACTGAAGGTACAGCACCGGCGGCGCTTTCCCTGGCTCGCGCCCAGTTGACACGTGTGAAATTTTCCCACAATTTACAACTCCATCTGCCGCAACCACCAGATTCCCCGCATTACACCCAGCCTATGCGCCGAGCCCGCGCGCCAAAGGAGAGATCGTTTGAAGAAGCCTTATGTGAGACCAACCATAATCCGAACCGACGGGGCACTGGAGGAAAGGCTGATAGACATCGCCGATACAGGCGCCCCGAAAAGCAGCGGACAACTCGACCCGATCATTTCCGTCACCGCCGATATCGTCTCCTCCTACGTCTCGAACAATCCCGTTCCCGCCGCGGAGCTCCCCGAATTCATCGGCAGGATACACGCCTCGATCAAAGCCATCTCCGATGGCGCCACCAATGGAGGGCCGGACGAAATCAGGTTTGCGGTGCCCGTGAAAAAATCGGTCATGCCCGATTTCATCATCTGCCTGGAGGACGGCAGGCGGTTCAAATCCCTGAAACGCCATATCGAAACCAATTACGGCCTCACCCCGGACCAGTACCGCAAGAAATGGAACCTGCCGCCCAGCTACCCGATGGTGGCGCCGAACTACTCCGCCACCCGCTCCAGGCTCGCCAAATCCATGGGGCTGGGCCGCAAGGGAAAGTAGGCCACACCCGCCTTACCAATAGCCGATAAGCGACCTCGCCATCGCCGCCGGGCCAAGTGCCCGCCGGCAGGTTTCGCGAAAGCCGGCGCGGCCCGTCGTATCGAGCACGTCATCGTCTATGTCGCGCAGGATGCGGCGCGCATTGCGCCAACCGATCCTGGCAAGCGCCGATGACAGGGTCGCACGCGAAGGGTCGAACGGACCCTGATTGGCGGCCGGATCCGCGGGCCGGTCGATGTCGTTGCTTGAGCCGATCGCATATTGCGGGAGCGGTACAGCCGTGCCTGCATCAAAGGGCATGGCGGAGTCGAGAAAGCGTGAAATCGAATTCAGGCACTGGTCCGGCTTCGCGACAAGATCCTCGTAGCGCACGAAATGCACTGGCGCGCCGGCCCGGCGAAGGGCGCCCAAGGCGAAGTAGAACTGGTTCCAGTAGTCGGCCGGCGTGCGGAACCTGTACTCCATCTGGTTCGGCTGCGTGAAATCCTGCCTGATCTCGAAAGGTCCGCTCAGGAACGATCCAAGATATCTGTTCGGCCTGAAAATGCTGTCGTTCCTGGTGAACCGGAACCAGGACAGGAGCTGGCTGATAGGGTCCTTGCTCATGACGATGATGGGCAGGCCGCCATATTGCAGCACGCGCCCGTCCATCAGCGCCGGAAAGACCCCATGCTTCCAGAAGCTCCGGTCGAAGACGGCCGGGGCTCCCAGATATGTTTCGACGAGATGCTTGGCGAGATTCGTCCCGGACCTCGGCGTCCCCATAATGCGGACCCGGGCGGCCTTGCCGTCCGGCCATCCACCCTGTCCGGACATGGCGCTCATAGCGCCAGGCTCCCCTGCTCCGCCTCCTCGGCATTGGGGTCGCCGGGTGCGGTCGCCCAGGCGAGCTCCACCAGCGTCACCGTGCGTTTTCCCGTGCCATCGAGCTGGCACACGATCAGGCCCTGCTCCTCGATATAGGTGAGAAGGCGGCGCGCGCGGCGCATGGAGTGCGAGCCATAGGCGCGCGCGATCGCCGCGTCGCTGGGGCACGCCCAGCCCTCCTTGGCGGCCCGCGCGATCATCATGAACACGCCCTGCATATCCTCGGGCAGCAGCGAGGCGCGCACCGAAACGTCGCGCCAGGCATCGTCCTCGGCCATGTCCGAACCCACGCCGGCGCGGGCGCGCGTCAGCATGCGGCGGAATTCCTGCAGGTCCGGCACCACCGAGGCCAGCCCCTCGATGCGGCAGCGCACGACGAATTCCTGGTAGAGCACGCCGATGACGCGGAAGCCGGCATCGGGTTCGGCCAGGATAGCGCGCAGGATGCGGTCCATGCGCTCGCGCCGTTCGGCAAGGTCCTCGGCGCTGGGCGCCGGCTCGGCCGGTTCGGGACGGATTTCCAGCGGCGAGGATTTCGCCGCCATCAATTGTTCCAGGAGGTCCGGCGACGCCACGCGGCGCGGCGCGCGCACCGCGTCCGGCGGCGGCGCGGCCAGGATGATGGCGCGTGCATCCTCCAATGCCGCTTCCGGCAGTGGCATCAGCCTCGGCGTGCCGTTGCGCGGGCTGGTGTCGGTCGGCCCGATGCGCAGCCCCAGCGGCCGCCGCGACAGCGCCGGCCCGAGCGCCATGAACTGCCCGCGTTCCAGGTCGCGAAAGGCTTCCGCCTGGCGCCGTTCCATGCCGAGCAGGTCGGCCGCGCGCGCCATGTCGATGTCGAGGAACGTACGGCCCATGAGGAAGTTGGACGCTTCCGCCGCGACGTTCTTGGCGAGTTTGGCCAGGCGCTGGGTGGCGATGATACCGGCCAGTCCGCGCTTGCGGCCACGGCACATCAGGTTGGTCATGGCGCCCAGCGAAAGTTTGCGCGCTTCGTCGGAAACCTCGCCGGCGACGGCCGGCGCGAAAAGCTGCGCTTCGTCCACCACCACCAGCATCGGATACCAGTGGTCGCGGGCAACCTCGAACAGCCCGCCGAGGAACGCGGCGGCGCGCCGCATCTGGTTCTCGGCGTCGAGGCCTTCGAGGTTGAGCACGGTGGAGACGCGATGGATGCGCGCCCGCTCGCCGGCCGCCTGCAGGCCGCGCTCGGTGTGCTCCTCGGCATCGATCACCAGATGGCCGTAGCGCTCGCCCAGCGACACGAAGTCGCCTTCGGGATCGACGATGGTCTGCTGCACCCAGGGCGCGCTCTGTTCGAGCAGACGCCGCAACAGATGCGACTTGCCGGAGCCCGAATTGCCCTGCACCAGAAGGCGGGTCGCCAGCAGCTCCTCCAGATCGAGGTTTGCCGGGGCTCCCGCCGAGGTGTGGCCCATCTCGATCGCAACGGTCATGTCTCGACTCAAAAAGGTCTCCTGCGCGGCATGGGCTTACCAACCCCGGCGCGGCGCGTCGAGCGCCGATGGCCGCTTGCCCGGCGTTGCGCACAGATGAGAAGGACACCGCCATTCGGCCGGAAGCATGGGACAGCAGAGATCGCGGGACGACCACGCCTGTGGATAGTAACCATTCGTTCACCACCGGCCGGCGTTCCGGTTGCGCATGCCGGCCTTCCGTCTAGCGTGACCCTGCGTCGCGCCCCAACGTGATGCACCCCAACGCCCCAAATGGCGGCCGGCGTCTTCAAGTTTTCTCATGTATGCGCCGGTCGTCAATTCAAGCCTTGCATCCGGGCTCCGAGCCTTACCCAGGATCAACCGCAATCCGACCCTGCTACAATCCAATCCGTCATTGAGCCGCCACTTTATGCCGGTTAGCATCGCGCGGGCTTATCGGGGTTTCGCATGGCGGCGTGGTATCGCTTTGCTTTCTGCGCCGTACTGCTTCTGGCGCAAGGTCTCGTGTCGGCATGGCCGGCGCGGGCCGACGACGCCAGGCCGCTGCGCGGCGTGGCGCTGGTTATCGGCGAATCCCGGTATCTGTCGCTCCCCGCCCTGCCCAACCCGGCCAATGACGCGCGCGCCGTGGCCCAGCTTTTGAACAGCCTGGGCTTCGAAGTCAGCTCCATTCCCGACGGTGACGGCGCCCGTCTGGCGCGCGGCCTCAAGCATTTCGTCGAGGACGCCGCCGGCGCCGATGTCGCCCTGCTCTACTATTCCGGCCACGGCATCGAGGCCGGCGGCGAGAACTATCTGGTGCCGGTCGACGCGGATGCCTCCTCGCTCTCCGATCCGGCGAACCGGCTGGTGCCCGTATCCGCCTTGCTGGCGCAGCTTAAGGCCGCCGTTCCGGTGGCGATCATGCTGCTCGACGCCTGCCGTTCGAACCCGTTTCCTGCGGGTGCGACGCTGGCAGCGCCGTCCGGTCCGGCGCCGGTCGCCGCCGCCGGGCTCGATCTCGCGCGCGGCGCGGCGCCCCTCGCGGATGCGTCGGGCGCGCCGCAAAGCCTGGGCGAGGTCATCGGCTTCGCCGCCGAGCCCGGCCATGCCGCGCTGGATGGTGAGCCGGGCGGCAACAGCCCCTATGCCGCGGCGCTGCTGAAACATCTGGCCGCCGGCGGTTTCGCCTTCGGCGACGTCATGACCATGGTTGCCGAGGAAGTCTACGTGAAGACCGGCGGCCGGCAACTGCCATGGACCAATGCCAGCCTGCGGCGCCTGCTCTATTTCGGCCAGGCGCCGGAAGAAACCGGCGGCGACGAAGCCTCGATCCGTTCGGCCCGCCGCCAGCTGCTGCTGACGATCGCCGCCACGCCGGCGCAGCAGCGCTCCATGGTCGAGACCGTAGCTGCCCAGAACGAGGTGCCGCTCGACCAGCTCTACGGCATGCTGGGCGCGCTTCAGGTCGACACCTCGGCCGGGCCGAGCGATTTGCAGGCGCAGCTTGCCGCCGGCGCCCAGAAGCTGCGTGAAATCCTCGCCCGGCACGACACCGAAACCCGGCAGGACCCGGAATTGATTCGGCTTTCCGGCCTTGCCGACCGCGCGCAATCGGAAGGCGCCGTCCAGCTGGCCCTGACCTTCCGCGCCAAGGCCAGCGCCCGCGCCGAGGAGATCGACAGGCAGCTGGACGAGGCTGAAGCCAACATCCGCCAGCGGCGGCTGGAACTGGCCGGCACGTTTGCCGACCATGCCCGCACCGCGATCCTGAATTTCGACTACCGCACCGCCGCGCAGCGCTATGAAGACGCGTTCCGCCAGGCCGAGCGCTGGGATCCGAAGACCGCCTTCATCTACAAGATATTCGAGGGCGACGCGCTGACCGACCAGGGCATGATCAAGGGCGAAAACGCCGCCCTGTCGCAAGCGGTCGATGTCTATGAAGCGGCCAAGCTGTTGCCCGGCGTCACCGTCTTCACCGGCGGTCCCGCCGGCGTCGCCATCAACGAGGGCATCACCCTTACGGCGCTGGCCGCGCGCGAGAACGGCACGGCTCGGGTCGAACAGGCGATCAAGGTCTATGAGGACGCCCTCAAGATCTTCAACCGCAAGCGCACGCCGGAATTATGGGCCACCGTGCTGATCAATCTGGGCAATGCCTACGACCTGATGGGGCAGCGCGCCGGTGGCGCGGCCTATTACTCCAGGGCGATGGACGCCTACCGGCAGGCGACGAAGGTCTACACGAAAAAGACCAGCCCCGACGAATGGGCCGGGCTGCAGAACAACATCGGCAACGAGTTCACCGCGCTTGGCGACGCCGGCGATGCAAGAAAGAACTACACCGCCGCGATCGACGCCTTCCAGGGCGCCCTCACCGTCTGGACCCGCGCCAAGGTGCCGGTGCAATGGGCGATGGCGATGGCCAACATGGCGGTCGCCCTGCAGAAGCTCGGCGAGATCGAGGACGGAACCGAGAAACTGGAAGCATCGCGGGCCGCCTTCCAGGATGTCCTGCAAGTCCGCACCCGCGAGACGCAGCCTGTCGACTGGGCCAACACGCAGAGCAATCTCGGCGCCGTGCTTCTGTCGCTCGGCCAGCGCGGCAAATGCCCGGATTGCTTCGACCAGGCGCTTGCCGCCTTCGACAGGGCGCATGAGGTGATTACCCGCAAGCAGGACCCCTTCACCTGGGCCACGATCACCTACAATCAGGGCCGCGCCTACCGCTTCATGGGCGACGCCGAAAACAGCCTGCCCCGCTACCGCAAGGCGCTGGAACAGATGGACCTGGCGCTGACCGAACTGACGCGCGACAAGTCGCCAATCATCTGGGGCAAGACCCATTCGGTGCGCGGCGAGATCCTGCTCGCCATCGGCACCAGAACCCATGACAAGGCAAGCCTGCTTGCGGCCCGCGACGCCTTCATCACCGCCCGCGACATCTTTCGCGAGCAGCATTATTCCACAGGCTTCGAAGGCTTCTACGAGAAGGAACTTCGCCTGGTGGCTGAGCAGATCGCCCAGGCTAAGTGAGCCCCATTGTCGGCTTCAGTCTCTGGCCTGCCCCGGCACCGGCGGCAGGCGCGGCGCATCGAGCCCTTCGAAAGGATCGCGCCAGGCATCTATGGCTTCGAGCCGGCCATACCAGCGCGCCAGCGCGGGATAATCGTCGAGCGGCAGGCCGCCGACATCGTTGAAGGGCAGGAACGTCGCCATGCGGAAGTCGGCGTAGGAGACTTCGTCTCCCACCAGCCACTGCCGGCCGGCAAGCTCCGCCTCCAGGATCGAAGCGGTCGTGTGAAACAGTTTCAGCCCCTCCTCGACGAGTTGGTGATCGATCGGGCCTATCTGATAGCGCTGCTTGGTACCGCGCTCGAAATGCACCATGTCGCAGGCCCTTGCGAAATGGTCCTTGCCCCAGCTTATCCAGCGGATCATCTCGGGCTGGTCGTCGCCGCCGCGCCAGAAATCCGAGCCCATGTCGCGCGACAGCCGGCAGGCGATGGCGTCGGTCTCCCACAGGCTGCCGCCCGGCCACGCCAGTATCGGTATGTAGAGGTTGGGATTGAGCGGCCGGAACCGGTCCGCCTGTCCCGGCGCGAAGGGCGAGGCGAATTCGAAGGTTACCCTGGCGCCGAGGTGACGCGCCACCGCGACCGCAAGGCGCGGATTGGGATTGCGGCTGAAGTAGAGTTTCATTTCGCCCGTTGCCCGCAGCGGTTCAAGCTTTTCGTTCATGAATGGCTCTCCCTTGTCCTGAAGAATCGTCCTGGCGACCATCGCCACGCCTAGGACGGAACAGGCCCGCGCGATCCGACATTTTTGCACGGAGTTTGGGGGAAGCAATCCATACGGCAGGATCGACGATTTGCCTGCCTGTCGAAACGGGACGGATTGTAAAAAGTTTGGGTTGACCGCCTCCGATGGCGAGGCGACACTTGATCCGCACCAAGGCAGGAGGAAATGCGATGGACGAGCCCGAACGGTGGCGCCACATGTCGACGGCCCCGAAGGACGGCAGCCGGATCCTGGTCACGGTGCGTCCCTCCGAGCAGGGACCGGCGGAAGTCGACCTCGCCTTCTGGTCACGCGCCGACCAGTTCGCCGACGAGGGCTGGCGCGCCTCCGATTCCTCACCCGGCCGCGTCATCGAATACGCCGAGCCGGAGCTGAAATGCTGGATGCCCCTGCCCTCCGCCAACCTCGCCCGCGCCTCGATGCCGGCCCCCTGGGAGGGCGATGATGCCCAGCAGCTGGATGGGTCGGGGATTTAGGCACTCGGACTGAGAGGTCTGCGGGACAGCGCCCCGGCGGAGACTGATACGTCGCGGGACAGCGCCCCCCTCTGCCCTGCCGGGCATCTCCCCCACGAGGGGGAGATCGGCAGCTTCGCCGCCGGCTCCTAAAACAGGAACGACGCCGTGGCCGGGTTCGGTCCGTCGCGGCCGTCGGCAGAATCCATGCCCGCGATCGTCTTCAGGTCCTGCTCGTCCAGTTCGAAGTCGAAGACGTCGAAATTGGCCGATATGCGATCCTGATGGACCGATTTCGGGATGACGATCAGCCCTTGCTGGAGATGCCAGCGGATGATGGCCTGCGCGGCGGACTTGCCGTGCTTGGCCGCGATGCCGGCGATGGTTGCGTCCTTGAGCAGCCGGCCGCTGCCCAGCGGGCTCCAGCTTTCGGTCTGGATATTGTGACTGGCATGGAATTCCCTGAGCGCGCGCTGCTGGAAGCGCGGATGCAGTTCGATCTGGTTGGCCACCGGCACCACGCCGGTCTCGCCGATGATGCGCTCCAGATGATCCCTGTTGAAATTCGACACGCCGATCGACTTGATGCGGCCGGCCTTCTGGAGCTCGATCAGCGTCTTCCAGGCCTCGACATATTTGTCCTGGCTGGGCACCGGCCAGTGGATCAGGAACAGGTCGAGCTGCTCGATGCCGAGTTTCGTCATCGTATCGTCGAAGGCGCGCAGCGCCGCGTCGCGCTGATGGGCGCCGTTGCGCAGCTTCGAGGTGATGAACAGCTCGCCTCTCGGCACGCCGGCGGCGCGGATCGCCTCGCCGACGCCTTCCTCGTTCTGGTAGCCCTGCGCGGTATCGATCAGCCGGTAGCCGGCCTTGATCGCCCAGCCGACCACCTTGGCGGTGATCTTCTCATCAACCTGCCAGACGCCAAGGCCAAGCTGGGGAATGGCGGCGCCGTCGTTCAACGGGATCTGTTCGGGCATGGTCGGGTCCTTTGCGTGGGAATGTCCGGGCGGTCGCCCATCGCAGCCTATCTAGGCACGCGGCTGGGCGACGGCCAGTCGCGAGAGGACAATTTCGCGTAGGGGTGATTACGCCAGATCGCGGGCACCAGCGTGAAGCACCCCCCTCTGGCCTGCCGGCCATATCCCCCGCAAGGAGGGAGATTGGCAGCTCCGCCGATGGCTCCATTCCTGCAACGCCCAAGATTGGCGAAATCGTCCGTGTCATCCAATCTCCCCCCTTGCGGGGGAGATGTCCGGCAGGACAGAGGGGGGTGGGAAGGAATGAGACGCTTTATGCGCAAGCCGTCCCCCGCCCCTCACCTCGGCCGGCGCACGGCCCGCACCACGGGACTGGACGTGCTGCCGCAGAACAGCCGGTCGCCGCCATCCGACTCCAGGCCGGAAATGCCTATGCCCGGCGGCATGTCGAGCGTCTCCAGCAGCTTGCCGGTCTTGGGGTCGACGCGGCGCAGGTCGCTCTCGTCGCCTTCCCAGGTGGCATGCCACAATTCGCCGTCCACCCAGGTCACGCCGGTGACGAAGCGGCTGGATTCGATGCTGCGCAGGATCGCGCCGGTTTCGGGGTCGATCTGGTGGATCTTGCGCTCCCGGTACTGCCCCACCCAGAGCGTGCCCTCCGCCCAGGTCAGCCCGGAATCGCGGCCGCCGCCGGGCGCCGGAATGGTGGACAGCACCTTGCCGGTGTCGGGGTCGATCTTCTGGATGCGATCGCCGGCCAGCTGGAAGAAATGCTGCCCGTCAAAGGCGGTGCCGGCATGGGCTGCGACATCGATCGAACGCAACGGCGTGCCGCTCTGCGGATCGAAGGCGTTCAACCTGTCACCCGAGGCGAACCAGACGTTCTCGCCGTCGAAGCTCACCCCATGGATGCGCTCGACGCCGTCAAAAGGCCCGTATTCGCGCAAAATCTCGGCGGGCGAATGTTTCATGTCTTGATCCTCGATTCTGGTCCCAAGGTGTGTCGAGATTCAGGTCAGGCCGCGCCGAAAATGGCGGCTTCCGAGAACCGGAGCGGAGCGTACTTTTCGTACGTGAGCACCGGAAGCGCAGGAAGCCGCCATTTGCAGGCCGGCCTCACCTGAATATCGGCACACCTTAACCATCTGGAAGCGGCGCCGGGAGTAACAAGGTGGTCGTGAATCCGGCAACCGGCGGCGTCATCCAGCGGCGCGCCCGGCCATGGCCGAAGGACTGCACCTTGCCGGCCTCGGCCAGCGGCTCGAGCGCCCTTTGCACGCTGCGCTGGCCGGTGCCGAGCGCCAGCGCCAGGGCCGAACTCGACCAGGCTTCGCCATCGGCCAGCAAGGCGAGCACCGCCGCGTGGCGTTCCTCGATCGGCCGCGCCAGCACCACCACCGCCCGCCCCTTCGCCGGCGCCAGCGTGAAACCGCGCCTGGTGGCGCTGATGTCGGCCAGCGCGCCAAGCTCGGCGCGCAGCCGCCCGATCTCGACGCGCAGCCGCGCGCGGTGCGACTCATCGGCATGCTTGCCGCCGAAGGCCCGCGCCACGAGTTCCTCGCGCGATACATCCGCGGGCCCC
>NZ_JAFKIC010000003.1 GCF_017306585.1 Mesorhizobium sp. | reverse complement strand
ATCCGACTCGAGCTGCTTCATGCCGAGCGAGATGCGGTGGGTTTCCTGGTTGATGCGGATGATCTGCACCTTGACCGTCTGACCGATGTTGAGGATTTCGGTCGGATGGTTGACGCGGCGCCAGGCCATGTCGGTGACGTGCAGCAGGCCGTCGATGCCGCCGAGGTCGACGAACGCACCGTAGTCGGTGATGTTCTTGACGACGCCTTCGACAACCTGGCCTTCCTCGAGGTTCTGCACGATTTCCGAACGCTGTTCGGCGCGGCTTTCCTCGAGCACGGTGCGGCGCGACACCACGATGTTGCCGCGGCGGCGATCCATCTTGAGGATCTCGAAGGGCTGCGGGTTGTGCATCAGCGGCGAGACGTCGCGGATCGGACGGATATCGACCTGGCTGCGCGGCAGGAACGCCACGGCGCCGTCGAGGTCGACGGTGAAGCCGCCCTTGACCTGGTTGAAGATGACGCCTTCGACGCGCTCACCCTTGGTGAACTTCTCCTCGAGGCGCACCCAGCTCTCTTCGCGGCGAGCCTTCTCGCGCGACAGCATGGCTTCGCCCAGCGCGTTTTCGATGCGCTCGACATAGACTTCGACGGTATCGCCGACCTTGAGGGAGGATTCCTTGCCCTTGGCGCCGAATTCCTTCAGCGGGACGCGGCCTTCGACCTTGAGGCCGACGTCGATGATGGCCATGTCCTTTTCGATCGCTGTGATCGTACCCCGGACAACCTGGCCTTCGCCGGAATGGCCAGTGGTAAATGATTCTTCGAGCATGCTCGCGAAATCATCGCGAGAGGGATTTGCAGCTGACATTGTTTCTCCTGGAATGCCCCGCGCATCTGGCGAGGCGGGCGCCGTGGGTTAGCGTTGCGTTTAACCTGCCGGCGTTCCGGGCTGAAAGCCCTTGGCCGCGTTAAGCGGCAAGTCCGGCGCATGAGAATGCTGGCAGGCTGGTTCGTGCCCGATATGGGTATTTCTGTCGCGTTCGGCAATCGCAGAGGCGTCAGAAAAGCCTGATCAGGCCTTGTTTCTCTTAGCGAGAGCGTCGTCGATGATCGCCATCGCCGCCAGAAACGCGGCTTCTATAGCCATTTCGCTTGTATCAAGCAAGTGCGCGTCGGCGGCGGGCTTCAATGGCGAGTCGGCGCGGCCCATGTCGCGCTCGTCGCGGCGCTGGATGTCGGCGAGAATCTCGGCGAAATCGGCGCTGCCGCCGATGCTTTCGATCTCGGCCAGCCGGCGGCGAGCCCGCACCTCGGCACTCGCCGTGACATAGAGCTTTATGTCGGCATCCGGGCACACCACGGTGCCGATGTCGCGACCGTCGAGCACGGCGCCCGGCGGCGCCTTGGCGAAGTCGCGCTGCTTCTCGACCAGGATGCGCCGCACCGTGGGAATGACCGCGACCTTGGAGGCCGCCTCGCCAACGGCATGCGCCGACAGCACCGCGCGGTCGAGCTTCGCCAGATCGACCTGGTGCGCGGCGGTCTCTGCCGCCGAGACATTGTCGAGCGGGAGGCCGAGCTCCAGCAGCTTGTGGGCGACCGCGCGATAGGTGAGGCCGGTGTCCAGCAGGTTCAGCCGGTAGTGGTCCGCCAGCCGGCGGGCGAGGGTGCCCTTTCCGGCGCCGGCCGGTCCGTCGATGGCGATGGTGAAAGTGTAGGTCATCGGCGGGTCGCCTTTGCCAAAAAGAGCGGGCGCCGCGTTCCTTCGCGCCCCCCTCTGTCCTGCCAGCATCTCAGGTGCGCTCCACCCCATCACCGTCACCCGATCTCCGCGCCCAGCCCTTTCATCAGACCCATGAATTCCGGGAAGCTCGTCGCGATCATATTCGCGTCGTCAAT
>NZ_JAFKIC010000002.1 GCF_017306585.1 Mesorhizobium sp. | reverse complement strand
CATGCCGATGATGCCGTAGACCATCGTGTAGCCGATTGCGATCAGCCCATAGATCGATCCCAGCGTCAGCCCGTTGATAAGCTGCTGGACAAAGTACTGCATATGTACATGGCTCCCCTGGAATGTCGCCCATGCAGACGCATTCCTTTTCGTATTTCCCCTAGTCGTAAAGTTTCGAGCCCGGATTGCAACGTGATTTTTTTGATCGCCCTGCGTGTTTCCAATTCACGCCGTTGCGATCCCCCGTTTTTTGCACCCGACCCCTGGACTATCGCGGACCCTATCATTGGCATAACGCAATGTCTTTGACGATTCGACCTCATCATGCGCTTCGATTCGAAGAAACCACCGTCAAAATTAGGTGATGTGAAGATTCCTTGCGCCGCTGACAGAATTCCTTTTTATGTTTCCATGCCTTCCGTAACGTGATGAATCGGCTATTTGACGATGAATCCGTGCGCGAACGGATCGCGGTCGTCGATGAAGATCGTGTTCAGTCCCGTCATGCGCGCCCAGCCGCCGATCGAGGGGATGATCGCCGGCTTGCCAGCCACGGTGACATCCTTTTCAACCCTGCCCTTGAACAAGGAGCCGATGATCGATTCATGCACGAACGCGTCACCGGCTTTCAGCTTGCCCTTGGCATGAAGCTGCGCCATCCGCGCTGAGGTGCCGGTGCCGCAAGGTGAGCGATCGATCGCCTTGTCACCGTAGAAGACGGCGTTGCGCGCGTCGGCGCCTTCCACGGTCGGCTTGCCGGTCCACAGCATGTGCGACAGCCTGACGATGCCTGGATTTTCAGGATGCACGAAGCTGTATTTTTCATTGAGCCGCTGCCGCACCACCGGGCTCCAGGCGATGAGGTCGCCGGCGGAATGGTCTGCCATGTCGCGATAGTTCTTCTGCGGCTCGACGATGGCGTAGAAATTGCCGCCATAGGCGACGTCGACGGTGATTTCGCCGAGCTGCGGGCATTCGACCGTGAGCCCTTCGGCATAGAGGAACGACGGCACGTTGGTGATGCGGACTTCCTCGACATACTCGCCGACCTGCTTGTATTCGGCGACGACCAGTCCGGCTGGAGTGTCGAGCCGCAGCACGCCCGGCGTCTTCGGTTTGATCAGCCCATGTTCGATGGCCATCGTCACCGTGCCGATGGTGCCGTGCCCGCACATCGGCAGGCAGCCCGAGGTCTCGATGAACAGGATCGCGATGTCGCAGTCCTCGCGTGTCGGCGGATAGAGGATCGATCCCGACATCACGTCATGGCCGCGCGGCTCGAACATCAGCCCGGTGCGAATCCAGTCATATTCGGCGAGGAAGTGCGCCCGCCGTTCCATCATCGTCGAGCCCTGAAGCAACGGGCCGCCGCCGGCGACCAGCCGCACCGGATTGCCGCAGGTGTGGCCATCGATGCAGAAGAAGGATTTCTTGGCCATGACGCTCCTCGAAAATCAAAACCGTTGTGGACTGAAGGGGGCAAGATCGATCGACGAAGTCTGCCCCAGGACAAGTTCCCGGATCAACCGCCCGGTGGCGGCCGCCTGGGTCAGGCCGAGATGGCCATGGCCGAAGGCATAGACGATCGACCGTGATCCGGGCGCGTTGCCGATGACCGGCACAGAATCTGGCAGCGAGGGACGGAACCCCATCCATTCGCGCCCACCCGACGGATTTAGCCCCGGCAGGAATTTCTGGGCCTTCGCCAGCAGCGCTTTCGACCTGTTGTAATTTGGCGGGCGGTCGATGCCGCCAAGTTCGACGGCGCCGCCGACGCGCAGGCCGGTTTCGAGCGGCGTGACGACGAAGCCGTGGCCGGAGAAGATCAACTGCCGTTTCACTTCGAAAGCGCCAACCG
>NZ_JAFKIC010000169.1 GCF_017306585.1 Mesorhizobium sp. | reverse complement strand
AAGGCATTGTCCATCGCGCTGGCGGGAAAAGCCAGCGCGAGCGACGCCATGGCCGTCATGCAGAGTGTCTTCATGGGCGGGACAAGCAGCATGTTTTGTCTGAAAAATCAACCAACAGGGCCTCTTCATGCTCGGCAACCCCCTGTATTCAGGGGCACGGCGCAATCAAAATCTCGTGTCGGGCCTCCTCATGCAATGTCTGCGGCCAACGGACCAGCGAAGCGCGGCCGGCATCCGTCAGATCGTAAAGCCCCCGATCGACGCGCGCGAACCAGCCATAGACATTGTGCTGCAGGATTTTCGGTGCGATCGGCGTCAGGGCCTTCAGGTCGCGTGGCCGTTTGGGACCATCCACAAGCGCTGCGGCGCAGGTGAGGGCGCTTTGGCGGTAGGCCGTCATGATCGGATTGCGTGAGCCGCCGCCCGCAACGGGATCGCCGCGGCGGCGCCGATGCTCGTCGACAAGGCGGGAGCGGCGGCGGGCGTTCTTGCGCGGGGCCGGGGCGATCGGACTGAGGAGCACCTCCACCCTATCGCTCGCGGTCACGCCCAGCAGGCCGAAGCCAAGCAGGCGGCAGAGATTGCGGAACCTGGCGTCGCTTTCGCGCCCCTTGCCCCGCGCCGACATGCGGGCCGCCAGCCACACTTCATCGCAGGCGGCGGCGCGGTCGACACCTTGCAGAACCAGTTCGAGATTGAACTGCAGCTTCAGCTCGCAGATGACGACGACCGGCGGCTCGCCTTCCCGCAGCGCGACGATGTCGCAGCCGCCGATTTCCCCCTTCACGGCGAAGTCGAGGCTTTCGAGGAACTGCTTCACCGGGGCATAGAGTGACGTCTCGTTCATGACGCAAGGCTAGCCGATTCGATGCAAAAAGCCTTCGGGGTGGGAGGCCCTCGACGTCGCACGCAGGAGCAGCATCGGGAAGCGCCATGCACGGCATGCTCAGGCCCGAATTTTCCCGAGGAAAGTCAACAACACGCTATTGAATTCAGCCGGCCGTTGCAGCGGCGCGAAATGGCTGACGTCAGGCAGGATGATCAGTTCCGATCCGTCTATGCAATCGGCCAGATAGCGCGCATGCTGGTCGCTGATAAATTCATCATGCTCGCTTTGCACGATAGCGACAGGCACCTGCGTTCGAGCCAACTCTGCGGCGGAATAGTTAGGTTCGGTCTTCATCATCAGGCTGACGGCTTCGACAAACGCATCGAACTGATCAGGCGTCGGCGACAGCTCGGCATAATCCTTTCTATGGCGGCTGAAACACCGCTCGATGACCGCGTTGGATTGGAATTCCTTCGTGCCGCTCGGATCCATGTTGCAGCCGAAGAAGAACACTCCGGTGACACGGTCGGGCGCCTCCATGCCGAGGATAAGCGCGATGCAGGCGCCGTCGCTCCAGCCAACCATGGCCGCCTTTTCCAGTTGCAGCATGTCCATGACAGCCAGGACATCGGACGCCATCAACTCATATGTATACGGCCGTTCGTCGCGCGTGCTGCGCCCATGGCCGCGGCTGTCGATCACGACAACCCGATAACCCTGATCAACGAGAGCCGGAACCTGAAATCCCCAATTGCCGCCATGGCCGAGGCCACCATGCAGCAGGATCACAGGCTGGCCGGCCCCGAAAGCGGCGTACCGGATCTTGGCTCCCTGATGCTCCACCTGGCCTTCATCGCTTGCGGCAGGCAGAGGTGCGGCGCCTTCTATCTCGAATTTCCTCAGATCGTCGTCGCGATATTCCATATGAAAAAGGCCCCGCAGCAAATGTATGGGACCTGCAAATTATTGCCGGCCCTGCCCAAAACCAACCCGCGGTCTAAATTCTGCTGCCATCAGGCGACATGGAGACGCAAAACGCTGCCCGCATGCGAAGGAACTCGCCTGAAGCGACATATTGGCAGCTATCAGTCATCACTGTTATTGTGACCCCGGTCAGCACAGGACGCCCACCATGGACGCACGTGAAATGAGCGCGATTGGCGACACTCTCATGAGGGTCGTCACGCCCGACATGTCACCCAAGCAGCTCGTCAAGGCTGCGCGCAAGGCACATCCCACGGCTTCGAAGAAGGATATTGCGAGAGCGGCTTTCTTTTCGATCATCGCAAACGCGGATCAGGACATCGGCAAGGTCAAGAACCTCCAGGCATTCGCGATCGCCGAACGCACCCAGCGTTCCGATTGAAAGCTGGTTCGTAAGCCCTGTTGCTGAGCGGCCCCGCTTCATCGGCGTGCGTAGGCGGCCCGGCAAACGGACATCACGATGTCGCGCAACCAGCGATGCGCCGGGTCGGCATCCATGCGCGGATGCCACATGGCCGATATCTTGAATTCCGGGATAGGAAGCGGAAGCTCGAAGCTCTCAAGACCTGTCGCGGCGCTATCGTCGCCTGCTTTGCCAAGACATGAGCGCGGCACAGTCGCTAGCAGGTCGGATTGACTGGCGATCCGCATTGCATCGGGGTAACCGGGCACGACGACCGCGACGGCCCGCCCAAGACCGAGCCTTTCCAGGGCGCCGTCGATGGGCTCGACAACATACCCCTCCCGCGACGCCACGATATGTTTGCAGGCGGCATAGCGTTCGGGCGTAACTCCGGCGCCTGCCAGTAGCGGATGTCCGGCCCGGGCCACGCCGACATATCTGTCGTAGAACAGGAACTGGGTCCGTATCTCGGGCGCGGATGTGCCCAGCAAACCGATATCGAGATCAATGAGCCCCTCGCGAAGCGGTCGCGCATCCTTGTCTGGCCTGGGTGCGAAGCGCAGCCGGACACGAGGTGCCGACTGCGTCACCGCGATCACCACCGGGCCTGCCAGAAATTCCAGGAATGCTTCACTTGCACGAATTGTGAACGTCAATTCGAGCGCGGCGGCATCCACCTTTGTGTTTTGAGGTCGCAGAACGGCTTGCGCATCGCGGGCAAGCTCATGGACGCGGCCGCGCAGTTCGACGGCGTGAGGAGTTGGCACAAGTCCGCGCCCGGCCCGCACGAGCAGGGGATCACCCGTCGCCGCCCGAAGCCGTGCCAGCGTGCGGCTCATGGCCGAGGAACTCAGGCCAAGGCGCCGGGCCGCGCCCGTCACGCTGCCCTCGGCAAGCAAGACGTCCAGGGCCACGAGAAGATTGAGGTCCGCATCCGTGCTGTTCATGAAGGCCAGCCTATCTCATCGGCTCGACCTGACCTAGCGCCGGGTGCAACTATACTTTGACTTCGGCGCGTCTGGCGCCTGGGTTGCGGTTGCCCATATCTGCGGTCATCCCAACAGAACGGAAAAGGTGTCCGATGTCCGCAAGTGCTCTGAATGCCCCCTCGATCCTGCTGATCGGCGCGTCTCGCGGTCTTGGCCACGCGATGGCCGCTGAATTCCTGAACAAAGGATGGAACGTCGTCGGCACGGTTCGGGCAGGCAGCGGCCGGACCAGGCTGCACGATCTCGCGGATGCGTCCGAGGGGCGACTGGAAATCGAGACGGTGGACATATGCGAACCTGATCGGGTTGCCGCCTTGCGCGACCGGCTGTCGGGCCGGGTTTTCGACATGCTGTTCGTCAATGCCGGCGTCTCGAACAATCCTGCCGAAACGATCGCCGATGTGACGACCGACGAGTTCGTTCGGGTGATGGTTACCAATGCGCTGAGCCCGATGCGCGTGCTGGAAAGCCTGGAGCGGTATGTTCCGGCGACGGGCCTGATTGGCGTGATGTCGTCGGGGCAGGGCAGCGTCGCCAACAACGAGACGGGTCAGAGAGAGGTGTATCGCGGCAGCAAGGCGGCCCTGAACATGTTCATGCGCAGCTTCGCGGCCCGCCAAGCCGGCACGCCGCGAGCAATGGTGCTCATGGCTCCCGGATGGGTTCGAACCGAATTGGGCGGGCCGGACGGACGGCTCAGCATCGAGGAGAGCATCCCCAATTTGGTGAACGTTCTACTTGCCAGGCAAGGCAAGCCCGGGCTGCAATATCTCGACTATCTCGGCCGTACCGTCCCCTGGTGATCAGCATATCCGGCAGCCTTGAGCACCAGGGTGATGTAAGACCGGGCGATCCTCGACAGTTCGGGCCCGGTCCCGCCGGCACGCGCGCGCAACGCCAGGCTGTGCTGCAGCCCGGCAAGCATCGCCGCGATACCGACAGTATCCGCATCGCCTGATATTTCCCCGGCATCAACCGCCATGCTCATACGCCGTCGGAACTGGACGTCGGTCCTCTCGACGGCAGCGGCCAGTTCCGCGCCGATCAGGGGATCGGCTGCTGCTTCGCCGGAGATGACGCTCAGGATAGGGCAACCGAGCGGCTGGCCTTCCCCTGAGATATAGGCGGCGACGATCTCTGCGAAATAATCTTCCAGCCCTTTGCGGAGCGAAGGCTCTTCGAAAAGGGCATGATTGCGCCGTCCAGCGGATTCGTCGGCATATTGCCGGACGGCCCTGCGATAGATTTCGAACTTGTTGCCGAAGGCCGCGTAGAGGCTCGGCCGGGCCATATCGGTCGCTTCCGACAGATGGTCGAGCGAGGTCGCGGTGTAGCCGCGTCTCCTGAATTCGCCGAGCGCCGCCGTCAGCGCCTGTTCCGGGTCATATTCCCTGGGCCGGCCACGGGAGAGCTTGCGTTCCATTTTGTACCGATCCGCAATAAATTCGTTGCGCCACCTTTTTATACGAACTAGTAGGAAAAGGAGAGCGAAAACGCAGGGTGAGGACCGGACTGAAATGGCTTCCCAAATTCGTATCGGCATCAATGGCTTCGGCCGGATCGGCCGCATGGTTTTCCGCGCCGCGATGGCGCGCGACGATATCGAGATCGTCGCGGTCAACGACCTACTGCCCATCGACCACCTGGCCTATCTGCTGAAGTATGACAGCGTGCATGGCCGTTTTGCGGGAGAGATCGCCGCCGAAGCAAAGGCGCTGCGCATAGATGGACGCGTGGTCGCCGCCTTCGAGGAGAGGGAGCCCGGTTCGATCCGCTGGGGCGATGCGGGGGTGGATCTGGTGATCGATTCGACCGGCCGCTTCCTGACGGAAGAACAGGCCGGAGGCCACATACGCGCGGGCGCCGCAAAGGTGCTGCTGTCGGCGCCGCCGGATGACGATCCGAGCCGGCCGGCCGCTTCGATCGCTGCGTTGAGACCGCCGATGAAACGCTCGATTGCCTTCGCTATGCCTTCAAGGGCCGAAGCCACAGCGCCGCCCAGGGTTTCGCCCCACGACTTCCATGCCGCGTCAGAGGCTTGGAGATAGCCCGCGAGCGGCGCAAGGTACCCGATAAGCTCACCGAACGGATTGACGAACCGCTGCACCAAATCGATCACCGGCTGCAACACCGGAGCAAGCGGGGCAAAGGCCGTCTTGATCCGCTCGATCGCGTCATTGAGCGGGGCAAGGCCCGCCTCGAACTTGGCGACGAAGCCTGAGAAGAATTCGCCGAGGCCCGACCAGTTCTGATAGATCAGATAGCCGGCCCCCGCAGCGGCAGCGCCCCACAGCCCAAAGCGGGCGAGAAGGCTTCCAGCCGTGCGCAGGACGCCCATGGGGAAGGAAGTAAGCCCTCGGCCGAGAACAAGCATAGCGTCGCCCAGGCGGGCGAACACGCCCGGCGCTTTGCCTGTCGCCGAGGTGGCGAGCTGAGCGCGCAGGGCCAGGGTTTCAAAGAAGCCCAAGACCGGTGTGCCGGCTTTCGAGATCACCGCCAACGACCCCGCCAGAAGCGACAGCGCGCCACCCTTTCCTATAAGCCCCAAGAACGACAGGCCGGTCATCGCAATCCGAAAAGCGAGCAGGGCGGCGGTGGCCCCGACAATCTTCGCCGTGAGATCGGGATAAGCTGCCGCGAAGTCCGCGAGCTTGTCGATCAGCGGCGCGATCGTATCCATGAGCTGCGTCAATGGCGGGATAAGCGCATTGCCGATCTGGATACCGACGGCGGTAAGCCGGTTCTTGAAGAGTTGAAGGTTGTTCGCGAAGGTCTTCGCGCGGACCTCATACTCCTTGGTCGAAGAGCCCGCGTAGTCAATCTCGTTCGCGACCATCCCGAGGGACTTTTTCAGAAGCTCAAGATTGGTCAGTAGCGGGCCGAGGGCGCGCGCTTCGTCGCCGAAGAGGTCGGACGAGATAGAAGCCTGCACGTCCTTCGGTAGCTGGCTGATCTTCTCAAGAACCTTGACCGTGGTACCTACGGCATCCTTCTGCATCGCCTTGGCGACCTTCCGGGCATCGAGCCCGAGCCGTGAGTAGGCCCGGCGCTGCGCCTTGGTCGCCGAAGCGCCCTTAGTCAGGGCGCGACCCATGTTGCGGAAGGACGTGGCGGCCACGTCGCTTTCAGCGCCAGCCGACAGCATGGCCGAGGCGAAGGCCGAGACCTGCACGGCATTGAAGCCGAATTGCTTGGAAGTCGCGCCGACCCGGCGCACCACGTCGAGGATGTCGGCCGCGCTCGATGCCTGCTCGTTCGACAGATAGTTCATCGCGTCCGCAAGGAGCTGCATCTGATCGATCGAGAGGCCTAGGCCGGTCATCATTTTCGCGAGCGCGTCACCGGTCTGATCGGCCGACATATCGAAGGCAACGCCAACCTTCGCCGCCATTTCGGTGAACTTGAGCAGATCATCGCGGGCAATGCCTGCCTGGCCGGCAGCGGCCACGATCTGCGAAAGACCATCGGCGGCCATGGGGAGCCGTTTCGATAGTCCGATGACTTCCTTCTGGAAGTCCTTGAACTGCTGGACGCTATCGAAGTCCACGACCTTGCGGACATCGGCCATGGCGCTTTCGAATTGCATGGCCGCTTGCAACGGGGCTTCGAGGCCCCGCTTAAGGACGTAGCCCGCAGCCACCGCGTCCAGCATGCGGCTACGCGCGCGATCGAGGGCGAGGTTGTTGCGCTCGATCGCGTCACGCAAACGGACCTGCACGCCGTTGATCTGGCGTGCAGCATTGCCGATACCGGCGAGTGATCGAGCGGCCGCCCTAGCAGGCGCAGAGACGCCATCGATCAGCTTCACGAGAAGCTGCGATACAAGGTTTGCCATCAGGCCCTCCCGCCGCGAAACAGGTTGGCCTCCGAGGTCGCGTAAGCCCGCTCAATCGCCGCACCGATGGCTTCTACCTCCGCGATTTCCAGATCCAGAATGTCGGATGGCCTCCAGCCGGTCATGATAGCGATCACTCGCGCTATCAGCGCCGGCTGTTTGAACCTCGGTGCGGCGGCGATCTCGGTTCGGAGCTTGATTATTTCGGCCATTTCTTTGTCAGACAGCACGCGAACAATGAACGAAGAGAGGGGTCTGCCTTTGAAGGCGATAGGAGGCCGGAGGAACGCGGTCGGCATCGAAGTTTCCACCAAATTAGCCGAAAGCGTGGAGACGCTCGCCCAACCCGTAACCGGCCTGCTCGCCGCTCCAGCGCAAGCTCGTAAGCGTTGTCGCCCAATAGCGTTCGCCGTTTTGCAAGGCTTCGGCTTCGTTCCAAGCGCGGAGTTCAACGTCCTTCACGAACGGCCCCGGTCGCTTGGCATTGATCAGCTTGCGGTTGAAAGCATCAACCTTGGCCTGAGCCTCGGTGACATGTTGGAGAACTGCAATTATGCGCCGGGCGGCCTGCGGATATACAGCCAGGAGTTGGCGCGCCGCCTCGTCGGCTTCGGCCTCGACGGCCGTCCTTTCGCGCTCCCACGTTTCTTTTTGCTCCCGCAGCTCGGCTTCCGTGAGACGGCGCTCCAATTCTTCGCGTGCGGCGCTGATCCGGTCGCGGTCCCGCCTGACGGAGGCGAGCCGGTCTTCGGCCTTCAGAACGTCGGCGTCGCTGCCCTCCAGCAATGCGTCGCGCCGCGCAGCCTCGGCACCCGCGACTGCCGCGTCGGCGGCGTCAGCATCCAGCTCCGAAAGCGCCGAGCGGAAGGCCGAAGCCTTTCCAGCATCGTCGGCTTTGATAAGCTTACGAATACGGTCTAGCATTTTCTAATTCCTTCATGGTCAGAGTGAATGAGCCGGGCAACACATGCCGGCTTAGAATTGCGTGAGCTTGCTCGCCGGACACGGTGCCGGCAGACATTAGGGCGGCGGCAAGGTCGTTAACGGCTGCATCGACCTCAGGCTTGCCGAGGAATGCGACCACCTGGCGCTCGATACGGCGTAAAATGCGAAAGGCGGATGCGCGCTGATCCGAGCCGGCAATAACAACGGCGGCTCTTACGGCTTTGCAATGATCGCATTGGCCCGCCCAGCAGGCGAGGACGCGCCGCGATACGATCTCAAAGTCGAGCGTGCCCGTTCTTGCACGCCACCCCCCGCGCAGAGCATCGATAAGCGGCCCCGCTACCGAAATCGCAATTCCGGTAGCGAGGTTGGCGGAAGCCTCGACCAGCGAGTGCATCCCGACCGGATCGATCCGAACTTTCTCGATCGTGAGACCAAACCCGTGGGCGACTACTGCGTGCCCGCTCTCATGCTCGGCCAGCTCGACGTTGCGGGGGATTGTCTGTGGCGGCGGCACATCTACGGTGGGGCCATTCCACAGCGGCTGTTCCATTTGCGTTTCGGAAAGGGCAAGGACGGCATCGGGCGCGCCACAGCAAAAACGATATTCAAGGTCCAACGGTGCCGATCCTCTCGGTGCGGCTGTGGCCGCACGAAACTTCGCGATTGGTTGAGGGGATCATTCGCGAAGCACATCAGCTTGGCAGCCATAGGCTGCCAAAAATTGCCGCTGTGCGCAAGGCGCTTTCTGATTATAGGTCGGTTATGTCCGTTACGAGATTGCTCGCGGATGTCGGGAGCTCTGCCCGGAGAAACGAACGCTCCGAGACCTGGTGCAGCCATCGTGCGCATCGAAGTGCTCGAAATGCGCACGCATTCCATCAACGCCGGGTTTATGAGCACGAACTTGGCCATGGCATTCAGGGCAACGCTTTGTTCGTTCGGGGTGCAGACCCACTCGTTCCGAACCTTGACTTCACATTGCTCTTCCATGGCGTGATTATGACACCGGGCTAGGATCAATCGAAAGCGGAATTTGTACAAAGTGGTCGGTGGGGCGTTGTTCGACCTGCAATTAAGAGCCCGCGTCGCGTCCAGTCTCCACCATTCGGGCAGCCTGCACAGCAGCTTTCTCGATAAGATCAATCGAAACGGCGATCTCAACCTTCGTAGCCGCCCGAATGTGCGCTGGAAGCCGCCAAGGAACTTCGGCCAGTTCACGCTTCACCTGGTCAAGCAGCGTGTTGATAGTCATCCGCTGATCTTCGATCGGAATGAGATTTCTCGCCTTCTCCCTTATCCGCAACTCGATTTCCCGAGTACGGACCTCGCTAAGCTGTGCCATCGGTGCTGCTAGGGCAGCACGCCGGTCTTCATTCGTGAGCCATTGCAGATAAGCTTGCACAGCGCCCACGAAAGGATAGGCATCCCTGCCAGCCTTTGGGATCACACCTTGCTGCACAAGCTGCTGGATACGCCTGGGCGTCAGATCGAGAAGCCGCGCAAGCTGCGACACGTTGACAGTAGTCTGACCGGAGGGCTGGGGTTTGCCATTCATTGGAAGCTCCTTTCAGCGAAGCGCAGCACAAAAACGGACGGCCGAAATACGCGGTTTTTCCGGGGGCCGCGCGCCCGCAGAGGGCGGGGGAGGGCGAAAAATCCTTTTGGGGGCGGAGGGCTCATGTGGTGGCTCGCGGGCAAGTTCGTCGCGGTGCAGCAGCGAGCGCATTGGCAGCTCCGTCCAGCATCGTTGCAAGGTGCGTGCGACCAACGCTGTCGGGATAGGCGAACATAGCGGCGGGCCGGCCATGGGGCCGCCCGCCCGGCGAAATGGCCGATGCACCAAGGTGCGTCGCGCTGTAGTATATACTCTCTACCGCGACGGACGTTTGTGCATTTCGTGGAGGCGTTTCGCTTATGCCTCTCTTCTGCAAGAACGCTTCAAGTCGCCCCCTTTTTCGAGCGCTTTCAAAGCTGTCCCGGCCGATGCCGTGCTTGCGACAGAATTCCGCCGTGCTTCTCGCTTCAAATTGGGCTCTCGGCTGCGCGCCCTCGGCGCGCCGCGCTGCTGACACCCGTTCGCGATCAGCCTTTCGCTTTTTCGCCCTGGCGTCCGCCTGCCGCTGCTCCTTTCGTTCGCGCCTCTGCTGCGCCGTTTCACCTCGCGCCCCAAGCGTCCACAGTTGGTTTTCAACCCGCTGTTTGGGTGTCAGGGACAACATTGCGCCAACGTCCTCGACATTCATCAGATAGCCGGCATCGCGCCACTTCTCGGTGATCGCCGTGAGGGCCGTAAAGCTGACTTTGAGACCCCGCCGCTCGCACCACTTTCGCAGGCGTTCGAAGGGATCGAAGTTCCGGGTTTTGCGGAGCCGGCCGATCTCGAAGATTGCGTTTGCCGCGATTTCCACAGCGGCGAGGACATTGCGCTCGCGGATCAACCCACGCTTGAGTGCGCGCTGGATTTCCATCAACCGCCGCTCTGCTCTCAATACACGCGGCTTGGGAGCAGAGCTTTCGTCGTTATCTTCGAACAGCGCCGCCGTGTTTGCCGGCCCGGTCATGCGCGCTGCCTGTTGGACGGGCCGTTGTTCACAGGGATCGCCGGCTCGCTGAGCAGCTCTCGGATTTGGGCAATCCGGGCCGTCAGATAGGAGTGGACTTCCGCGCAATCGGCCTCGGCGGCGTTGCGATCGACGCCAGCCAGCATGTGGCCGCGCCAAGTAGGATCAACGACATTCGCGACGGTTGCCGCCCGCACGCCGGCTACGATGCGGAGGGCCTCACGATCGAGCCAGGCGCGCATGCGGCGGGTGGTGGGGATGGGGACGACGCTCATCAAGCGGCCTCCGCCTTTAGGCGCTCGATGAAGGCCTCGACTTCGGTCCGTGCAATCATGCGCGAGTGGCCGAGCTTGCTGCTTTTGACCGCGCCGTCTTTCAACAAGCTATAGAATTTTGTGAGACCGACGCCGATCATGGCGGCGGCCTCTTCGGGCCGCACGAAAGCGCTTTCGAATTTTTGGGCTTCGCCGTTCATTTTCTTCCATCCGTAGCGAGGGATTTTGGAACGGCTCTTTCATACCTATCCGACGAGGAAAAAAGTCAACAGGGTCTTTCGCGTTCTTTCGTGTTTCGTCGCAGCTATGCGTATGCGGCATCAGCGATCGACAGGACCTTCGCTCCTTGGCGCAGGCTGTCGCAAAGATCAGCCCACCAAGTGGCCATGGCTACGCGCTCATCCCAATGTCCCGCGCGGTTGTATGCCCGCCTGACCTTGTCTTTTTCAATGTGAGCCAGCTCCCGCTCGATAGCGTCGGCCGACCATTTCCCGCTCTCGTTCAAGATTGTCGAGGCAGAGGCGCGGAAGCCGTGCGGACAATGCTCGTCCTGCGTGATCCCTACGCGCCGCAGTGCGGCGCCCCACGTCATATCCGAGATTGGACGCTTGCGGCTGCGGATCGAGGGAAAGACCAGTGCTCCGTCTCCGGTGATTACGAACTGATCGCGCAGGATCTCAACGGCCTGCTTCGGCAGCGGCTTTTTGTGCTCTCGCCGCATTTTGGTGCGCGCTGCTGGGATCGTCCATATTCCTGCATCCAGATCGAACTCCTTCCACTCGGCCAGGCGCAGCTCGCCGGGGCGCGGGTAGAGATAGGCAAGCAGCTTAAGGCCGTTTGTTGCCTCAGGCGTGCCGTCATAGCCCCACACGGCCCGGAGCAGGCCACCGAATGCCTTCCGATCCTGTATCGCCGGCCGGTTCACGGCCGGCCTGTTTACGAGGGCACCCCGCAATGCAATCGTCGGATCGTCCTTGGCTCGCGCAGTGGCGATCGCGTGCCGGAAGACTTGGCCTATCGTCATGCGGAGCTTAACCGCGCTCGCCGCCGCATTGCGCCGCTCCATCTTACGAAGGACCTCCAAGACCTCGGCGGCGCTGATTTCCGTAATCGGCAGCTTGCCGAGATCAGCACTCGCGAATTCGACTAGGTAGTCGAAACGATCCATTGTGCCTTCGGCGCGCGCCTTTGCGATCTGCGCCGCTCGCAGGTCGGCGGCGATCGACGCGAAGGTGTTCCCGGCAGCCTCGGCCGATTTGATCCTGTCGAGCTTCTTCTGTCTGCCAGGATCGATCCCCCGCGCCAACAGAGCTTTGGCCTCGTCGCGCGCCTTGCGCGCGGCAGCTAGCGCTACAGCCGGGTAAATCCCAAGAGCAAGGGTCTTTTGCTTTCCACCGTACCCATAAGCGAGACGCCACAGCCGCGACCCGTTCGGCGGCACGAACAGATAAAGGCCGCCTCCGTCCGAGTATTTTTTCGGCATGCTCTGCGGCTTTAGGGCTCGGATGGAAGTGTCTGAAAGTGCCATGGCACGCCTTCTTGGTATCGTGAGTGGCCGGCGCTAGCCGATACCAAAGACAATACCAAGAAAACTTGTGAATGCCAGCGAATGCACGCGCATTTCCACGAGGGAATACGACGTCAATTTTTGCGCCTGTACCTTACGATCGCGGGCTTATGCGAAGGAATACGAATGAGCGTGAAGTATTACGAAGGAAGTTACTGGCGGAGGGAGTGGGATTCGAACCCACGGTGAACTCGCGCCCACGCCGGTTTTCAAGACCGGTGCCTTAAACCGCTCGGCCATCCCTCCAGTGACTTCTGTCACGTGAGACTGCTCTAGAGTGCCCGGCAAAGACCTGTCAACCGGCAAGCATCAAGCGCGACTGTTCCCCGGTAGAGTGGGCGGCGGCGATGCCACAATCTTGCCCGGTTCCGGTCACAATCGGTTAATAGGCTGATAAACAATTCCTGCGCACAAAGGATCGGGGTTCAAGCGCCGTTGATATTTGTCGAATGAGTGTTTTGGCTCTTCGGCATCCGGTTGAGTAGGGGACATCAGGAAATGCAGACTACGGCGCGTCCGCGTCTACGCCGTGCTTCCGGATATGCGTTGCTTGCCCTTTCGGCAATGCTGCTTGCTGCGTGCGCATCACAGCCCGAGCCGAAGGGCATGGTCTACAAGAAGACCCGCTCCAAGGAATATTTCGCCGAATCCGAATATGGCGTGAAGGCCAGCCCGCGCGTCCAATTCATGCGGCGCGGCGGTGGTCGCGACCAGCTTGGCAAGCCCTACCAGGTTCGGGGCAAGTGGTATTATCCGAAGGAAGAAAAGCGCTACGCCAAGGTTGGCCTGGCCTCCTGGTATGGCGATGCCTTTCACGGCCGGTTGACCGCCAACGGCGAAGTCTACGACATGACGCATCTGACGGCGGCGCATCCGACGATGCCGCTGCCGAGCTATGCCCGCGTCACCAACCTCGAAACCGGCAGTTCGGTCATCGTGCGCGTCAACGATCGCGGCCCCTATCACGAAGGCCGCATCATCGATGTTTCGGAGCGCGCCGCGCAGATGCTCGACTATGCCAAGGTTGGCACCGCGAAGGTGAAGGTCGAATATGTCGGCCGCGCCCCTCTGGATGGCGATGACGATCAATATCTGATGGCCTCCTATCACCCGGGCAACCGGATACCGGATCCGTCCGATGGCCTGCCGAGCGGCGTCATGGTCGCCATGAACGGACCGTCGCCAAGTCTTCCCGTCGGTGGCGCGGCCGTACCGTTTCCGGGTCAGATGACGGATTCAGGGGCAGTTCAGCCGGTCATGTCGGCGCAATCGCCGTCGTTCGGAGATCTGACGCTGCCCGATTTCGGGCCGATCGTGCCGGAGCGCCCGGAAATGGGCCTGCCGCCGCAATCGCCATTCGCCATGGCTTCGCTGTCCTACGCGGATGAACGCGTGCGCCGGGCGGATGTCTTCGCGGCGATGGATGACAGCGGCATGTCGCCCGCCGACATCCTGCGGTCGTGGAAGAAATCCAGCCCGAAAGCATCTCCATCCAGCTCGGCCTATGTCGCCGCCGGGACCTTCGACAATGCCGTCGAGGCAAAGCGCATCGCGGCCGCCCTCGAGCCCTTCGGCAGGATAGAGATCCAACGTTCCGATCTCGATGGCAATGACTGGTACGCCGTCAATCTCTATCCCGACGGCCATGGCGGCGTGGACGAGTTGCTGCAGGCGGCATGGTCGCACGGCGCGCCCGATGCATTGGCCGTGCGCGATTGATTTGACACCAGCATTTCCGCTGAGCGGTTGATCCGCTCCGCAAAAAGCCCGATAGTTTCGCGGGCTTGCCGGAGGGACCGGCCAACGGGTCGAATTTCATGCAGTTTCGCTTGCTTCAGCCTTTCGCCGGGTTTGTTCTCCTCGGCTTCCTGCTTTCGTTGGTGCCGGCTCAGGCGCAGCTTTTCGAGACCAAGGCCACACAGGCCTTCATGATCGATGCCGATACCGGCACGGTGCTGTTTTCGAAAGACGCCGACAAGCCGATCCCGCCAGCCTCGATGGCCAAATTGATGACCATGGAAGTGGTCTTCAACGCCATCAAGTCCGGGCGCCTCAAGCTCGACGACACGTTCGTGGTGAGCGAAAACGCCTGGCGCAAGGGCGGCGCGCCGTCGGGAACATCGACGATGTTCGCCAAGCTCAAATCGGCGATCCGGCTCGAGGACCTGATCCAGGGCGTGACCGTTCAGGCGGCGAATGACGGTTGCATTGTCATCGCCGAAGGCATGGCCGGATCGGAAGACAATTTCGCCGCGCAGATGACCGAACGCGCGCGCCAGATCGGCCTCAAGACCTCGACTTTCGTCAACTCGACCGGACTGCCGGCGGATGGGCAGCAGACGACAGTGCGCGAACTGACCCTGCTCGCCCTGCATCTCTGGCGCGATTACCCGGATTTCTATCGCTATTACGGCCTGAAGGATTTTACCTGGAACAAGATCTCGCAGAAGAACCGCAACCCGCTGCTGGCCATGGACATCGGCGTCGACGGGCTGGCTGTCGGCGCGAGCGAGGCAGCGGGTTTCGGCATTGTCGCTTCGGTAAGCCATGACGGCACCAGGGTGATCGCGGCGATGACCGGGCTGGCCAATGACAAGGAGCGCGCCGAAGAGGCGCGAAAACTTCTCGACTGGGGCGTCCGCTCTTTCGAGAAAACCGAGATCTTCGCCAAGGACGAGATCGTCGGCGAAGCGCAGGTGTTTGGCGGCGCGAAATCCGGCGTGACATTGAAGGCAAAGGGTCCGATCGACATCTTCCTGCCGATCACCAACCGCGACAAGCTGACGGCCAGGATCATCTATACCGGCCCGGTCGCCGCACCGGTGGAGGAGGGGCAGCCGGTGGGCGCGCTGCGCGTCTGGATCGGCGATACACTCAGCCAGGAGACACCGCTGTACGCCGCCGAGTCGATCGGTGTCGGCACGCTGCCGCAACGCGCCCTCGACGCCGTCAAGGAACTGGCGGTCGGCTGGCTGCGATAGCACCGACGGCATGGACGTTTGGCCGAACGCGGACTATCTAGGGCGCATCAATCCACTCCAACCCGGACAAAGGCCCTTTCGTTTGGCGCGCGGATTTTTCATCACCTTCGAAGGCGGCGAAGGCGCAGGCAAGTCGACGCAGATCGACCGCCTGGCCAGGAAGATGCGCGCCAAGAAGTATGACGTCCTGCTCACCCGCGAACCGGGTGGCTCGCCGGGTGCGGAAGCCGTCCGGCACGTGCTGCTTTCAGGCGCCGCCGAGCCTTTCGGACCGAAGATGGAGGCCGTGCTGTTCGCGGCCGCGCGCTCCGACCATGTCGAGCAGGTGATCCGGCCCGCGGTCGAGCGCGGATCGATCGTGCTTTGCGACCGTTTCCTGGATTCCTCGCGCGTCTATCAGGGGGTTACCGGCGGGCTCGACCCGGCATTCATGGCCGCGCTGGAACAGGTCGCCATCAACGGCATGATGCCCGATATGACGCTGATCTTCGATATCGATCCGGCCGAGGGCCTGCGACGCGCCACGTTGCGGCGCGGCAGCGATGCCGGCGCCGACCGCTTCGAGAAGGAGACGCTGACTATCCATCAGGCGCGCCGCGCCGCCTTCCTGGCGATTGCCGCGGCCGAGCCGGAGCGCTGCATCGTCGTCGATGCCTCGGCCGACCAAGACACGGTCGAGCATGTCGTCACCGCGGCCGTCTTCGCGGCGCTGGAGGCGAGGGCGCCGGTGCGCAACAGGCAGACCGCACCCGCATGATCTTCGAACGCATCGCGCCGGAACAGCATGATACGCTGGACGGCGTCCCAGAACCGTCCGAAACGCCTCGCCTTGTCGGGCACGACCAGGCGGCAACCATGCTTGCCGCCGCCTACCGCGCGGGAAAACTGCCGCATGCGCTGATTTTCGCCGGGCCGGTTGGCATCGGCAAGGCAACGCTGGCTTTCCATCTCGCGCATCATTTGCTGAAGCATCCAGCCTTCGAGCAGGCGCCGGAGAGCCTCGCGATTCCCGACCCGGCCTCGTCGCTGTTTCGTCAGATCGCCACCGCGGCGCATCCGGGCGTACTGCATCTGACCCGTCCGCTCAACGATAAGACCAAGAGCTTCAAGACCGTGGTCACGGTCGACGAGATCCGCAAGGTCAGCCGTTTCCTGTCGCTGACCTCGCATGACGGCAGCTACCGCGTGGTCATCGTCGATCCGGCCGACGACATGAACGCCAATGCCGCCAATGCCTTGCTCAAGAACCTCGAGGAGCCGCCGGCGCGAACCCTGTTCATTCTCATCGTCCATGCGCCGGGCAGCCTGCTGCCGACGATCCGTTCCCGCTGCCTGGTGGTGCGCCTGACGCCGCTCGACGCCGGCGAACTGCTGGCGGTGCTGGAGACCGCGGAACCGCCGCCCCCGGAGGACCCGGCAGCGCGGGCGGCACTGATCGAGCGGGCAGGGGGCAGCGCCCGCAACGCTATCCTTCTGACGCAATATGGCGGACTGGAGATCGCCCAGACGCTCGATGCATTGGTGATGGCGGGCAAGAGCGACGTCGCCGGAGCCTATCGCCTCGCCGAGGCCGTGGCCGGGCGCGATCAGGCGATTCAGTTCGACATCTTCAATCGCCGTGCGCTCGATCTTCTGTCCGATGCGGCGAGCGATGCCGCCCTGGCCGGCGATCTGGCGCGGGCCAAAACGCTGTCGGACACTTGGCATGAAGCGCTGGACGCTGTATCTGAGACAGACACCTACAATCTCGACAAGAAGCAGCACGCCCTGACCATGATCGACCGCCTGAAGTCTGTGATGCGAATGTGACGGCCTTTTCTTGATGCATGCCGTTGCCCCGAAACCGGGGCCACTTTTGGGCGGCATGCATCGGGCTCGGGATGGCAATCGCCGTCCCGATGCGATATCCACCGCCACGGTTTCCATTCAGACATTCATGACGGCCCATCCATGTCACGCGACACATTCTACATCACGACAGCGATCTCCTACCCGAACGGCAAGCCGCATATCGGCCATGCCTACGAACTGATCGCCACAGACGCGCTTGCGCGCTTCCAGCGGCTCGACGGCAGAGAAGTCTTCTTCCTGACCGGCACGGACGAGCACGGCATCAAGATGCTGCAGACGGCCAAGCGCGAAGGCATTTCGGCGCGCGAACTCGCCGATCGCAATTCGGCTGAATTCAAGCGCATGGCCACCGCGCTCAACGCCTCCAACGACGACTTTATCCGCACCACGGAAGAACGGCATTACGCCTCCTCGCAGGCGATCTGGAAGGCGATGGACGCCAATGGCGACATCTACAAGGGCGGCTATGCCGGCTGGTATTCGGTGCGCGACGAAGCCTATTACGGCGAGGAGGAGACAGAGGTCCGGCCCGACAATGTCCGCTATGGACCTCAGGGAACGCCGGTCGAATGGGTCGAGGAGGAAAGCTATTTCTTCCGCCTCTCCGCCTACCAGGACAAGCTCATCGCGCTCTACGAAAGCCAGCCCGACTTCATCGGTCCAGCCGAGCGCCGCAACGAGGTGATGAGCTTCGTCAAATCCGGATTGAAGGATCTGTCGATCTCGCGCACCACCTTCGACTGGGGCGTCCCGGTGCCGGGCGACGAAAAGCACGTGATGTATGTCTGGGTCGACGCCTTGACAAACTACATCACCGGTGTCGGCTATCCCGATGAAAACGATGAGAAATGGCGTTTCTGGCCAGCGGACGCCCATATCATCGGCAAGGACATCGTGCGATTCCATGCGGTCTACTGGCCGGCCTTCCTGATGTCGGCGGGCATCCCGTTGCCGAAGCGCGTTTTCGGCCATGGCTTCCTGTTCAACCGCGGCGAGAAGATGTCGAAATCGGTCGGCAACGTCGTCGATCCCTTCACCATGGTCGAGCATTACGGTCTCGATCAGGTGCGCTATTTCCTCCTGCGCGAAGTGCCCTTCGGCCAGGACGGCAGCTATAGCCATGAGGCGATCGTCAACCGCACCAATGCCGACCTCGCCAATGGTCTCGGCAATCTGGCGCAGCGCTCGCTCTCGATGATCGCCAAGAACTGCGGCGGCGCGGTGCCGAAGCGCGGCGACCTGACGGATGCCGACAAGACGATCCTGGACCAGGCTGCCGCCGCGCTCGACACCGCACGCAAGGCGATGGCCGAGCAAGGCATTCATCTGGCGCTGGCGGCGATCTTCGGCGTTGTGGCGGACGCCGATAGATATTTCGCCGGACAGGAACCCTGGGCGCTGAAGAAGACCAATCCGGAGCGCATGGAAACGGTGCTGTGGACGACGGCGGAAGTTGTGCGGCGCATCACCGTGCTGGCTCAGCCTTTCATTCCAGGGTCGGCTGCGAAGCTGCTTGATTTGCTGGCGGTGCCGGCGGACAGACGCGATTTCGTGCATGTCCACGCCGACCATGCGCTGGTTTCGGGCACCGCTTTGCCGGTACCGGAAGGCGTGTTTCCGCGTTATGTCGACCAGCCGGGTGCGAGCGGCTGATGCTCGTCGACAGCCATTGCCATCTGGATTTTCCGGACTTCGCAGAGGAGCGGGCGGCCATCGTCGCCCGCGCCAAGGCGGCTGGGGTCGGCCGCATGGTGACGATCTCGACGCGCGTGAAGCGGTTTTCGCAAATCCTTGAAATCGCCGAGACTTTCGATGACGTCTATTGCTCGGTCGGCACCCATCCGCACAATGCCGCTGAAGAGCTCGACGTCACCACGGCCGATCTTGTGCGCCTGTCGGCGCATCCGAAGGTGGTGGCGATCGGCGAGGCCGGGCTGGACTATTTCTACGACAAGGCGCCGCGCGATGCCCAGGCGCAAGGCTTCCGCAACCATATCGCGGCAGCTCGGGAAACAGGGCTGCCGCTGGTGATCCATTCGCGCGACGCCGATGACGACATGGCCGCGATCCTCGAGGACGAAACAGGGAAGGGCGCCTTCCCCTTCATCCTGCATTGTTTCTCCTCGGGCCGCCGCCTGGCCGAGGTCGGCGTCTCGCTTGGCGGCTATGTGTCGTTCTCGGGAATTCTGACCTTCAAGAACTCGCCCGAGCTGCGCGCCATCGCCGCCGATGTGCCGCATGACCGGCTGCTGGTCGAGACGGACGCGCCCTATCTGGCGCCGATACCGTTTCGCGGCAAGCGCAACGAGCCGGCCTATGTCGCCCACACCGCCAAGGTGCTGGCCGACACGATCGGCGTCAGCGAGGCCGAGGTCGCCGCCCTGACGACCGACAATTTCTTTCGGCTGTTTGGAAAGATGCCGCGCCCGGATAAGCGGGTCGCATAGGCATGAGCGACAGGCTGCGCGTCACGATACTCGGCTGCGGCTCCTCGCCAGGTACGCCGCGCATCACCGGCGACTGGGGCAATTGCGACCCGGACGATCCGAGGAACCGGCGCATGCGCACGGCCGCGCTGGTCGAGCGGATCGCGTCCAATGGCGGCCGCACGACGGTGGTCATCGACACCGGACCGGACTTCCGCCAGCAGATGCTGCTGGCGTCGGTAAAGCGCCTCGATGCGGTGATCTATACGCATCCGCACGCCGACCACATCCACGGCATCGACGATTTGCGCGGCTTCGTCCTCGACCAGCGTCACCGGATCGATGTCCATGCCGACGAGCCGACGATGCTGCGCCTGCGCCAGGCGTTCGGCTATTGCTTCGAGACGCCTTCGGGCAGCTCCTATCCGCCGATCGTCACGGCCCACATCATCGACCACGCAAGGCCGGTCGTGATCGAAGGAGAGGGGGGTGCCCTCACCTTCGATCCACTGCCGCAGGTCCATGGCGACATCATCTCGCTCGGCTTTCGCGTCGGTGGGCTCGCCTATTGCCCTGATATCAGCGACTTTCCGGAGTCCACCGCCGCGCGTCTGAACGGGCTTGATGTCCTGATCATCGACGCGTTGCAGTACAAGACGCATCCGAGCCATCTGTCGCTTGGCCAGGCGCTTGAATGGATCGAACGGCTGGCGCCGAGACACGCCGTCCTGACCCATATGCATGTTCCGCTGGACTACGCCACGGTGATGGCCGAAACGCCGGACAGTGTCGAGCCGGCATATGATGGCATGGTGATCGATATCCCTTATAAATCAGCGTGATACTTAGGACATCTCACAAGACTGCTCAGCTCTTTGGACCCAGCATGAGCAGTGTGCCGATCCGCTGATAGCCGACATGTGGGTACAGCAGCGCGCCTGTATGTGTGGCTGTCAACACCGAGCATGCCGAACCCTTGGCCTTGTCATCGTGCAGCATCCTAGAGAGCAGCGCCCGTCCTATCCCGCGGCGCCGGTGCGATGGTTCGACAAACATGTCGGCGCACCATGTGGCGCCGGCGGCGTCCACGCTGCGCACGCGCCCGACGATCTCCTGGCCATCAAGGGCTACATACTGACGGAACGGAGCATCGTCGCTCAGCAAATCGTCCGCGATCGGCCGCTTGCGCGTGATCTTGCCCAAACGCGACGCCAGCTCGGGCGTGCGAACGCGTTCGACGGACTGCGAAACAGCCGGTGCGCTCGGAAGATGCCTGAGCGGCTGCACGAAAAAACCTTCGGTTCCGACCAGCCGGTAGCCAAGCGCCTTGTACGCAGCTCTGACCGGCGCATCTGGCGTGCCCATGGCGATCACCACACCAAGGTAGAAATGGCCGCGCGTGTGCCGGCGCGCGGTCGCATCGACGTCCTCGGGTGTGACGTCATAGGCGATCCATTCTTCCTTGCGGTAGTCACGGGCGTTTTTGCGCTCGGCGTCGCGCATCCACCACAGAGCTCCGACGCGACTGATTTGGTATGGAAAGGTGCGGCTCCTGCCGGCGCTGTGGCCGCGCACGAACACCTCGATGGCTGTCTCGATTGTCGGCATTGACCTCGTCATGCCAGGCAGCCTAGCGGTACACATCATGGCAACACAACAGGCCGCTCGATATCAAGCCGATGAAAAATATCGGGAATTTCCTGGTTCACTCTCACTCATCAGTTCCATAATCTATCTTATGCGACTTACAGAAAACCCAGTGACCGCGCATGGGTGGCAAAGGACACCGTCCTCTTACGGCACGCAGGAAGCCTCTACAGAAAATACGCCAGCGTCTCTCGGCTGCCTGGATCAAGCGTTTGCCATTGGCGCTCCATTACTCCGCGCAACCCAGCACCAATCTGATCGCCACGCATGGGCTGAAACCCGCGCTTTCGGAACCATGGTCCGTTCCACGGTGGTTCCTTGAATGTGGTCAAAGACACCGCAGGAACCCGTAAGGCGGCTGCGTGATTGATAGCTGAGGACAGAAGCGTCGACCCTATACCGCGCCCGGATGCATCAGGTGCAATCGAGATATTGTCCAGATACAGCGATCCGTCGAGAAGTCTGACGGCTACAAATCCGATGGGCTCGGGGTCCTCACGTCCTACAGCTACCTCGACACGACAGGCCTCGAACCTGCCGCGGGGCAACGGAGGAGCATCGGCGATATGAGCCAGTTCGGGGAATGCGCGATACCGTTCACGAGCCTGCGCGGAAATGAGCTGCAATCGGGCGAGATCCTCGTCCTTGGCCAGACGTAGCTCAAAGTCACGCATCCCAATTCCCTCAAGCCGATCCCATCACCGCTGTGTCTGCTGGAATGGCAACTTCCGGGCAAGCCAATTCTCCAGGAGAGCGGGTGTCGCATCCGGAAATTGCCTTAACAAGGGATACCGAATTGGACGATGGCGCCGGACCGGTGAAGCGACTACCCTTGAGCTTCCCTGTCGCGCTTCCTCACTCAGCTAACCAATAAGATGGCCGCTCCACCTTCCTTTCTCAATTTTCCCGATCGCCTCGCCGATGGCGTGACACCTCGCATGGTGATCTCCGGCGTCGGCCACGGCAGCACCTATCCCGGCAAGGACAGCAGCGGCTACGCCCTCGCCGCTGACGCCATCCGCGCCGAAAGTCAGGGTGACGCTCCGCTCGTCGAGCACTGGGATTTCGATCTTGGCGGCCCGCTGTTTGATGGCAGGCCGGCCTGCTGCGTTGACGCCGGCGATATCGTGACCTCCTTGCATGACAATGCCGGCAACCGGACCCGGATCGAGGCAAGAATCCGCGAGACCCTGTCGATGCCGGCCATTCCAATCCTCATCGGCGGCGATTGCTCCGTCACCATTCCCTTTCTGGCCGGCTTTGCGGACCACGGGCCGGTCTGGGTCCTGCAGATCGATGCCCATATCGACTGGCGCGACGAAGTGCTTGGCGAGCGCTACGGCTATTCGAGCCCGATGCGCAGGGCGAGCGAGATGCCGCACGTCGCCGGCATTGTCCAGGTTGGCTTGCGCAGTGTCGGCAGCGCGCGCCAAACCGAAGTCGAGGCAGCGCAGCGCTACGGCAGCCGCTTCGTAACCGCTCGCCAGATTCATGCTCAGGGCGTGGAGGCTGCCCTTCGGCATATTCCGGAGGGCGCGCGGGTTGTCGTCACTCTCGATTGCGACAGCCTCGATCCCGGCGTCATGCCGGGCGTCGCGGCGCGTACGCCCGGCGGCCTCACCTACACGCAGGTGATTGACCTGATCTCGGGCCTCGGCAAGCGGAGCAGGATTGCCGGGTTCGACCTTGTCGAGTTTTACCCGCCCGCCGACATCGACAGCCTCTCGGCCCTGACCGCCGCGCGCATTCTCGTCAATGTCGTCGGCGCCGTTGTCCGTCAGCAGGGACTAGAACCCATCATCGAGGCACACGGAGCGCCTCCCCATCACGGTTGATGATGCGGATTGACCTGGTAGCCCAGCACCCGTTTCGCGCCGGGCTTGATCAGCATGACGCCCGGCTTGTCGGCGAAGTCGCCGTCGAAATCGACGGGACTGGCGATGCCATGCCAGGGCTCGATGCACAGGAACGGCGCGCCGCCCGGCTTGGACCAGATGCCAAGCTCGTTGAACCCCTGCCATGACATTTCGATCGCCGGCCCCTGCCCGGCTGAATACAGCACGCTGGTGCTGGAGGGACGGTCCAGAATAACGGCGTCGTCGTCAAAGAGCCGCTCGGAGAGCGCGAGCGTGTTGCCTTTGATAGGCGTAGGCTGCGCCGCTGGCAGCAGCAGACCTTCTTTCAACCGGCGTATCGGCGCCTGTTCGTCATCGGCGAAGGTCAGCCTGTAGGCTTCCTTGGGCATATCCGGCAGCAGCGGCCAATTGAACGCCGGATGGGCCCCGATCGAAGCCGGTAGGGTTTCCTCACCGGTGTTGGTGATCTCGAACGTCACGCTGAGCTGGTGATCCAGCGCGTAGCTGACGGCAAGGCGGAAAGCGAACGGGTAATGCGTGCGCGTCTGCGTGTCATCAGTGAGAACAAGTGTGCAGGACCGAGGCCCCCTCTCCGCCCACGCGAACGGCTTGTCGCGCGCAAACCCATGCTGTGTCATCGGATAGGTCTGGCCACCATGGCGCAACTGGTCGCCCTTGAGCCTGCCGACGATGGGAAACAGCACGGGAGAATGGCGCCGCCATTCCGGCCCGGCCTGCCACAGGAACTCCAACCCATCGTCGCCGCGCAACGAGACCAGCTCGGCGCCCTGCCCGACTATGACAGCCGAAACACCGTCGCCGTGAAGTGTGTGGCTGTCCAGGGCCATGTGTCCTCGCGTCGGTTTGAGACTGCCGGGGCAGACTAGCAAAAGCGCTTATGGACTTAAAGATTTCGGGGTTTCGTTCGAACGAAATGTGGCCGAAAGGTTTCCCCTCCGGCCACCTCTCCGTATCAAGGGCGATAGCCCACGCCCTTGCCCACAACGGAGAGTGGTTATTCGCGCTCGCCGGTGAAATTCAGCAACAACTGGAAGATGTTGACGAAGTTCAAGTAGAGCGAAAAGGCGCCGAACACGGCGAGCTTCTGACGCGATTCCGCGTCGAAATTCTCGGCGTACTGCTCCTTGATCGTCTGCGTATCCCAGGCGGTCAGGCCGATGAACACGGCGATGCCGATCACCGAGATGGCGAACTGCAGCGCGGTCGAGCCGAGGAAGATGTTGACGATGCTGGCGATCACCACGCCGATCAGGCCCATGATCAGGAATGACGAGAACTGTGTCAGGTCACGCCTTGTCGTGTAGCCGTAGAGGCTGGTGGCGCCGAACATGGTGGCGGCGATGAAGAAGGTGCGCGCGATGCTGGTGCCGGTGAAGACCAGGAACACCGAGGCCAGCGAAAGGCCCATCACGGCACAGAATGCCCAGAACATCGCCTGGGCGCTCGCGGCCGACATGGTCTGCATCTTGAACGAGAAGAGCAGCACGAAGGCCAGCGGCGCCAGCATCACCACCCATTTCAGCGGGCTGGAGAAGATCGGCACGTAAAGCGCCGGCGTCGAGGACACCATGTAGGCGATGAGGCCGGTAACGACCAGGCCAAGGCCCATATAGTTGTAGACGCGCAGCATGTGCTGGCGCAGGCCCTCGTCGAAAACGGCTCCGGTTTGGGCGCCGGCACCGACGCGGTAGCCCAGATTGGGGGTATTCATTTCAAATCTCCTTGGTCAATCGATCAGTAGAGGGTTCTGGCAAGCGTCTCGGCGGCACGGTCGAGGTCATGGACGCCGCTCTTTGCAACCACCGCGTAGGCGACCTCGCCAATCTGGAAATAGGCGGACGAGATGTCGCTCGACGGCGCCACGGTCGGCTTGACGACGTCGAAACTTCCCGGCCTGATCGCGAACAGCGACACCAGGCCCATGTCCTTCGTATCGAGAGCCATCTCGACGCTTGGGCCGAAACGCGACGGGTAGATCTGCACGTCGCGTACTTTCCAGTCCTTGGGCAGCGACGGCATGACGATCGCGGTCGCGGCACGGATCTCGCCGGCATTGTAGTTCGGCGCTTCCGTCTGCGAGGACATGGTTTCGCGCACCAGTGTCGTTTTGTGCGCCCTCACCGCTTCCTCCACATAGGCGGGCGGCTGGGGCGAAGCGACGACCTTGGTCACCGACATCGGGCCGATGATGCCGTTGGCCAGCCAGCCCGCGGCTACGAAAGCCACAACCGCCGCCGCGCGCTGCAGCACACCGAAGATGCGGCCCCGGGCAAGCCCCCGCTCCAGCCGCCGCGCGGCGTCGGCCGTTGCCGGGCGCGCCATGCCCTTGGAGGCGGCAAGCGCCACCCGCAGCTCATCGCGGGTCCTGAGATCCGCCATCACACGCGCCGCGGCCTCCGGACGGGTGGACAGGAACGCTTCGACCTCGATGCGGCGGGTGACGTCGAGCTGGTCGTCGACATAGGCGTCGAAATCGGCGTCCGTCACTGGATCGACAAGAGTGGTCATCAGTCGTCTCCCACGATCCTGAGATGATTCCTGCCGCGAGCCGGCGCGGCCTCTTCCATCTGGCGCAAGGCTGCCCTCGCCCTGCCGATGCGCGACATCAGCGTTCCCAGCGGCACGCCGGTGGCATTGGCCGCTTGCTGGTAGGAAAGCCCTTCGATAGCCACCAGATGCAGCGCCGATCGCTGTTCTTCAGGCAGGTTGAAGAACGCGTCGCGCACCTGAGCAAGGCGCACGGAATGCTCCTGCGGTGCCGGCGTGCTGGCATCGGTAAGATATCCGGCCTGTTCGAGGCGCGCCGCTTCCGAGCGGCGCGAGCGCATCCGGTCGATGAAGGTGTTGTGGACGATCGACAACAGCCAGGCGCGCAGGTTTCCGCCCGAACGGAAGGTTCCGCGGCGCTCATAGGCGCGCACCAGCGCATCGTGCACCAGATCTTCGGCCTCGGTGCCATCGCGCGTCAGCGAACGCGCGTAACGCCGCAGCGGCCCGAGCTGTCCTATGATGTCAAAGCGTGGCATCGACCGTTTCATGCCCTGTTTACGGAGCATGTGGGGATTTTAATCCTCGCAACGCCAATTATTTCGGCCTGGGCCGATTTGAACCTCCTGAGGCATTGGCCGTTGGCGCTCTCTACCCCTGGCGCGAAATCGCCGGCCTCGGTCCGGGAACGCCGCAAGCCCGCAGGACCCAGCGGCGGCCGTCGTTGCGGAAGTCGGTGATGCTCAGCGGCTCAATGTCTATCTTCAAGCTGGCGGCAAGCGGCGCGCCGAGAACATGCAGGATCGCGGTGCGGATAACGCTGGCGTGGGTCAACGCGATTGTGTGGCCACGCTCGGCTACCAAGCCATCCACCATCCGCGATGCTCTTCGTGCGACATCGGCCAGCGACTCGCCACCATGGGGAGCCGCATCCGGATTCGTGAGCCAGGCGGCGACAGCCTCGGACTCGGCCGCCTGTACGTCCTCCAGGCGCCTGCCTGCCCATCTCCCGAAATCCTGATCGGCCAACAATGGCTCGACGGATGCTTTCAGCGCCAAAGCCTCGGCCGTCTGTCGGGCGCGCAGCGCCGGCGCGGACCAGACACGGTCGGCGTGCGGCAGCGTCGCGCGCATCGCCTCGGCCAGCGCCAGCGATTTCGCTTCGGCCGGTTCATCCGACGGAAACGCACCACGCCTTGTCCCGGCGGTAATACCGCTGCAGATCATCGTCAGCCGTCCGTGCATGAAGCCCTCATCCCTCCTCGCCTTTTTGAAGCCCGTCCAACTTGCATGAAGCGAACACGTTCTCGTGTTGTCGATCACATCTCGTTGACAGCAATAACGCCGGCTGAATAGGCTCGCCAGCAGGTTACGGGTTTGGAAGCCGGTGAAAATCCGGCACGGTCGCGCCACTGTGACCGGCGGTATCTCGCCGGAAGTCAGGCCTTCTCCCGTAGGTGATTTGATGAACGGGACGCAGGATCCCAGGAGAGCCTCGATGTCGAATACGACCTTTGCACCAACTTACGGTCCGCTGCCGATCCCGGTAAAGGAACTTTTGCCGTGGGCCATCTTCGGCGGGCTTCTCTGCCTGCTGGCCATCTATTTCGTTGGCGCGGAAGAAGGCGCGACGTCGATGATCTCGGGCATGTATGTGCACGAATGGGTGCATGACGGCCGCCACCTGCTCGGTTTCCCCTGTCATTAGGCCTGGGCCATCCCTCACGGATGGCGTCTTGATGAATTTGTTTGGTGCTTGATCATCGCGAAAGCCGGGGAGCTTTCCGGATCATGACTTGGGGACAACGGATATGGTTGGAAATCTTTTGCTTCGCGGAATGCTGGTCGGCCTTTTCGCAGGAATTCTCGCATTCGGCTTTGCCAAGATCTATGGCGAACCGCAGGTTGACCGCGCCATCGCTTTCGAGGAAGCCACGGCACAGGCCGCCGGCGAAACGCCGGAGCCTGAGCTCGTCAGCCGCCCGACACAGGCAGGCTTCGGTCTTCTGACCGGCGTGCTGGTCTATGCCACTTCGATCGGCGGGCTGTTCGCGCTGGTGTTCGCCTATACCTATGGCCGCGTCAGCAGCTTTGGACCGCGCGGCACCGCCGCGCTTTTGGCTCTCGCCGGTTTCGTCGCCATCGTTCTGGTTCCCGATCTCAAATATCCGGCCAATCCGCCCTCGGTCGGCAATCCCGACACGATCGGATCGCGAACGGAACTGTTCTTCATCATGCTGGTCATCTCCATCGCCGCGCTGACCGCGACCATAGGGCTGGCGCGCCGGCTCTGGGCCCAGCATGGCGGCTGGAATGCATCCATCATCGCTGGAGCCGCCTTTGTCATCGTCATAGCGATTGCCATGTACGCGTTGCCGACGATCAACGAAGTGCCTGAAAAGTTCTCGGCCGATCTCCTGTGGCGCTTCCGCGTCGCTTCGCTCGGCATCCACGTCGTTCTGTGGACCGTGCTGGGCCTCGGCTTTGGCGCGATTGTCGAGCGCAGCTTCGCCGGTCAACTCTCGCGCCCCGCATCTGCCCGCCCCGCCCTGCGATAGGCCGATGCCTGGCCACGCAGGCAGATCAACAAGCCATATGGCGGCGCTCCTGGTGGGCGCCGTCCTGCTTTCTGCGTCGTCGTTGCCCGCCTCTGCCCACCGGACCAGCACTGGCGGCCCGACCAGCGGCATAGCCATACCAAGCCTCACCCATGGCCAGATGGCGGTGATTGCTGATTATCGCAACAGAATCCTCGACGTCGCATCGCGACAGCAAAATACCGATCTGACCTTCAGGCGGCTGCAGAATTACGGAAACATCCAGTACAGCTACTGCCTGTGGGGACTGGTGCCGGGCAGCTTGCGCGACGAAGACAGCCCGTTCAACGAATGCTCTCACGCCTATCTGTCGGCGGCGCAGGCATTGCTCGTCTACATGCGCAAGATGGACGGCCAGAAGGAAGGCGTGGATGCCCTGATATCAGACATCGACGCCGACATGGTTCGCAACCATGCCTCCTTCGTCATGTGCCAGTTCAGCGGAGAAGCATTCAACACGGCTGACGTCATCTCTCCCAGATGGCGCGATGTACCCTTTCATGCGCCCAGCCTGGCGACATTTGCGGCGCTAGCCATCATCGCGGCTGTCGCATTGCGTGCCTTGAGGGGCGCCCCGCGGTCAAACCGCCGCAATGGACCCGCGACGCCCGCCTGAGCCCTTGCGCCGACAACATGGTTCTGGATGGCCGATTGCCACCGGCACAATGTTTTGCGGCGAAAGCTCTGGTGCATCCCGTTCCATTTGCGTATCACTCCGCCGCGCCAACGGAACCATGATCATGTTCGAAGACCTGCAGCCAGCTCCCGCCGACAAGATTCTGGCCCTGATCGGCCTCTATCGTGCCGATCCGCGTCCCAACAAGGTCGACCTCGGTGTTGGCGTGTACAAGGATCGCGACGGCAGGACCCCGGTCATGCGCGCCGTGCGCGAGGCCGAAAAGCGGCTGCTGGACAGCCAAGACACCAAGACCTATCTCGGCCTCGCCGGCGATACCGTTTTCAACACGGTGATGGCAAAGCTCGCCTTTGGTCCGGGCGCCGACCTGACGCGGATTCGCGCCGCACAGGCTCCCGGCGGTTCAGGCGCGCTGCGTCTGGTGGCGGAACTGCTGAAGCGCACCCGCTCCGACGCAACCGTGTGGCTGTCGGATCCAACCTGGCCGAACCATATGCCGGTCATGCGCGCTGCCGGGCTGCAGATTCGCGACTATCCCTATTTCGACGCGGCCACGGGGGCCGTTCGCTTCGACGCCATGCTGGCGGCGCTGCGCACGGCAAACAGCGGCGACGTGGTGCTGCTGCATGGCTGCTGCCACAACCCGACCGGCGCCAATCTGGACGCGGCTCAATGGGAGGCCGTGACCGATCTCGTCGTCGAGCGTGGCCTTCTCCCCTTCGTCGACATCGCCTATCAGGGCTTCGGCGATGGCTTGGAGGCCGATGCGCTCGGCCTGCGGCTGCTCGCCGCCAAGGTTCCCGAAATGGTCGTCGCGTCGAGCTGCTCGAAGAATTTCGCCGTCTATCGCGACCGCGTCGGCGCGGCGATGGTCCTGGCCAGGGACAGTGCCCAGGCCGACGTGGCGATGAGCCAGATGCTGTCGGCGGCGCGCGCCATGTATTCGATGCCGCCCGACCATGGCGCTGCCGCGGTGCGCATCGTGCTGGAAGACGACGCCCTGCGCGCCGACTGGGAAGCAGAGCTCGAAGAGATGCGCTTGCGCATGCTGAGGCTTCGCGTCGCGTTCGCCGAAGCGCTGCGCCGGCAATCCAACTCAGACCGTTTCGATTTCGTCGCCAGCCACCGCGGCATGTTCTCGCGGCTCGGCCTGACCGAAGCGCAGGTCGAGCGCCTGCGCACGGAGCATGGCGTCTACATGGTCGGCGACAGCCGCATCAACGTCGCTGGCCTGCCGGAAGACGGGATGGACGATCTTGCCAAGGCGATCGTCTCGGTTCTGGACTGATCCGGCACGCTCAACTGTGGACAAGGCGCCCGCGCCGGCCGGCGGCATTGGCCGTGCGGCCTGGCGCGCGATAGCATCGGCCGCATGACACCTTCGAAAGACATTTCGCGCCTGATCGAGATCATGGCGGCGCTGCGCGCGCCGAAGACCGGCTGTCCATGGGACATCGAGCAGGATTTCGCGACCATCGCCCCCTACACGATCGAAGAAGCCTACGAAGTGGCGGACGCCATCGCCCGCGGCGATCTCGACGACCTGCGCGACGAACTGGGTGATCTCCTGCTGCAGGTCGTCTACCACGCCCAGATGGCGCAGGAGGCCGGCGAATTCGCCTTCGGCGACGTGGTCGAGGCCATCACGACCAAAATGATCCGCCGTCACCCACATGTCTTCGGCGACGAGACGGCGCGCAGCGCCGGCATGGCTAAGGGCATGTGGGAAAAGATCAAGGCGCAGGAGAAGGCCGAGAAGCGGCAGGCTCGCCTGGCGCGCGGCCTCGATCCCGAAGACAATGGCAAGGGGTTCCTGGACAGCGTTCCCGTCGCCCTGCCCGCCCTGACCCGCGCCCTGAAACTTCAGGAAAAGGCCGCGCGTGTCGGATTCGACTGGAGTGAGGCCGCCCCGATCCTGGACAAGATCGAGGAAGAGATCGGTGAGTTGCGCGAAGCCCTGGCCAAGGGCGAGACCGCGTCGATCAAGGACGAGTTCGGCGACATGCTGTTCGCGGTTGTCAATCTCGGCCGCCACCTGAAGGTCGATTCGGAGGCGGCGCTCAGCGGCACAAACGAGAAATTCCGTTCGCGCTTCCACTATGTCGAGCAGGCCGTGGAAAAGTCCGGCGGCACGCTGGAGAAGGCGACATTGGATGAGATGGAAGCGCTCTGGCAGGAAGCAAAGAGCGCGAAGTAACCTGCCTCAGCCGTTGTTTTTACGGCGCAATCGGCTTTCGATCTCTTCACGGGCGCTTTGCGTGGCCTTGAGCGAGATCGTGGCGCTGCCGTCGTCATTGTCGGTGCGTGAGATGACATCGCCATTGCGATAAAGCCAGTCGACAAGGCCGAACTGGGCCGGCTCGACCGTCACCGTCAGGTCTTCGAGCTCCCCCGCCATCCGCGTCTCGATGACGGCCTTCAGCGCATCGATGCCCTCGCCAGTCACCGCCGATACCGCAATCGGCGGGCCCTTGCTGCCATCCGCTGCATCGGCAAGCAGGCGGTTCCTGTTGCCCTCGTCCAGCCGGTCGATCTTGTTCCAGACTTCGATCACGCGGCTGGTGTCACCGGCGTCGACACCGAGGTCGGCCAGGATGCGCTCGACATCCTCGGCCTGCGCTGCCGTATCGGGATCGGAAATGTCACGCAGGTGAATGACCAGATCGGCCTCGACCACCTCTTCCAGCGTGGCGCGGAAAGCGGCGATCAAATGTGTCGGCAGATCGGAAATGAAACCGACCGTGTCGGAAAGAATGATCGGCGTGCCGTGCGGCAACCGCACACGGCGCAGCGTCGGGTCGAGCGTGGCGAACAGCATATCCTGCGCCAGCACCCCGGCCCCGGTCAGCCTGTTGAACAGCGTCGACTTGCCGGCATTGGTGTAGCCGACGATCGCCCCCACCGGGAACGGCCCTTTCTTGCGCTTGGCGCGATGCAGGTCGCGTGTGCGGCGGACCGTTTCCAGCTCATGCTTGAGCTTGATGATCTTTTCCTGCAGCTGCCGCCGGTCGGATTCGATCTGGGTTTCACCGGGACCGCCGAGGAAACCGGCGCCGCCGCGCTGCCGCTCGAGGTGGGTCCAGCTGCGAACAAGGCGCCCCTTCTGGTAGTTCAGGTGCGCGAGCTCGACCTGCAGTGTGCCTTCCTTGGTGCGCGCACGCTCACCGAATATCTCGAGAATGAGCCCGGTGCGGTCGAGCACCTTGGCGTTGAATTCCTTCTCCAGATTGCGTTGCTGCACCGGCGTCAGCGGATGGTCGACGATGACAAGTTCCGCGTGCCCCTCTTTCACGATCTGAGCAAGTTCCTCGATCTTGCCGCTGCCGAGCAACGTCGCGGGGCGCGGGTCGTTGACCGTCACGACAGCCGTATGGATCGGGTCGAGGTTGATGGCGCGGGTAAGTCCGACGGCCTCGTCGTGGCGAGCCTCGGCCGAACG
>NZ_JAFKIC010000168.1 GCF_017306585.1 Mesorhizobium sp. | reverse complement strand
CTCATAGGCGAGGGGAACAGCCGGGGTGGTGCTCGCGATGATGGGGCGGGTGGGCTTTGCCCGCAGGACAACAGGGCGGACTGGCCGGATGACCTGCGGAACGGCGGCAACGGCCGCAACGGGTCCGGCTCTCGCCGCAGATCGGGCGGCCATCTGCATGGCGGCATTGCGCAGGATCCCGTTCGATAGGGTGCCGATCGAATCGGGAAAGCCACCCGGTGTCCGGGGCGGCAGATCCGTGATCCAGGCGAGCAGCGTTTCGACATCGGTGGCTTTGCCCGGCGACCGGACGAAGTTTTTCGGTTCGGCGGCCGGTACCTTGTCGATAATTGTTAGACGGGTCTCAGTGGTGGTGCCATGGCGGGCGTAGACACGGCCGTCGATCGCCGCGGTAAAGACAATAGTGCCCTGTTGCTGCAGGCCTTCGAAGGCCGGCCGCCATTTGGGGTTTTCCGGACACAGCCCGGTGCCGGTGATGGCGACCAGGCGCCCGCCGGCGCGCATGCGTGCGAATGCGGAAGAGAGATGTCGCCATGCCGCGTCAGTGACGTGGCCGTCGACATTAGCGCCGACGCTGAAGGGTGGATTCATCAGCACGACGGACGGCTCGATGACCGCGTCGAGATGGTCGTCGACATGGGCAGCGTCGTGCCGAGAGACGGAAACCCTTGGAAACAGCAGGCAGAGTAGATCGGCCCGTGTCGCGGCAAGCTCATTGAGGGCGATCGAGGCGCGCGCCATCTCGGCATGGACGGCGAGCAGACCGGTGCCGGCCGAGGGTTCGAGAACGAGGTCACAAGACGCGATCGCCGCGGCGTGCGCCGTGACGAAGGTCAGGGGCAAGGGCGTGGAGAGCTGCTGCATGGCTTGGCTCTCGTCGGACCGTCGCGTATGGGTGGGAAGAAGGTCGGCGATGCGCATGATCATCGCCAGCGTTGCCTGCGGCGAGGTGGACCGGGACAGGATCGCAGGGCCGAACCGGCGCAAGAACAGCACCTGGGCGACTTCGAGCGCCTCATAGGCGTCCTTCCAAACCCAGAACCCTTGCGCATCGCTGCCGCCAAAACTGGTCGTCATGGCGGTGCGCAGTGCGGCGGTGGTGACAGGCTCGCCCTGCTCGAGGAAAGGCAGAAGCAGCATTGCCGCTTGATAGATCGCTTGAGCGTTGTTGATGGAGGCCGGCGTCGGCGCGTCGAGGGGAGCAGCAGTCCGGGCAACGGCCGGTGTGGTCGAAACAATGTTCATGGAAATGCCCTTCGCGCGAGGGGAGAGGCGCCCGCGCCGGCACTCTCTCCGCGCCAGCCGGGCCACACTCCTCCCGGCTCCCCTCTGCCTCTGGCGCCGATGCACCAAAGGGGTTGCGCTCTGCGCAAAGCCATGACTTGAATGCGCGCACAGGGATGCGGCGGCGACCTGGAGCTGTGGAGGTGATGCGACGGTTCAGAATTGGCAGTGCGGTCTACGAGGAGGCAGCGTCTGACCTGCAGGCGGCGCTTGCGAGCGCCTATGCCCGCACCGATCGTCCGCTATGCCTGTGCCGCGAGCCGGGCTGCCCGATGTACATCGCCCGCATCGGCGACCTTCACCTGATCAAGCGCATGCCGTTGAGCGGCGGCGGGCATGATCCATCATGTGATTCCTATGAATCGCCTTACGAACTGTCCGGCCTGGGCGCCTTGATGGGCAGCGCGATACAGCTCGATCCGCAAAACGGCTTGGCGGCCCTCAAGTTGGACTTCAGCCTGTCGAAGACAGGGAGCCGGGCGGCATCCGTGCCTGCGGGGCAAAGTTCCGCCACCGCAACCGCCGATCCCAGGAGGATGTCGCTGCGTGGCCTCCTTCATTATCTCTGGCACGAGGCCGAATTGACGGTCTGGACATCGAGGTGGGCCGGCAAGCGACATTGGTGGAATGTCCGCTGGCATCTGCTCGAGGCTGCAGGGCAAATGACAGTGAGGGGCGGACCCCTCGCGGATATCCTATTCGTGCCCGAGCCGTTTCGGGCCGAGAACAGGCAAGCCATCGAGCAGCGTCGCAACGCGGTTCTCGGCACAGCGCTTCCGCCGAAATCAGGTCCACGAAAGTTGCTCGTCCTGGTCGGCGAGATGAAGGAGATCGTGCCCGCCCGCTCCGGTCAGAAACTCGTCATCAGGCATTTGCCCGGTTTTCCCTTCATCATCGACGATGCATTGCACCGCCGCTTGCAGGCGCGTTTCGAGAAAGAATTGTCCCTGTGGGCAGCGGATTCCAGCTCACATCTCATGACGATCGCGACATTCGGACTGAACCCGGCCGGCCTCGCCATTGTCGAGGAGGTCGCGTTGATGGTGGTGTCCGAGAACTGGATCCCCTACGAGACGGTCCCGGAGAAAAGGCTCGTCGATGGGCTCGCCCGCCTTCGCGAGAAGAGCGTGAAGGGATTGCGCTTTGACCTGCAACCCGACCAGCCGATCGCCAACGCATTGCTTCAGAACAGGCAAGAACCGATAGCGCTGTTTGTCGTTCCGGCCGGAGCGGACGAGAACTACGAAGCGTCGCTCGATGAAATGATCGCCGCGCGACCGGAGATCGGCTCCTGGGTGTGGCGGGTCGGCGAAGGCGACATGCCGCCGCTACCGCCTTGAGTTTCGTGCCGAATTTCCAGCAATGCTTCAGTATGTCTTAAAGGCCCAGCTTCTTCTTGAGCTCGGCATTTTCCTTGCGCAGACGGTCGGCAAGCAGATTCTTGAGGCGCTTGTTTTCTTCTTCGAGCGCGAGCAGGTCCTTCAGGTCGCCGCTGTCTGCCGCGAGCGCTGCAACCTTCTTCCACTGATAATAGGTCTGCTCCGAAATACCGGCCTGACCTGTGGCGCTCTTGATGCTGGCGCCGCCACCAATCGACTTCTCGATCTGGCCGAGCAATTGGCCGCGTTCTTTTACCGAGTAAATCCTGCGCGCCTTGCGAACTGTCGCGGGAGCGTCAGTTGCTGCGGGCGCGGACTTGATGGCTGCCTTTCGCGTCGAATCTTTTGGCTGGGCCTTGGCCGCTTTCGACGCCCTCTTCTTTACTTCAACTGTTTCTGCTTTCGCAGGCACTTCGGTGGCGGTCTGCACTGATTCAGTTCCCCGGGATTCGGCCATAAGGTGCTCCGCTAGCGGTTTATACCCATCCTCAACATCAATGGCTGTCACATCAGAGTCAATAAGCTGACGATCTGGCAGTTTCATCTCCTTCTCAGATTCCCTCGTCGTTTCGGCGACAATTGCGGACAGGTCGACGTCGCCCCAGATCGAGTGGCTCTGCTTGGAATTGCGCCGCTTCTGTTTGACCTCCACGACAAATGGACGGGTCTGATGCTTCATTGTCTCTTCCTTGGTGAGAAACGACTTGGGTCAGTCGATGTGTCGTCGCATCGTGTAGCTACAAATCTATTGGTCCTCGCCCCACATTTCCCGGCGAGCTTTATCGGACAAGGCCATCGACGGGCAAGCGACGTTTGAACCAGTTCGTCTTCTAACAACCGTTTTGACCGCGAGTCCAAGCGAGTTCGTTCGAGCAAGGCATCAAAACATCGATCGTTCGACTTATAAGCGGCGGCCAGCTGGCGTCGTCCGACATTTTGCGCAAGCCGATTGCAATTGCCGTTCTTTTGCGGGCAATTTCTCTTATGGCGGCGGATGAATTGGATGCGGTGGTTTTCCAGATGGCGGTCGAAAGCGTCCGCGCGCTTCCAATCAGCTTCACCGAAAAGGCGGAGAAAATAGCCACCATGAGCCGCGGCGCCCTGCTTTTCGACGTCCGGATCGATGGTGATGCGGCGATACAGCGGGTCGCAGCCATAAGATACCCAAGCGATCAAACGGGCGTTCTGGCTCTAGAGAAGCAAGGGCTCGTGACCCGTCATTGCCTGATAAACGGTGCTTTCTCAAGCTTCATCGGGCCATTGGAGGCCTGGACCAGCCAGCCACTGTCGACGCAAGCAAAGACGGATATCGTAGGCCATGCCAGCCTTTTCATCGGTGCCTTGCGAAATGCGGGTTACATGCGGCTCAGCTAACATTTGCTAAGAATGCATCTGTGGATATTTGCACCCCATTAGCCTGCATGGCACAAAAGCTGTGGGCGGCAATGACGGAGAGAGCGTTGACCAGCGACTTCTCGGCTGCCGGCATCCATCTGGAGCGTGCCTGTCACTATCTCCAGGGCACTGACCACACGAGCGTAGAGGCAAGGCAGGCTCTGGATCTGTTGATCGAGGCCGTCGCGGTGGCCGAATGCTCGCGCCCGGTTGCGGACGTCGTGCCATTCCGAAAGGTTTTGCTGCTGCGCCGCGAGCCGCTGACTAACCACCTTTGATGCCGTCGACATTATCAGTGGTAATGCCGATTTCGTCGATTATATCTGCCTTGCCTGCTGATCGAACCGGGCGGAGAATTCAGCCTTCCCCGCCTCGCGCGACCGTCAGGCAGCTTTCGGGTCGGAACATTTGCAAGCCGTTGGGCCGCTGCCTCGACCGAAGCAAGCGAGGTCGGCGATTGTCGGCGCGCCGGGTGGCGTACGCCGGTGGCGATGCCGATCCGGAGCGCCCATTTCGGCCGAGTAAGCGGAGTGCACCTCGTACGGAGGTTTCGCTGCCGACAAGGGGGCTTACGAACGGTCCGCATCATCTCCTCCCCTGCGTGAGTTTCGGAGAGGTAGCGAGACCGACAAGAGTTCATCGATCTCCTTATCGGAGAGGTTCTCAAGAAGCTTGAGGACAGTGCCTTGCGCACCGGCGTTGACGAGAATGGTGCGCTTGCCTTGGTGTTCTGCCGGCCAGGCATCGGGATCCACATTGCCGGCAATGCCCTTGAAGTCGGGATGCGTCGCGTTCCAGATCGCTTCGAGCTTCTCCTCACGCGTCATGCTGTCGGCGGCCCCTGTTTCATGGGCGATGATGGCTGCGCGCATGGCGTCCGGGCTGCGCTTGTCGGAAAGATCGCAGAAGCCGTGGAACCAGCGTTCACGGGTACGGATCCTGATCGCAAAAAAGACGCTGGTGACGTACCCGGCCTTATATTCGGACATTCCAAACATGCCGGTGCGCATGAAAAGCGGCGGCAAGAGGCCGAGCATGAAATGGTATGTCGAGGCTGTTATCTCGAACCATTCGCCGGCATAGGGAGTGCCCGACAAGGGATCGATGCCGGGCGTATCGCGATGCCTGTCGAACAGCTGAAACATCTGTTCGCGGCTGGCGATCCCGTCGTGGACTTTGCGGAAAGCTGGATGGTCGGTCATGGCTTTGCTTCCAGAATGGCCGAGCCGACCGCTCGCGCGACAAGACGCGGGCAATGGACGATCGGCGGATTGAAGGGAAGTCCGGCGCCCCGTGGAGCCGGAGGTGAAGCTGCATGGTCAGGCTACGGCGCGGAGCCGAGCTGGATGAGTCGATCTAAAGACGGTCGGTCGGTGGCGACAGGGCCAAGGGCCTTTTTGCGACCGCGGCGTATTGCCGGCCCCGCTCAATCGCCGGTTTCATTCGAGTTGGTGCTCGCGCACCAGGACGCCGCGAGCAAGATGTCACCAGTCATAGGCGGGCAGACCGTCCACTTGGTCGGCGTTGCAATCGAACAGGATGTATTCGCAACCTTGCCTGCGCGCCCAGGTCATGACGTCGAAGAGATCGGCGGGAATGGCGTTCTCGCCGGGCCGGAGTTCTCGTCGTGTGCGTAAACGAACCATCCGTATTCGGCATAGAGCCCGCCGGCGCATGGCCAGTCCTTCGCCGGGGTATGGTCAAGCCGTTTCGCGGTGGCTTCCGAAACATGCGCCGTGGAGACAACGACGAACTTGTGGATCTCGAGGTTCTTCATCGGTCGGGCCCTCCGATTTGACATGGCGGCAAGCGCCGCCGAGCGACTTCGCGCCGGCGATATCGCCGGTCATTGGTTGCGAGGGGAAAGGTCAGGCGGCGCGGAACCTGGAGGCGCTCGAATTCTCAGGACCGACGCCTGTGATCGCGTGCACCGTCGCGGCGAGTGCAGGAATGTCGTCAAGCATGGCGAGCGCGACGAAGTGGTTGGGGCCGCCGGTGTAGTCCTCCCGGCTCTTGCACGTCCGGATCATGATACCGTGGCCGGAGGAAAGCCCGAACTGGCCGATCTGGATGTAGACGCGATCGTGGTGCAGGGTGACTTCGCCTGATACAGCCACTCCGGCCTTGTTGGAGCGGATGTCAAAGCTGCCAGGCGAAAGACCAAGCTCGGTGGCGAGCCTCCTCAATCTTGCACGTGCCGTTGTGTGAAAGCGTCTTTTTTGCTGCTCATCATAGGAACAGCTCTTTTCCCACCGGAACATAGGGAATATTCTCCGCGGCGTTCATCGCGATCTTCTGAATGGCGTTCTTTGCCATGGTCAGGTTCTCCATGACGGGCGGCCCGGGGCCTCTCCCCGAACCTCCAAGCCCGTCAGGAACCTCCCCCACCCCCCTCTGCCTCCACGCCTTACGCCGGCGCTGGCTGCCTGCCCCAAGATTTGATGGATCGGGATGATGACGCGCTGCTATGGTTTCGGCTTGCCGATCTCGACGCGACTGAGCCCCTAGGGCCTCCAGCATGCTGGCGTGATAGGCCAGCATGCTGGATCAGTGCCTGCCCGTCGACGGTGATGGCCGTGCTCGTGCTGCGCGTCCGGTCGTGCCGGACATGCAGATCCTCGAATTCCGTCATGGTGGTGTAGATATTGAGAAGAGGCCGGCCGCTCATGTCCTGTGCCTTCCCTCCCCGGACAACCGGTACGGTGTCGATGCCGGCTATGTTCCAGACCTCGGCGCCTGCCGCCGCATTAGGCATTGGCGACAGCCATGCAGCGGGGCGTAGGGAACGCCATGCCAGGGCGCCAGCTCAGGCTTACGGCCGACAGCGACCAGCGGCCCGCCAAGCGTCAGCTGCAGCACGATATCGAACTTGACGGATCTGCTCTCGATGACCAGGAGACCTGCGGCGATACATTGGGCCTTGACGTTGTTGGGTTCCATGGTTTGCTCCGCGACGGGCGGCCGAAAGCCGTTCTTCCGGGATGTGGACCCGCCATGAAAAAGCGCCGTCCTCGTGCTTCGGAGGACGGCGCTGGGATGGGAGCGGCGAACAGGACATGGGGTCGGCGACCAGGTCCTCCTTGTCGGGATCGGTCGATCAGACGGCGAAATCGAGAAGCTTCTTGGCCTTGCCCTCCATCTCCAGGCGGACATCCTGATGCGGCTTGTCGCGCGCGACCCGCGTGATGCCCTGCACGAAGTCGAATATGCTGGTGGCCGGGCGCCCTTCCTCCGAAAGCACGGCATCGATGATCTTGGTCGTCTCGGACTTCGAGAAGCCCCGGTTGCGCAGGAAGCCCTGGCGATCTTCGTCGTCTCGGGCGACGATCCGTTCCCGCGCGGCCTTGATGCCGTTGACGAACGGCATTGGCGACGATTCCGCGAATTGGACCAGCGCCGGCTCGGCTTCCAGGGCGAAACGCGAGGCGGCATATTTGGAATGCCGGATGGTGATTTCCTCGAAATCTTCGACGCCCCATAAATTACGATTCTGGCACACCGCGCGTAGATAGAAGCTGGCAATCCCGAGGGTGCGGGCTCCGACTTCGGAATTCCAGCAGTAAAAGCCGCGGAAATAGAGATCCGGTTCCCCATTTGGCAGCCGCCCGGCCTCGATCGGGTTCAGGTCGTCGACAAGAAACACAAAGACATCGCGGTCGGACGCGTAGAGCGTCGTTGTGTCGTTGGAGATGTCGACGTTCGGATTGTAGATTCCCGTTGACCAGTTGAGCACGCCGGGCACCTTCCAACGCGTGTCGCCCGTGCCGTTGCCGGCGATCTTCTGCACGGCCGCGATCAACTCTTCATCGAAAATCCTGCCGTAGTCCGGACCTGTTACCGCTCGCAGCTCGAGGCGTCCGTTCTCTATCTCCAGCGTCTTCACCTGCTCGCCGCGGTGTTTGAGGAGACCATGTTGAAGGTTGATCGCCGCGAGCGGAGCCGGGAGCTGGCGCAGATAGGTGGCCGGCGCGCCGACCAGGCTGGCGAGTTGGCCAAAACTCCAATGCGTGGGGGCAACTGGGGCAGGCGCATCGGGCAGCATTAGCCTCAGGCGCTCCGGATCGTCGCGGCTGGCCTCGACGCGGATTAGCCCACTTTCGACGATGCGGCTCTTGCTGCGCGCCGACCGGCTCTTCACCGAATTCCGAAGGTCGGTGAGCGACAGGTATCGCTCATCCGCCGGCCGGTTAAACCATTCTGACGACACGCGGCCGATGCGCTGACCGCGGCTGACGTCGACTTTGTAACCGGCACGCTCGTTGCGCTTGGGCGCGTGAATTTCCATCTGGGTCATGGGTGTCGCTCCTCGGCGGGCGCCGGAAGACTCTCTCCCGGACCTTCACCCGCCACCGCGGCCCGCCCGCCCTCTTCCTCTCCCGGCATCCGCGCGCCACTGGATGCGTCGGCCTTGCGGCAGCGGCCGCGTCAAGGCTGGCACCCAGGAAGGAAGGCTCGGGCTTCAGGAAAGCCCGCGACTGGGACCAAGCGCCGCTTCACCTTCCGGATGCGACAGAATTCCGCTGTGCTTTCTTGCGCACCAGGACTGGGACCCATCCGGATTTCAGGTAGCGGCCTGCTGAAATTGGGCAGGCAACTTGTCTTGAGATTGGGCAACTGCCAGTTCTGTTCTGGCCCCAGCCAGAAATGTATAAATTGACCCCACGTGATGATACGCGAAGACCGTGTCATGGTCGGAATTGAGAGTGTAATTGCATGTCGAGCAGGTTCGTCCGACCCGTGGTGGTGCAAGTTGGCCGGCATGACCGTGAGCGCGTCATATTCGATGTGAACGACGCAGCCACGATCCTGCTGCGGAGTTTCCCTCATCAGACGGAGAAGCGAAAACTGGCTATGGATGCATGTCTTCAGGTTCTGCGTGGTGAAGCTCAGCCGCCGGTAGCTAGACGGGCCTTCGTTGTAGCGGCGTTGGAAGCGAAAATCCTACGCAGCGACTGAGGTCCAAATTGATAGTAGCCTCGAGGGCTTCCAAAGTGACTGGGGGAAGCTGAGCTTCACGCCCGTCGCAGCGATGACCGGGATTTGTGCAGCCGAAGCCGAACATCGGGCCCTGCCGTCGTGAGAAACAACCCAACGTTCATCTGCTTGACTCGACAACGGTCAGGAAGACGGCAATATTTAGCGATCGGAGATGGCATATGCGAGATTTGCCGAGCGACATCGATGCTGACGTTGTGATCGAAGTCAGTCGGCTTCTCGATGATGCCGAGGAGCTCTTGCCTTTGCCGGTGCACGAACTGGTCAAACGGATTCGTACGACACTGCAGACCCGCCTTTCCGATCAAGCAATCGAAGAGCTGGTCGTCGAGATGGCGTCGAAACGTGGGTTGCCCATGGTCTTCGACAAGCCTGCAGCATAGTCAATTCTTCCACATCTCTTGCGAAAATATCGGCAAAAGCCGGCGGCGGATTGCCATTCGTCCTTTGAATGGACCGGCAAGAAAGGCAGGCCGAGAAAACGGCCATGGATCAATCTTCCGCCTGCCGGGCTGGCGAAGATAAGCCGTAGGCTTGACAGCTCTCAACCATGGTTCTCATTTCACCGGTGAAGTGGCAACGCGATATTGGACGATTCTGGGCAGCGAGATCGCCCAACCAGAGTCCGGACGTTGTCGCCTCATTTAACCATTTCTCGCGCATGAGAAAAAGGCCGGACCAACGGTCCGGCCAGGTATGAAGGTTAAAACCTCCAGAGGGGAACGCGCCGGACGAATGGGAGGAAACATCCGACGCACCGCGCATATAGGTCAGCAAGGTAACACTTCAACGACATGCCGGTAGGCCACCAGACTTGATCATCTTGGTGCACTGAAGCTTGCGTGCTTGATGCGCTTGCCGAAATCATATGGCTGGCTCAGCCAGCCTTGCTCAGGTTGCCGGCCGACGATTTGCCAGTCCGCCGATCCTGTTCTATCTCATAGTTGACTTTCTGGCCGTCAACGAGCGTCGACAGGCCAGCGCGCTCCACAGCAGAAATATGGACAAAAACGTCCTGTCCACCACCGTCAGGCTGAATGAAGCCAAAGCCCTTGGTCGCGTTGAACCACTTTACCGTTCCGGTCGCCATATAGGTGTTTCCTTGCCGCAGGTGTCTACATGCCCGTTTGGCTGGCCGAAACGGCCGCGGCCGTCAGATAGGATGCGGCAAATGGCGGTAATGGCAAGCCTTTGGCCTGTTTTAAGCGCCGTGGCCACGCGATAGTCCGCAGACCACCGATGCCACCTCGATAATTGAACGATGTCGGGAGCATCCAAGCCACTGACTCGTGACGCCAAAGAGCACACTCACGCCATGACATCATTTACTCCTCCCAGATGCGATGCCGACGCTGAATGCGGTGCACCTCCTCCCGCGGCATCTCTATTCGAGCCCGATGCCACCTTGGGACTTATCGAGGGAACCGTGATGCCGGAGACGCCTACAGGAAGGCTGACGCTCGACCCAAATATGTCTTCGCATGTGCAATATGCAAATTGTGCATTGCAATATGTCAGGCTATCGATATGATCGTGTTGTCGGCCATCTACTCCTCCCAGATGCGATGCCGACGCTGAATGCGGTGCACCTCCTCCCGCGCTGCATTCGAAATCGAGCCCGCTGCCACCTCCTCCCGGCGGCGGGCTTTTTCTTTGTGTGAAGGGCAATGCGGCCCATGGCGAATGCATCGGCCTCTAGGCGAGGCGAATGCTCCGCACTTCCAGGCCTTTCTTGCCCTGCCCGCATTCGACAAACACCTTCTGTCCCTCCACCAGCACACTGAGCCCTGAGCGGGTCAGCGCGGTGGCATGAACGAAGACGTCCTTCTCACCGTTATCGGGTGCAATGAAGCCGAAGCCCTTTTCGGGATTGTACCACTTGACCGTGCCCTCGCTCTCCAGCTGCGCATCCGTCCCGGCGATGGCCCCTCCAGCGAGGCGCGCATGTGAAGGCGTTTTCGCGATCTGATCGCCGATCTCCAGCACTTGCATGACCTGATGACCTCTTGGGCTTTCTTCGACCGTGACCTTAAGACTGGTCCCCTCGGAAACACCGCGGCTCCCGATTGCCTCCAACATTCGGATGTGCAGATAGACCTCCGTGCCATCCGACAGTTTGACGAAGCCAAAACCCTTGCTGGCGTTGAACCACATCACCTCGGCGTCGACAGGGTCTGCAGCCACGGTCGACGGGCGCTGAAAGTAGCTTGGCTCGGAAGCCCGTTCCGGAAAGGAAACCGGGTCATCGTCATGACGATGCCGCCGTGGTTCGCGATGGTCTCGATATTTGCCCATGATCGTCTCGACTGGCATGGAGGGAGCACTGCGCTTCCGTTAGGATAATCTCCATCGGGCGACGCGGTTGTGTCAAATGACCGCAAAATCTCCGTGCTTTTCAGTTGGAGGGGCATAGGTGTGAACCAGGAGGAGATTGACGAGCTACTTCTTGAAGCACTGAGGAGACTGTACGAAGAGGAAGAACATCTCTTTCGCGCAGACGCAGCCGAACGCACAGTGTGCGCGAGGCTCGCGATGATACTACAGGGATCATTCGACCATCATTCCGTTGACGTTGAGTTCAATCGACATGGCTTCGATCCCAAAGAGATCGAATGGCCGGATACTGACGGCACGCCAACGGTCAACAAGGTCTATCCTGACATCATCGTGCATCAACGGGGTCACGACGAGGAAAACCTCCTTGTCATCGAAGTGAAGAAGACTTCGAACCCGGCTCCAGATGAGGGCGATCTTCAGAAACTCAGTCGGATAAAGCATGCACTGAACTATCGCTATGCCGTGTTTCTCCGGTTGCCTTTTAGGAATGACGCGGAGATTGACAAGGTACAGGTCAATTGGATCGCCTAGCAGCCGACTGTCACGGCTGCTTTCAACCCGTCTGGACCAACATGCGCTATGACTTGAGAGGAAAATTCGTTTGTGGCAAGTGCTTCGGCGATCAGGGCCTTGTCAATTACTGCCTCACATACGCGCAAAGGAAGAAGTGCGACTTCTGCCGCACGCGCGCCAACGATTTGATCGCGGCGCCGCTTTACGAGGTGCTCGATCATGTCAAGGAGTGCGTTTTCAAGCAGTACGACAATCCCGACAATGCGGGCTTGCCGTATGAGTCCGCCGAAGGCGGTTATCAGGGCACTACCTACGACACCGAGGAAGTGCTGGATTCGCTGGACCTCGATTTTTCCCGCGACAAGACGAACACTCTCCGCGACATCGTTATCAACAGCCTTGGAAACGACCTGTGGAGCGAGGCCGAACCTTTCAGGCTGACCGCTCGGCAGCATCTCGATTATAGTTGGGACCACTTCTGCGAGGTCATCAAGCACGAGCGGAGATATTTCTTCTTCCAGATCGGATCCGGGACTGCCGATCCAGAGGAGGAACTCGACACACCGGCCGAGATTCTGAGGCGGATCTTTGACTATGCGGAGGAGGTCGGAGCCTTTGTCACCATGCCGGCAGGGACGCTACTCTTTCGCGCCCGCTTTCAACCAGCAGGCAAGGTCTACCGGACCGCGGGAGAGCTCGGCCCGCCGCCCGTCGACTTCGCTACACAGACAAATCGGATGAGCCCGCCCGGCATCGTGATGACCTACGTATCCGAAGATCGGGCCACGGCGCTTGCCGAAACCGTAAACGGGCGAGGAACATATGCGATCGGAGAGTTCCTGACGGAACGTCCAGCGCTCATTCTCGACCTTAGCAATCTTCCTCCGACACCGTCGATCTTCGCGGAAATTCCGGATTCCTATCCTTACGATCCGCGTCCGCGCATCGGATTTCTGCAGAGCGTCAGCCGTGAAATCTCAAGGTCCATTGCCCGCGATGATCGGGTGCATGTGGAATACGTACCGACCCAGGTTGTCACCGAGTATGTGAGAGCCGTGCTCACGATTGACGGACGAAACGTGGATGGGATTCGCTATCGGAGTTCGCGCAATTGGAAGAAGACGGCGATGGTGCTGTTTGCCGATCGAAACAATCTCGTGCTCGAGAGGGGCGAACAAGGCGAGTGGTATGGTCTAAATCGAGATCGATGGCTTCGCCTCGACAAGGCAAGCTCGAAGCGTGTGTTGAAATTGCCGACTTAGTCCGCCGTTTGCCACGCAGAACAGCCGGGGAATATGCAGGTGTTCCATGGACGAATAGAACACGTCGAGATCGGGATGTTGCCCTGCCTATCCGTGGCGTCATCGGAAATCCAGCGTCTTCACTATGATGCGGTCGATATGCTCGTAAGGATCGACGATATTTCGGCCCTTCGGCAGGCTCCTTGGATCGATACCTGGCGCACCATGATAGGCCTCGTCGCCTCGAACATGCGGCAAGGGGAACGGCATCTCGCGGCTTCCCGCGCAAGGTGCCCGAGGAAGAACTACCGATCTGCGCTGTCTGGGATGAAGCCGACTAGGCAGCAGTCCAGGCTTGCTGTGCCGCTGGCCCACCGACAAGATGCCAGACTCGACCGAACGCGAGCTTGTACGGGAACCGGAGCGTTTCAGGTTCACGTCGGAGGAAGAGCGCAGCGAAAGGCATGAATATTCCGGGACAGCAGCCCAAAAGAGAGCATCATTTCTACGTCTCAACCGCCAAGTTTCTTTTCCATCACCCTGAACATGGCATAGTGGCCGTGCGGGATCCGATAAGACTTGGGGATGCGGAGCAGCATGCGCTCAGCCCTCTGATAATTTATGGGCTGACCGTCGCCGGCCTTCCTATTCGCTGGTTGACATTCTCTGCCGTCAACCAGCGCATACCATTCTGTGAGGTGCTACAGACTGCCTGGAAGACCGCTGAGGGCTTGCGTGGGCTTCCGGATATCCTTCGCGTGAACCGCCATCTCGCACAGGCCGATCCCGCGCTAGTGGCGGACATGGCGCGAGTCGGCATTCAGCTTAAGATCGCAGACGCCAAGGACAAGTGGCTACCTGCATCTTTACGCTCGGCACAGGATGCCGCCCGGTGGTTGTTGAGAAGGCACGGTCCTGGTACCCCGTCTCTCACCGAAGCGATCTATGCTTTGTGTCTTGATGCCCGAGAAGATCACGAACATAGCTCCCGGCGCGGCTCTCGCGGATCGAGTAATCGAGACCTAGAAGATCGAATTGAACAATGGTTATCGCTGCCAATGCGCCCGTCAGCGTCAATTCCCGTCGAGGGCACGGATTGGAAGGCCGGTCCATGGCTGTCGTCCTGGGAATCCTCCTTGCCACCTGACCGGCCTCGCTACTTTCGCCACGACAGTCTTGACAACGGGACCTGGTTACTCTCAGGCAGCGCCCCAGCAGAAGATTGCGGCGAGGATGACTTAGCACCGATCGAATATGGGTATGACAATGCGGCGGAAGTCGCCAAGAGTCTGATAGGATGCTGGCCCAATCCTCCGAAGGAAATCGCCGCCGCGGCCGACACTACCCTGCGACAGCTCCAGTGGTTTATCTCAGAGCAGACCACCCTCGACCGATCGACGCGCTTCCGCCTGGAAGGCCTTCTGGGAATAGAATATGACGAGGCACAGGGCAGCTACACACCGGCAGGACCATACGTCCTGATCGCCCAGAAGCCTCACGCACTAGAAGATATCTGCCAGAAAATCTCCGGGGGCGGTGATGCTTGCCCCTGCGAGATCGTCCCAGCCCAAGGATCTGCCGATCCAAGCTGGAGATACGTCCTGATCAATGCGTACGGGAGCCCGCCAAGCATTGTTATGGCGCCCCGGGGTGCGCCTATTACGGACCGCCTCCCCGACTTGATCTTGAATTATGAAGGTGTCCGACCGGTCTCCCTACCTCTTTACAAGGATGTTGTGTCAACCTGTGCCCGGGCCTGTCAAACACCTGAGGCCAACGTGCGGGAGATGAAAGACTTCGCAAGACGATATGAACAGAAATGGGCGGATTGCGTGTGGCTGCCGGACTGAGAATTCTAATCGTACTTTGGTGCCAATGTCTCATCGCGTTCGAACATACCGACCTGGGTTCCTTGCGCAGTTTCTTCCCTCGGGGAAATGGAAGCTGACGCTGAAGCCGTCGTCGCCAACGGTCGTAAACCTCGGTTTCGGCAAGACTGCCTATCTGCCTTGCCTGGACATCATTGCCATCTCGGTCGAAAAGGCATTGCTCTGGCACTCTGTCGAAATCCGATCGCGGGACCGGACCGATCGACTTTCCTGTCTCGGTCAGAAAGCCGCAGTGCAGCTGGCGGCCGACCTTTACAGCTTCATCAATAGCCACCTGTTCGACCTGGTTGGCTCGGAGACCGCCCGCCTCAACGAGGTGGATGTGCGGCTTCGGGCCATCACCGAGAACCAGCGGCAGTATCTGGCCCACGCCGATCTTGCTCGCGCGATTGCGGCTGTTCCGGGCAAAGCTGCGGCAGCATTGTCCCATCCCCTCTTCGATCCGCAGATGATGCCATCAGATTTGAAGACTGCCCTGCCGTCGTCGTTCGCCTTCCTCACCGATCCAACCGCTCGTCATCGGTACAATGATGAGTTTGTTTTCGCCGAACTCGCCAGATGCCGTCCGTTCTTCGATGACCTCGACGGACGATCCCTCTCCGACCAACAGCGGGAGGCCTGCATCCGTCTGGAGGACAACAACCTACTGGTCGCCTCGGCGGGGTCCGGAAAGTCCGCCACCATGGTCGGCAAGGTAGCCTATGTCCTCGACAAGCAGCTCTACCGCCCCGAAGAAATCCTTGTTCTCGCGTTCAACAAGAGCGCGGCCAACGAACTGAAAGAGCGGATCTCCCGTCAACTCGGCGTCGATGCGGCAAACCTGGAATGCCTGGTGTCCACCTTTCATGCACTTGGCCGGGGCATCATCGAGGAGGTCGACGGCCGTCCTCCGCAGCTTGCTGACTGGGTTGAACACCCTGCTGGAGAGGCGAAGGTGATCGAACAGATCATCGAGGAACTGCTGGGCTCGGACCCTGAATTCGCCAGGCTTTGGGTCGACCTACTGGTTCTTCATCCCAAAGCGGATATCCCGGCCGAGGTCTTCGATACGAAAGCGGATCACGAGCGCTATTTGTCAGTGCGCCGGCAGAAGGGGCGCGCTACCATTGGCACGCTGGCCGGCAATTATGTGAAGTCGCTCCAGGAGCAGACGATCGTCAACTGGCTCTGGCTGCATTCCGTCGAGTTCGAATATGAGCGGCAGATCTCGGTCGAAGACGAGACCGGCGCGATCCGGCACGTGCATCCGGACTTCTATTACCCCGCCAGCAAAACAGTCCATGAGCATCTGGCCATCAATGCCGACGGCTCGTCGCCCTTCACGGACTACGTCGTCCATGCCGAAAGCAAGCTGGCCGCCTATCGCAAGGCGGAACTGGATGCGTTCCAGACTACGTCGGCACAAGCGGGCAATGGTTCACTGGTTGCAGCACTCGAGGGCGAGCTGGCGAAACGCAACGTTCCATTCGAGCGAAAACGCTACTCAGCGATCGTCAAGGCCCTCGAACCGGTCGTGATCAAACACTACCACAAGCTGGTCGCGGTCTGCATCAAACACATCCGCGCCAGCCACCTGACCCTGGACATGTTGCTCGAGCGCGCCAAATCCCTCCACGATCACGCTCGCGCCAAGGAATTTGCGCGGGCGGTCTGGACCATCACCGAAGCCTATTCCCGGAATCTGGAAGGAGCCAACCGCATCGACTTCGACTCGATGATCGCCAATGCAACACGCCTCGTGGAATCCGGGCAGTATCAGAGCCCCTACTCCCTTATCCTTGCCGATGAATTCCAGGACATTTCCGAGCCGAGCGCGAACCTCATCAAGGCGCTGAAGCACCAGAGGCCGTTCATCAAAATTTTCGCCGTCGGCGACGACTGGCAGTCCATCTACCGCTTTGCCGGCTCCGATATGACGATCTTCACCCAGTTCGAGGCGAACTTCGGCGCGAGCTGGCAGGGTCGCCTTGAACAGACTTATCGCTGCAACCAGCTCGTCGCCGAAACCGCCGCGGGCTTCGTGCAGCGCAATCCTGCCCAGCTCAAGAAATCGGTGCGATCGACCCGACCGGCGATCGCCCGATCGATCCGCGTCATTCCGATCGATAGCGACCATGGCAAACCCGGCTTCGCCAACGCCTGCAAGCGGCTGCTCGAGCGGCTCGACCTTTTTCTGGGGGGTATCGCAGAGCGGGACGATCGGCGCCGGCAGCTGAAGGTGATGGTGCTCTGGCGCTACAACCAGCTCGACCCGTTCAACAGATCAAGGCCAAGGTTCGAGAACATCGATGTTTCCGGAATGTCGTTCCATCGGGCCAAAGGGCTCGAGGCCGACTACACAATCTTGCTCGACGTCAGTGAAGGCGAGTATGGGGTGCCGAGCCGGATCGACGACGATGAACTCCTAAATCTGGTCATGCCGCGTCCAGAGACATTCGAATATGCCGAGGAGCGGCGCCTATTCTATGTCGCTCTGACCCGCGCTAGCCGCGGCGTGTTCCTGCTCACGAACAGCCGTCAACCATCTCGTTACATCCGCGAGCTCTCCGAGATCGCCGGCGACAACCTCCGCTTTGAGAGCATTGACGGCGACCTCTTGCGTCAGTGTCCGACCTGTCGTGTCGGCCAGCTCGTTGAGCGAAGAGGGCCCAATAACAGCCGATTCTTCGGATGCAACCAGTATCCTGATTGCGATCACACATCGCCGCTGAAGTGACCGACGACCGAGCTATTTACTTTCGGCCTCAAACTTCTTGAGCAAGGATGTCGCCAGGTCCTTACCTTCGAAATAGAGGCCGATTTCATCCAACGGGTTGTCCTCCAGACCTGACTGGGAGCCCCAGTTCAGGCTGCTGACGACGACATGGTCGCTGTCCCACGCGAGGAACTTGGCATGCAGCTGCGGCTCGGGCACGCCAGCAAGCTCAACTATGCCATTAAGCCGCTCGCGTTGCTTTGTCACATGGCCGCGTTTGACCGGGCCGGAGCGGCGTGAGTAATAGACTCGGACATCGCTCAGTCGCCGGCCGGCAACCTCAGCCGGGTCAAACAGGGCCGGCACCATGTTTGCGCCGATCCTGTTCGTACAGCAGATGAAGCGCTCTTGCGCCTCGTGCGCAGCGACACGCAGCAGACGCTCGTGATCATGGGCGTGAAGGATCGTCAGCATGGCTGTCGGCGTTTGCGCCTCTTGGGTGCTCGACAGCAAGTTTCTCCGGCGCCGCAGTTCAGCAGCCATGAACTGAAGCGTCTCGACGGACCGGCTAGCGCTGGACAGCTTGGAAATGATTGCGCGAAGCAGATCCAGTCCTTCCGCGACGGCGTTGGCCTCGCGGAGTTCGGCCGAGACTTCGACCGCCGAGAACGGGGAGGAGAGCCAGTTGCACGAGCCCATCACAACGACGGCACCATCCTGACCGTTATCGGCGGCGAGGAACTTTGCGTGGCTCCCGACCGGATCCCTTTGCACCTGGAGATAGCCCCTCGTCTGCCGGACGGCGGACATGCGGACAAAGAGTTCCTGCATGGCCGTGGCGTGCTTGGCGCGATCAAGAGATGTGCCGAAGAACAGGTGGCATCTGACGCCCCGCCTGCAGGCATCCTCCAGCGATCGCCAGATGCGTTCGCGGCTCTCCCTGCCTTTTTCATCGGACTGCGATGCGACGAAGGTTGAAAGGACAAATATGTTGGACTTGGCCGCGCCCACGATCTGCTCGAAGCGTAGCAGGTGCTGTTCGGAACCAACGACAAGATGCTCGGCATCAAATCGTGTTTCGACAGGAACGGGATGATCTGCAGGCGGGGTCGTGGTTTTCGGTAGAACACCGGTCTTGATCGTCGCCTTGAGCGCCTCGACAAGCTGGTCGCTTGCTCCTTGCGGCAGGACGCCGTCTCCCACCTCGTCGAGGTTGAGCACCAAGAATCTCGGTTCCAGAAAGGAGCTGTTGGCCTGAACGCCCCGCAGCCACTCGCCGGGCCTGAGCATGCCCACCATGAACTGGTTGACACGCTGCATCATCGAGTAGTGCGTTTCGGGTGGCTCCCCTTCCGGAAACGTGATGATCGCGCCCTTGCTGGGCAGCTTGGTGACGGAAATCGTGTCAACGTCCTTGGTCCTGAAAACCGATTGTCCGACTTTCTCGTAGACAACGCTGACGCCGATCTCACGATCAGCGGTGCGTTCCGGAAGTGCGCGTCCCGCGCGTATGAAGTCATGACCAACACTGCTGGTGGCCAGAACCGGCTGCGGCGACAGCCGGACTTCGACAAGTCCGAATTGCATCAGCCGCGCCACGGTGGAGCCGACAACTTGCCGGGGAATTTTGAGAGCATTGGAAATGTCATCGATCGTTCCCGGGCTTCGATCCAGTGACAGCAGGATCATTTCCTCAACCGGACTCCAGCCCCAGGTCCGCTGGACGATGCCGGGTGCCCGATAGTGCCAGGCCGGTATGTAGATGTTGTTCACAGGGGTAGCCTCCCCTGCTCATCGACGGCGATGACGGAGGCACCCTTGCCGATCCCCGGAAATTCCGTCTCGGACAGGCGCGCTATTTCGCTGAGGATTTTCCGTAGAAAGGCGAACTCATCGCTCAGCGCGTCCGGGTCGATCCCATTCACCGCATTGGTGATGAACTGCCGGCTGGTTGCCAGGATTAGCTTGTGCTTGGCGCGACTGAGCAGGACGTTCAACCGTTGAGGATTCATCATGAAGCCGAGGGCCCTCGACCCTACGAGAACGTTGTTCCGCACAAGGCTGGCGACAACCACATCGGCCTCACCGCCCTGGAAACTGTCGCTCGTGTAGACGAACTGTGCATCGCCTCGCGGGCTGGCAAAGCCAAAGAGCGTACCCCTTGCGGTATCCACCTGAGGCTTGAGCAGCCGCTCTATGTGATTCACCTGCGCCAAATACGGAGAGACCACCACGAGCGTCGGCACCGGCTCGCCCTTCCGGATGATCGGCCGTAGTTTTTTCATGGCTGCCAGCAATGCCGTCGCTTCGACCTCATTGCGATAGGAACGCTTCACCGGTTGCTCGAACGCCCGCCGCTTGACCACGCTGAGGGAGGGGAGGTCCATGATCACGATCGGAGATGCGGGAAATCCATCCACGCACTCCACAACTTGCTTGCGCGCCGTCACACGTTCCGAAGAGACAAGTTGCTGCTTGTAGAACGTGTTGGAAACCAGCTCGCATATGGCCGGGTGCATTCGGCTCTGCTCGCGTAGCGTGTTGGCGATCGAGCTGGGACGGTGCGTGTCTTCCGCTCTGGTCTCTTCACGTATCGCAATGGATCTGAACGGTTCTTCAAGGCGAGACGCTATGGCGAGAACGTCGCTGAGCAAGAACTGGTCCGCCTTCAGTGCATTGAGCGCCAACTCCACCTCGTTCGGCAAGTCAGAAATCGCCGCCAGCTTCTCCTTCGCGTCCCGCAGCAGTTCGTTCGCCCGGCTGGCATCGTAGAACTTCTGACGTTGGGCCGCGTCGAAGGGAGACAGCTGATTGTGATCGCCGATCATCACTCTGCGATTTCCCAGGAGCAGAGCACCGATCAGTTCGGCGCCGTTGGCCCGCGCGGCCTCCTCGATGAAAACCCAGTCGAACTGCTCGCCATCGGCTATCATCTCCTCAATGACATGCGACGATGTCGTCGCCAGCGTGACGTCCGACGAGCGGAGCATCAGATTATCCGTATCGCGCAAAGCGCGGTCGGCAATCGATTGCTCCGAAGTGTCATGAGGACTGAGCGCCTGGGTGATCTGATTGAGCTGGTTCGTCATGACGGCGGCGCTGTCCGCGTCTGGTTTCGACACGGAGCGCAGCAGAGAACGCGAACTCCGCCTCAGCGTGCTCTCTTTTTCGCTTGAACGCGACCGCTCGACGCGAACGACGATGGTGGATTCTGCCGGGAGGAATTTCCGAAGTTCGTCCTCCATGTGGAGAAGCGTCTCATGATTTTGTGCGGATATGAGGATTCGAGCACCGGAGGTCTGATTCAGGATGCTCTTCGCAAGATGCGAGATCAGAAACGTCTTTCCCACGCCAGGCGGCCCGACAACGACATTGATGGATTTCCCGGCAATGATCGACTGCCACGCCTCGATCTTGGATCGCTCCATTTTCGCGTCAACCGGCGGTGGGCCGGGAACTGCTATTTCGCGCAGAACCTCATCCATGGCGACCTGCGCCGGATCGTCCAATGCCCTGAGGAGCTCGACATTGGACCTTGCGGCCACGATGTTCTGGAGCCGTCGCCGAATGGCGCGCTCGGTTCCGGTATCCTTCCGAGGCCGGAGATAGAGACGCTGCCCCGGTGGGATCGACAGATTGGTCCCGAAGGCGAGTGCCGTTTTCCCGTTGATCAGGCCGTCGCCCTCGTAGCTGAGTTCCGGCACGCGCTCACGACCCGTTGCGAGGCTCGCAGTCTGCGACAGTGTCCAGTTCGCTTTTCCGTCGTCGTCCCTTAGCTCGAGCCGGAGCGCATCGGCGGCCGGACGCAGGCCCATTGTCTCGCGATGGGCATCACGTTCCGTGTCATCCCGAGGCGCCAGCCAGACGACGTTCGCTTCCGCGTTCGTGGGACAGACCACGTCAACTGGATAAAGGCGAAACTGCTCCCTTAGCAATGTGAATGCTTCGAGGAGCATGAGCGCGAACCATATTGGAACGTCATCCGGCCTGTCGGCACTCTGGACGGGTTCCAGCAGGTCGCGCCAGCGCTTGGCGCCGGGACCGAGGTTCTGAACCCGCTCTTCGGCACCCGCTCGATTCCTGGAGAGGTGTAGTCGATGGATAATGTCGACCGCGCCATTCATCCATTCGTTCGAGCGACGTTGGTGCGCCGCCTCGATCATCCCGACAGAGTCGCTCACTATGCGTACGTTGTAGATTGCGAGATCCGTCATAAGACGTGCGATGTCTTGCCCGGCAGGGACGAGCCGGACGCCGGCTGAGAGCAGATCGTTAGCGACAAACTGCATGACCGCTGCGCCATCGTGCGCGGGTATCGTGCCTGACGCCAGCGCAGGCAGAACGCTCTGAATAACGTTCCTCGAGGGATACAGAATCAGTTCGCCATCGGAGCTGGAGCCGACTCGGTCGAGTTCAACGACGACGTTTCGCAGCTCTTCCAAGACGACGGCTCCGTCAAACAGCTGGAACTGCGGTGGACTGGCCAGCCGGTCCAGCATCCGGCGTTCGACGGACAACAATGAAGGAGGGGTGTCGCCGTCCAGCCCGAGAATGGAGTTGGCGACCGCGGCAAGATCGACCCAGTCCTGTCGGAACGAGATCGCGGCGGAGGCACGAAGAAGATGTCCAGACCCTCCAAGATCGCTGTCAGAAATATGGACGCATGCCTCGACCCCACCGAGACGCCAGTCGGTACTGTCGTCACGGTGCGAAAATATGGAATGCGTGTTTACACCACCGTGCACGATGCCCGCATCGTGACACAGCGCGAGTGCTTCTGCGACGCGGACAATATTCCGCCAGAAGAGGCCACGACTTGCACTAGTCAGAAAGCGGCCCTCCTTCGCGCTCCGCCGGTGGGAAGCTCTTGAAATCGGGCTTCCTGGGTCCACCATGACGATGGCGAGCTCGCGTTGGTCCTCCGCGATTTCCAGGACCTCAACCAGGACGTCCCGAGCGCGACGAGACGAAAGGACGCGCCGAATCCGCCTCAGTCCGCGGGCGATAATGGCTTTCAGATCATCGTCGAGCGCCGTACCCGCCTTCTTGAACAGGCGCAGGAGGTATCTCTCGCCGTCCTCGATGCCGACAGCGGTGCGGAGGTGGGAATCCCATCCTCCCGACAGTCGCGCGAACGAGTCATCGGCCAACGTGAAACGTAGTTCTAGCCCTGCGTTACTCTTCTTCTTGACCGCAGCCATATAGTCTCGCCTTTGAATACTTCTCTACCTAGCAGATTCGTTTGATGATCGCCTGGATGTTTGAGATGGCAACAAATCTGCCGCTCAGGCAACGACGCGGTCGTTGAGCTCGGCATAGGATGGCAGAGCCTCAATCCTGTCCCCAGCGGCATGCAGTCGTGCAACGCCGTCTTGTATGGATTCGACTTGGGGTTCGAAGAGATGCGGCATGATATCGGTCAGCCTCGGCAATTCGAGAATGCGACGCCGCTGCAGGTGACCGACAGCCCTTTCACGCGCCGAGCCGGAGGCCCATACGCCAGTCCCAGGATCGGCGAAATGCTCTTCATCGACGATGTCCTTGATCCAAAGCCACGGCGCAAGGCGCTCGACGCGGTTCGACGAAATGCGCCACAGCGGTAGATAGTCGCGCGCGAACAAGACTTCCGATGCGTCTTTTAGAGTCCAAAGGCCGTAGGGTAACCAAATGCGCGACGGAACGAAGTCCGGGAGCGGCGAACGTGGGGTGACAATCTCGAAGTCGGCCCGTTCGCCGAATCCCGTGTCGAAAAGCAGATAGGTTGGACGTCCCGGATACCGAAGATAGGCAGAGGTGTTGGAGCCGTATGCCTTGTCTCTGACGACCGTTCCGGGTTTGCCTCGGCCAAGGGAGCCGAAGACACGTTGTCTCCAGATGGTTCTACGCAGGAACATGTGGTCGTCGAGCGACCACGGCGTTGCTCGAAGAAGCCGCGATCGCGATACCGCATATTGGACGTCGGCATCCGGGAGCGCCAGGGCGTCAGCAAGTTCGAGGATGATGCGCAAGGCGTCATCGAGACTTACATGTTCCGTAGCCGCGAGACTATTTGGCTGAGCAGCGGTCGAGAGCTCATGCCAGTCGCGGTAGGCGAGCGCCCGCGAGAGGGCCTCTTGCACGGTCGCGAGTTTTAGTTTGGCCGTGATGCGAGCCAGTTGTTTTGCAGCCTGCTTCGGCCGAACGAGATCGGGAAAATGGATTCGCATGGAACCGCTCCGGCGGTGCTTGCAACGGCGTGTCCACTTGGCCCGCGCACCTTGAAGAGAGGTTCATACGGGGTGATTGTTCATTCCTGCCCGCAGGCTTCGCCAACGTGGACGGCATGGCCGGATCAGCCATGTCCCAGAATAGGCGATTTGACCCGATCGGCAAGCCAAAGTTGCTGTTCCCAGCAGTCGGGAACGACGTCAAACATCTGGACCTGGATTAGGGTGCAAGTCTGGAGGTCTGAAGGCGCGCAGCAATCCTCCAGAACCAGTCCTGATCTAGGTCGGGCTGGCCCATCGGCGACCCCAGAGCGTTCGCAGGGTGGTCGAATAAGGCATAGCATAGCTCGCTGTCGTCATGCCGCGCATGATATCGATGATGGCGCTTGGTCGAGTGGGGGAAGTCATGGATTTTGAGAAGGCCGCTGAGGCGTTTCGGCGAAAGGAACTCGAACTTGATTTCGCGACCATCACGATCGAGCAGTGCAAAGAAGCCGAGCCTGTCACCTATGTTGGGCCAGGGTACTTTCGGCAGGACGTGAGCGGCAGACTGGAAGTCAAATGCTATGCCACCACAACGCCGGAGGTAGGAATCGCAGCTTTCAATCGGCAGATGCGATCCACCTCCGGAAGCTTGTATCTGGAAGAGGATCACTATCGGTGTTCGGCAATCGACCATGCGGGGCATGAATGGGAGGCGAGCCCGTCACTTCTGGGGTCATCGATTTCCTTTGCGACGAATGCCAGTGTCATGACGCTCACCCCGCGCAGCCTCATTCGGCGACTGGGCTGGCGGGATACCACTTCACGGTTGCGGCTCGAATTCTTCGGCCAGCGTGAGCGAAACTGGACGGCCCTGATAGGGGAGCACGAAGTCGAATATGCGGATGGCCAGCAACTGGCTCTCACCATCCAGCCCGGCGCAGACGAGGCGGTCGTCGTCACCGCAAGCTTTCCAGGCAGCCTGCCCCCTGCCCTCGAAATGCGCCTGGTCGAGGCGTTGCAGTTCGTGCTCTGCCTCGACCTCCACGTCGACATTTCCGATACCGCCGGGGACGGCAAGCGAACAGCGGAACTGCGGTCTGCGGGCGCGCGGCGGTCGAGGGTCAACCCATACCCGCCGCTCGATACTCGCAGTCCAGGCAATTGGGCACCGATTATCACGCTATTGCAGCACTACCTAAAATATACGTTCGCAGGACAAATCGCCGATGCTTGGCATCCCTGCTCCGCGCACCTGGCGCATGCGCGCCAAGCAAGCGCAAACTCGCTTGAGGCTTGGGAGGTCGGCCTGTCCGTCGCGGTGGAGGGAATTGCCAACCTGATACCGGCCCAAGCGGCGTCTGAGACCGTCGATTATCGGGAGCTTCGGAAGAGGCTGACGGCATGGTTGGGTGAGAGCGGCTATCCCGACAGCCTCGTCAACCGGATCGGGGGCATGCTTGGCGGACTCGAGATGGTCCGGCCGAAGGATCGAATGATGGGCCTTGTGGACTGTGGAGCAGTGTCCAAGGACGACATCGGCGCTTGGGTGCGGGTGCGCAACACAGCGGTTCACACTCGCCAAATCACGTCGAGCGATTTTGACGATAACGAACTGCAGCGGCGGTTCGACCAGCTGCACCAGGTGTATCGCCTGATGCATGGCATGGTGTTTCACCTCATCGGCTATTCAGGACGATACTCCAACTATGCCGAGCGGGGCTTTCCCGATGCAGTTTTCCCATTGATCACGGTCGAGGGCGGCGCGATACCGGCGGCGCAGTAGGTGCTGGTCCAGCCCTGAGGTGCGCGGCAGGAGAGGCATCGGAGTCATATTCTCAGGTGATCCGCACGGCGTCAGTCAATGCGGCTGTGGCAATGTTTGAACTTCTTGCCTGATCCGCATGGGCATCGGAAAGCCCGCAACGGGTGCCCGAGCGGGCTTGTTGGGTCGATATTGTCAACCCTCGCGTACGTCGCCTTGGGGTCGAAGCTTGCCGATCAGGCAGCGGCGAAACGCCTACCGTGAATCTGTGTCCAATAATGCACAGGAGCCATCTTGCGGTGCACAGGTCGTGCCGGCCTCTCTGGAATCCGCTCTGCTCCGCCGAAATGGCTCGCAAGGCGTTCAAGCGAAATCGATCTCGCCGCGTCAGCCTCGCAGGCCAACCGCTCGCAACCATGCATCGACTTGGCCGAAGGCATCCTGCTGCCATTGTTCGGCCGTGCGGCCATCGAGGATGTCCGTCTCGGCGACGAATTTGCGGACGCTCGTCGCGCCGTAGCCGTCGAGCGCGTCGAATTTGTCGGCGATGTATTGATAGCCTCGCGCACCGCTTTCCTGCTCGAGCAAGGGCCTGCAGGCTTCGGCCAGAGCTTCTATACCATCGGGATAGTTTCGGATGCTGTAGTAGATGTCGTAGGCGTCCTTTTGTTTGTGCCGGCCATTGAGGGCGTGGCCTTTCATGGCGAGCAAAGCAGGAATCGAGCAAACGGCAACCTCGACACGATTGGTCCCTCCCTCCGGCATATCGCCGGTGATGGCGACCAGTTGGTAAAAGCGCAGGGCGAGGTCCGCGCCGTCGGCCCGCTGGACAGCGAAGTCTGTCAGGATCGGTGGACGGTTTTTCACGATCTCCGCATCGCGTGGCATCAGGAAATCTACGACAATGTCGATAGGCGCGCCTCCATCATTGAGGGGCACCTCACGCACGAGTTGGAAGCGTCGGAGTTCCTCACGCTGCTTGTACCCGTGTCCCATCAAGGCTTCGACCAAAGTGACGTATTCGCCGTCGCCGAGAGCCTCTGGGTTGAGCCCGAGATCGACGTCGAGCGTTCCGACGTGAGGCATGTCTTCATTGTCGAGAAGCAGCCAGGGAACAGCGCCGCCGATTACAGCGAACTTGCCCTTGAAGCTGCCCAGGATCTGCCCGATCTCGACCAGAACACCCTTTACGGCTCTTGTCGTGCGGTCCTCGTAATCTGCCGCGGACTGAGGGTCGGACGTGATTATTTTCGCCATGAAAGGAGTTCCTGTCTCAGGTGTTCCGCAGCTTCCGCTCCTCGTTCTCCAGCGGCGGAAAGGTCGAGGTAGGTTTGGACGGGGCTTGTACAGACCACGCCTAAGGCGGGTTCGACGGTATCGTGGAATAGGCCATGATCCTTGAGGACCACGACGATGACATTCGCGCCCGATGCGGCGGGTGACAGCTTCAGAGTATTTCGCAGGGCCGTAAGTCCGATTGAATCGGCGTAGAAATAGTGGGTGGATATCCTCCCGTAGGGCGCCAACCAATGTGCCGCTGAGAACGATGCAAACACCGCGTTGGGTCTGTCTTGCCCGACGCTCAACGTGCTGCGCGCCGAACTCTCGAGAGATTGGCCATGGAGCGTCGTGTAGAAACTCAGGCGTTCGCCGGCTGGTGGTTCGTAAGCGTCGCGCCAGGCGTCCAGGAGCCCGTCGGGCCGCGACAGCCGTAAGCCGTCGTCCGTGACCTCGGCCCACTCACGATCAACCAACTCGCTGCGGACGTTGCTGACGTGGCCCAGGCTGACGTCCGACGCTTGCGAGAGATCCGCAACACGCCATGCACGATCGGGATCGCGCAGGAGCGCCCGGAGGATCTGGGCGGATTTTGGTTTGAAGATCGATTTCAGGTTGCGCTGAATGGCGGGCGGTTTTGTATCAACCTGGCGCTCAATGAATACCGTGTCGAACGTGATCCGAGCGTTTCCCAGAAAGTCGAGATAGCCCACGTCGAACTCGCGGCAAAGCGCCTGCGCTTCCTGGGACAAGTAGGGAGCGATGAAGATCGGCATCGCTGGCGGATCGAACTCCTCCGCAGCCTTTTGAAGCTGAAAGAGTGCCGCACGCACGTGCCGCGGCTGACCGAACGGTTTGACTTCGCAAGCGAGAAAGCGCCGATTCCCGTTGAGGCTAAACTCTGCGAGAATATCGACGCTGGAGCCAGGCGGCGTCAGTTCGACCTTCTCCACGTGGATGACAGGGACGCTTCGCAACAACGCGGCGACGGCATCGGCTGCCTGGGTCTCCAGATCGTTCACTTCAAAGCGGGCTTTCAGCATTTGCTGAAATTGCACGATCCAGTGAAACTCGTCAACTGAATTTCAGCTAAAACCTCTTTTCAGCAAATGCTGAACGTTTGCTATGGGTGAAAAGGCACGCGGGCGATTGGCAGGCCCATGCTCGACAACAGGATCGATTATGGGCGGCCCATCGAGAGCGTCTGAAATAGCACCGAAGCATCACGAAATGCGAGGGCAGCAAGCTAATTGGCGCTCCGTTCCATTTACGTGCGAGGAGCCGCTTTCCCAACGATATCGCGCACGGTTCGCTGATCGAAGTGGATCGAAATTCCCCGCTTCGCAAAATACAGCAGATTGATGCCGAGGGCGGCGAGTGCCTTCCTGACCTGAAGTGGTGGTTCATCAGGCAGAACCATCACCTTCTTGCACGTTTCTCCGCCAAGGTGTTCGTACAGCGGAGCTGACCGAGTGCACGTTGGATGTCCGAGGCCGTCGCGTCGGACTTGATTTCGAACAGAAGTCTGTTCCGTTCCGCTTGAGCGAAGAGATCGGGACCATATCGTCCGAAACGACTGTTGGAATGCGGAATGTCCAGCGCATCGAGACTTTTGGTCAGCGCGTGCCAGATGTCCGCGTGCCGACGTTCAGCGGTTCTGGCCGCGACAGGCGGGAGGTTGTACGCGCCCTGTTTTTCTGGATTGGACGAGGCCTCGGCCTCGCTGACCCGATCGAACATGTCCTGGGCTACCGCGCCGAGCTGAAAATGAATCCGAACCCGGGCGCAGAGACTCGACGAACGCCGCAACGCAGTCTTGCACCTCGGGGGCCGCCCGGTCGAGGTCCGCGACGCGGTGGCACGATGCCACCGTTCCGTCCGCATAGCGAACACGAACGCGCTTCGATTTTGCAACGGTGTCGAACATCTCCTCGGTGACGCGAATGCCGCGCGGATGGAACCGACCCTGATGCAGCAGCCAACGATGGCCTTGTCCATCCTTGGCGAGCACGCCCTGCCGGTTCAGGTTCTTGCCAGCGCCTGGCGGCTTGATCTCTACCAGCATGTTGTCGCGCAATCGTGTCGGCTGCTGTCCGAAGACATTCCAGTACTTCTCAGGAGGCGTCCGCCGACCGCTCTCCGAAAAGTAGCCCCATACCCCGAGCCGTTCCTGCCAAATCGCCCCGTGCTTCAGCCCGGAGATTTTGCGCCCACCTATCGCAAACTTGCGCTCGAACAGGTTCACACATACACGGATCCCCGAACGCGACTCTACTGCTTCCAACATATTTGCACCCTCCCAAGCCCGGCAATCTGCGCCCGGTGCGCACACCGTCCCTGCGGCCAGCCTATGCCGATCCGATCGTCCAGTTCTCAAAGGCTGCGGCGACGAGCGCAGGGCCTGCTGCCTTACGGTGGCGCTTCGACATTTCGACAGCGCGGTCGATGAAGTCCGTCGTGCTGGAGCCGGGTGAGCGAGCGATGTCGGCGACTATTCGCGGCTGGCCGCAGACGATTTTGACTTCGTCCTCATCCCTTCCCATGGTCTCGATGGGTAGCTCAATCAATACCGTGTACTGCACACCCGCCAGATCAACGGTCAGAGGCGCCAGAATCGTGTCTTGCGAATCCACGACGCGGTCGTCGTCCCAACGCGGAAAAAACAAGTTCGCCCCGGCGATCGAGCCCAGTGCCAGAAGATCTTGGTGTTTTTCTATCCATTCGTAGAAGTCCGACAGCAGGACGTTGGGCGCATCGGGTTTGGCATGTCGATCGATGACGGATGCCATGCGACGAAGCATGGGCGCCACCGGAATCCAGTTGTGAAACGGCCCCGGTTCGCTCTCGGTCGCCGGCAATTCCAGTGCTACGGCTCCCAATTCGATCTTCACCGTCTTGTTCCGACGGGCCAGTATCGCGCCAACCTCGATTATCGTGACTGCTTCGTCCAGCTCGACCGACCGCGACCCGCCATAGTCGAAGTTCATGCCTGCCCATTCTTTATCGAAATCAAGGATGATCTCGAAGAACGCGTTGGCCATCCGGATCGGGGCGCTTGGTTCGCCGTCCTGTAGCGGCGGCACCGCGAACACCTGGACCGGAAATCTTGTCCATTGACCATCGTCCGGATCAGCGAGCTCAATCGATGCCGACATGAGAGGCGGCGCGTGAAACTCGAGGATCGCATCGCGGAAGAAGTCCGTGTCGTTCTCCAGGGCGATGCCGAACCGCCGGCGCTCTATGGTGAGATCCATCACGTCGATTTCCCGACGACTGCCCAGGAATAGACTGTGGATCTTCTCCCGGGCATCTTCGCCGGGAACAAAGAACCTGCCCACGACGGAACCGTCTTCAAAGCCGCACGTCTGTCGCTGTCGCGCCTTGCCCTCGATGTAGGCGGAAAACGATCCGCCAAGCATACCGTCAAGGGCAGTTGACAACCGTTCACCGCCGTTGCCCAGCTCGACTGCGTGTTTAAGCGGGATCGGAACCGTGACCTTGTGGAGCTTGCGATTTCCCCGAGCCTCTTCTCGTCGCACGCGGCGCAGTGTCCAGTAAATGACCGCTCCATCCACCGGAACCATCAGGCTGCGCCTGGGTAGCCTGTTTCCAATTCCGAATTCGAGCACGACGATCGCCGCCGGCAGATCGGCGTCGACGAGATGCTTGAGGGCCGAAAGCTTGATCCTGGGCGCCTCTCCTGCTCGGTCAGTCGATTTGACTTGGACGAGGAATTTCGGAAGGTCGTTCTGGCTGTCCAGCGGTGCTTGCGCCGAACGAACCGGTTCACGTTCGAGTAGGAAGTCCCACCCCAACCTGTCGACCAGGGATTTCTGAGCGCGGAACCCTTCCGGTTCGCACCAGCTTATGAACTGGTTCTCTCCCATCGTGCCGACATCCCGCCCTGCCATGTACGTTTCCTCCAGCTGTCGCACGTTAAGCGCGGATGTGTCCTGCACGCCTCAACAAGCCGAGACGTCAACTCCCAAGCAAGGTTCGGTCGGCTGACCCCGGAGCTGACGCTCATTCGCCGCGCCCACGGGGTGAAGGAGCGCGACGGGACGATGGCGCCCACGACTGCTCCGTTCCATCTACTGAAGTTTCTGCAGGATATAGCCGGGAAAAATCACCTCACTGCAGACAAGCTTTGCAGTGATTTGCTTCAATGCCTCAAGATCTTCACTGGTAGAAAAAATGACCTGCTGATTTCGCCGGCCTGCACCAGACGCCCTCTTCAACAGGTTCTCGAAGCTCACCTTCGAGGAAGACTGCTGTCGGGGCTCATCGAACACAAGCAATCCTGGGTGGTTGGTGTGCTTTGCATTCGCAAGTTCGAGCAAGCTTAGCTGATACGCCCACTTCAGCCTGATAGCGTCGCTCGCTGATGTCTCGAAGCCGATTTCGAAACCCTCCTTCTCGGGTCGGTAGCTATCTTCGGAAATGGACAGCTCAGAAGGCGAGAATGTACTGAATCCGAATTCACTTGCCTGACTTTGGAGAAGCTCCGTCAGAAGCTTCAGCTTATCCTGATCGCTGGTGGATAGCTTATCTCCCGGTATTTGTTCGCGCTCCTCGAGAAGCTTCCTGTAAGCGTCCTGTAAACTCCTCAAACGCTCAATTGCGTCATCAAATACTGCCTGAAGACCTTCTAGATCCCGCACCTTGGCTTCTGCCCGAATGCGTTCTTCAATGACGGCCGCTGAGGGATTCGATCCCGGCGCGACCAGCTCGGATCTAAGCAGTCGAATCTGCGCGTAGTGGTCAAAGAGTTCTCGGCTGATTGCGGACAGCTGATCGCTTCGTTCGGTCTCCTCGGCCTCTTCACGAGCGAGAATGTCTTCGAACATTCTCTTTTGTGATCGAATATATTCGATGTTGTCAGAAACCGGCATAACGGCTGAAAGGGCATCCTGGGACAACAAGGTGTCGACGAGTGTCTGCTCGCACGTCGGGCACCTGTCGGGGGTTAAGGTCGCCGTGACGCCCGAATAACGTTGTAGTTTCTGTACATCCAGATTCTTGGACAGATCATCATTGAGCGTATCGATGCGCCTTTCCAGGGACCGCATATCGGCCAATTTGAGCTGCTGAAGATTGTGAAGTTTGACCCGCCGCACATTGAGGGTATCCACCCGCTGGGTCAGCTGCTTGAGCTTTTCAGCAACTTCATCTGATTGGTCGTCGACATCAGGCACCGGGACCGATGCAAGAGTAGCTGCGGTCCCTCGATATCTGGAGACCATGGCGGAAAGGCCGGTCCATTCCGTTCCGTCGGCTAGCTGAATGTGCGCGCGAGCCAACGCATCGGGATCGGCAAGGGGACTCTCGCTCAAGGCTGCGATCCTCCCACCGGCCCGCGAAACGAACCGCTCCAGCTCCTCCCTAATTGCAGACCACTGCTTGGCATTTGAGACGATGCGCTCGGCCAAGCGCTCCCGCAACATCTCAGTAAGCGCCACGCCGCTCCCCTCGTGCGGCGCATGAGGTTAATGTGGCAAGAGTCCGCCGATCGTTAGAGACGGAGGGTCCAAGTGGGAGCAGACGGCAAAATGGACGTCCATTTGGACATCCCGACGACTGGCTACGCGGGTCGGCT
>NZ_JAFKIC010000001.1 GCF_017306585.1 Mesorhizobium sp. | reverse complement strand
GGAGCCCGCCGCAATGCCCGCGCCTTTTCTGCAATGGTGATGATAATGGCGAAGGCGGCGACAACAGCCCTTTTCTCCCCGTCACTATACGGGGAGAAATGCCCGGCAGGGCAATGAGGGGCGGCGCTGATTTTGCAAGCTAAGCCGCAATCGCCCGCCGCGCCAACCCGTCCCTGATATGCCGCGCGAATTCCTGCGCCGCCGGGCCCACGCCATGCCTGGGCAGATGCAGGTTGATCGAGAAATTCGGCAGCGGCGGCAGGCCGGCGTCGAGCGGCAATATGTCGAGGTCGGCCGGCACGGTCGACGCCAGCCAGGTGGTGACGGCAAGATCCGAGCGCACCGTCGCCGTCGTCGCGTCGATGTTGCCGTTCTCGAACACGGTGCGCCATTCCAGCCCGTGTTCGTTGAGCGCCGACAGCACCACCGGGCGGAAGGCGCAGGTGTCGGCGACGATCGACACCGGCAGCGGCCGTTTGGCCCGGGCGGCGCCGCCGCGCGCGCCGACCCAGACCAGCCGGTCGATGGCCAGGCATTCGCCTGATGTCGGGCCGACCCGCTCCTCGATGACGGCAAGGTCGATGGTTCCCGCCGCGAGCGCGGAGGCCAGCTCCGGCGACGAGGCGCAGACCAGCGATATCTCGACCTGCGGATAGGTCTCGGCATAGGTCTTCAGCACCGGCGCCAGCAGCGTGCCGACAAGATCATAAGGCACGCCGAGCCGCACCTGGCCATCGACGGTGCTGCCCGCCATCTCGGTCCAGATCTCGTCGTTGAGGCTGAGCAGGCGCCTGGCCTTGTCGAGCAAACGTTCGCCCGAACGAGTGAGCCGCAGGCCGCGCCGGTCGCGCTCGAACAGGCTGGCGCCGAGCATCTCCTCCAGCCGCTTGATCTGCTGGCTGACGGCGCCCTGGGTGAGATGCAGCGCATTGGCCGCCGCCGTCATGCTGGCCCTGTCGGCGACGGTAACGAAGGTGCGCACCAGGGCGGTGTCGAGATTGCGGATCATCTCAGCATTATAGATACTAATGCCAAGCATCGCAAACATTGCATTTACTGATGCAGGCAGCGGCCTACCATGGGGTTCAATATCAAGGACGTCCCATGCTCCAGCCTATCCTGCCGCTCATCCTGTTTGCCTTCGTGGCCACCGCCACGCCCGGCATCGCCACCACTTTGTCGACGGCCTCGGGCGCGCAGTTCGGCTTTCGCCGCTCGGTGCCGCTGATGGCTGGAAGTGCCGCCGGCCTCGCAACGGTCACGGGCGCCGCCGCCGCCGGGCTTGCCGGCCTGCTGCTTGCCATGCCCTCGCTGCAGCTTGCCATGAAGGTCGCCGGCTCGGCCTATCTCCTCTGGCTGGCCATCAGGATCGGCCGCGCCGGACCGCCCAATCTCGACGTCACCATGGCCAGGCCCAACAGCTTCTTCGGCGGCGCCGGCATCCAGTGGATGAACCCCAAGGGCTGGGCTATGGGCCTGGGAGCGGCGGCATCCTTCGCCGCACTTGCCGACGGGCCAGGCCAGCTGGCGCTGCTGCTCGGCTCGACCTTCGGTCTCACCGCCGCCATCTCGCTATCCGTCTGGTGCGTCGCCGGCATGATCCTGGCGCGGCTGTTGAAGCGCGACTGGCAGTGGCGCGTGCTCAACGTCGTTCTGGCGCTGGTGCTGGCGGCATCGATCATTCCGATGTGGCGTGGGGCTTAGGGCGATGGCCTGGCAGAACTTCGGTTCCTCGCCCCCGCGAAGCGGGGAGAGCGACTATCTGGGGTGTCAAGTTGCATTCGCGAACTCGGTTCTCGCGTCGCGTGCTTTTGCGTTGAGGATGACGAGAAGCTTTCTGGCGAGAGCGACGCGGATAAGCATTTTGTGTTTTCCCGCCTGCTGCAACCGTTGAGC
>NZ_JAFKIC010000167.1 GCF_017306585.1 Mesorhizobium sp. | reverse complement strand
ACGATAATGAGGTTGGCAAGCTGGCCATTGGTGATGAAGGTCTTGGAGCCGTTGATCTTGTACTGGTTGCCGTCCTTTTCGGCGCGTGTCTTGACGCCCTGCAGGTCCGAGCCGGCGCCGGGCTCGGTCATGGCGATGGCACCGATCAGTTCGCCGGTGGCGAGCCTGGGCAACCACTTCTTCTTCTGCTCCTGCGAGCCGTAGTGAAGGATGTAGGGCGCGACGATCGAATTGTGCAGACCGATGCCGAAACCGTCGACGCCGACATGGCCGATGGCCTCGATGATGGCGCTCTCATGCGCGAAGGTGCCGCCGGAGCCGCCATATTCCTCCGGCATGGAGGCGCAGAGCAGGCCTGCCGCGCCGGCCTTGCGCCAGCTCTCGCGGTCGACCATCTCGTTCTTCTCGAACTCGTCGTAGCGCGGCGCGATTTCCTCCGACATGAAGCGGCTCGCCATGTCGTAGAGCATGCCGACCTCGTCGGCAGCCCAGGCGGGCTTCGGTAGAGAAAGCACTTCGCTTGGATTTGTCGCCACGATTTCCTCCGCGTTCCGACATATGTGGGCCGGCGGCGCCGGCCCAACAAACCTAGAACGCTTCCGCCGGAAGGGCCATTAGCGTGTCCGCGCCACTCGAAATACGGGCGAGATGCGCCGAGGTCTCCGGCATGATCCGCTCCATGAAGAAGCGCGCCGTCACCACCTTGTTGTCGTAGAAGGACTGAGAACCGTTGGCACCGGTCTTGCCCTGCGCCGCCTTGACCATCTGCGCCCACATGTAGCCGAGCGCCACGAGGCCGAAGAGATGCATGTAATCGGTGGAGGCGGCGCCGGCATTGTCGGGCTTGGCCATGCCGTTCTGCACCAGCCACATGGTGGCCGCCTGCAGGTCGTTGAGGCCCTTCTTCAGCCCCTTGGTGAACGGCGCCATTTTCTCGTCGGCGCGGTTTTCCTCGCAGAAGTCGCCGACCTCCTTGAAGAAGGCCTGCACCGCACGGCCGCCATTCAGGCCAAGCTTGCGGCCGACGAGGTCGAGCGCCTGGATGCCGTTGGCGCCTTCATAGATCATGGCGATGCGGGCATCGCGCACGAACTGGCTCATGCCGTGCTCTTCGATATAGCCGTGACCGCCGAACACCTGCTGGGCCATCACCGCATGGTCGAACCCCTTGTCGGTGAACACGCCCTTGACCACCGGGGTCATCAGGCCGGTGTAGTCCTCGGCGGCCTGCCGGTCCTTGTCGTCGGGGGAGCGATGCGCGATGTCGGATTTGATCGCCGTCCACAGCGCCAGCGCGCGGCCGGCCTCGTTAAAGGCCTTCATGGTCATCAGGCTGCGGCGGATATCGGGATGGACGATGATCGGGTCTGCCCTCTTGTCCGGCGCCTTGGGCCCTGAGAGCGAACGGCCCTGAAGGCGATCCTTGGCGTAGGAAACGGCGTTCTGGTAGGCAATCTCGGACAGCGACAGCCCCTGCAGGGCAACACCGAGCCGCGCCTCGTTCATCATCGTGAACATGGCCTTCAAGCCGCCATTCTCCTCGCCCAGCAGCGTACCTTGCGCCTCGTCGTAATTCATCACGCAGGTCGAATTGCCGTGAATGCCCATCTTCTCCTCGATCGAACCGCAGGAGAGCGTGTTGCGCTCGCCCGGATTGCCCGAGGCATCGAGTTTGAACTTCGGCACGATGAACAGCGAAATGCCCTTCACGCCCTCCGGCGCTCCCTCGATGCGGGCCAGCACCAGATGGACGATGTTGTCCGACATGTCGTGCTCGCCGGCCGAGATGAAGATCTTCTGGCCTGAAATCCTGTAGGTGCCGTCGCCGTTGGGGACGGCCTTGGTGCGCAGCAGGCCAAGATCGGTGCCGCAATGCGGCTCGGTCAGGTTCATTGTGCCGGTCCAGACGCCCTCGACCAGCCTGGGCAGCCACATGGCCTTCTGCTCGTCGCTGCCGTGGGTGATGATCGCCGCGATCGCGCCCTGCGTCAGGCCCGGATACATCATCAGCGCCATGTTGGCCGAGACCATGTATTCGGAGACCGCCTGGTGCACCATGTAGGGCAGCCCCTGGCCGCCGAACTCGACCGGGGCGGCGAGCCCCATCCAGCCGCCTTCGCGATACTGGTCGAAAGCCTCCTTGAAGCCCTTGGGCGTCGTCACCGAGCCGTCGTCGTGACGCACGCAGCCTTCCATGTCGCCGACACGGTTGAGCGGGTGCATGACGTTCTCGGCGAGCTTGGCGCCTTCGGCGAGGATGGCCTCGAGCACGTCAGGCGTGGCGTCGGAAAAGCCGGGAAGGTTGGAATAGCGCTGATAGCCCAGCACCTCGTTCAGCACGAACAGCGTATCCTGGACCGGAGCCCTGTATGTCGGCATGTTTTTCTCCACCCTGCGGACCTGGCCCGAAAACCCCGAAACCAAGTCAGGGCGGCATGCGGACCCGTGTTGAGGGCGGGATAGCAAAAATTGACGTTTGCGTAAACGTCAATTTTGTCGATGCGACAAGATTTCCATCCCTCGAATGCGGCGAACCTCGAGCCGCATGACCGCTTGGGCCAGCAAGCGGACTGTCGTGCTCGGGACTGACCAGGAAAGAAAAAAGCCGCGCGGCATGGCCACGCGGCTTCGATCGTCAGAAATTCCGCTGATCCGTCAGCTGGCGGCGCTGGCCGGCGCTGTCGTACGCTCAATCAGCATCTGGCGCACGGCCGACATCGAACCGCTCAGCTCGTTGATGGCGTCGTCGATCAGCGCACGCTGCTTCTGCAGGCGGGCAAGCTGCTTTTCCGACTTGTCCAACGCCAGCCGCAGTTGCTTGGTGTTGGAGCCGGTCGGATCGTAGAGGTCCATCATCTGCTTGACGTCGCGCAGCGAGAACCCGACCTTGCGGCCGAGCAGGATCAGTTTCAGCCGGGCCTTGTCGCGGCGCGTGTAGAGACGGGTCGAGCCGTCACGCTGCGGATTGAGCAGGCCCTTGTCTTCATAGAAACGCAGCGTGCGCAGCGTCACGCCATATTTCTTGGCCATTTCGCCGATGCGGGCGAGATCCTCGCCGGCTTCGACAGGTACATTGTTGGTATTGGCCGCGGTCTCGCCGGCCGAGATAAGCTTCATGGTCACTGGCTTTCCCCGTCTGATGGCGTCGCGGTCCTGGACCAGGCGTCGCCTGACTGGAAGCGGGGGCGTGCTTCCAGCCGTGGTTTCGACAAACAAAATCGCAAACAGCACATAAAATGCGCCTTTTACGTTTACGTCAATTCTATACCGATAGCCGCCTCATGACGCAAGGGCGTTCTCCAAACGGAACTTTATGCCGCACTAAAAAAGCCCCGGCGCCAACTTCCTCGCAACTTCTTAAGCTTGGTTAACGCCTTGTTTACCACGTTGGGCGAAATGTGCGCATGTCGGCTACCCGTGTTTATCCTGTATCGAATTTTTCACGGTTTTTCGGAGCGCGGGTGAACCCCGGGAAGCTTGTCTTCCACCGTGGCATGGAAGCGCGGTCGCCTCGTTCCGGCAGGGACTTGGGGAGCTGGCCATACGCTGGCCAATCTGAAAGACGGACGCACCGATGAACAGCAAGCGGTCCTATCTCGACACACTCAACGCCGGCAGGCAGCGCAGGCCACAGACCACGCTCGAGCAGCTGAACCGCTCGCTGGAGACGCTGGAACAGCGTCTGGGACAGACGCGCGAAGACGCGATGGCGCGTCCCGCTCCGCGCCAGTACGGCGACGATCCGCGCTACCCCGCCGCAGATCCACGCTACCCCGGCACCAACCCGCGCTATCCCGCCACCCAGCCGACCAGCCAGCAGCGCTGGTACGAGGATCCGCAACCGGCGGCACGCCCGCAAGCTCCGGCTCCCGCTCCGGCGCCGGCCCCTGCCTTCGACCAGAATTACCAGGCCATTGCCCGCGACATAGACCGCGTGCGCGGCCAGGAAGACAGCGTCGCCATGGTCGGCAAGATCGCCGGCGAATTACGCGGCATGCGCGAGGAACTGCGCCACCAGATGACATCGGGGCTGCAGCGCGAATTCGACGCGTTGCGCAAGGATATCGACCGCGCCTTCCAGTCCAAGTCGGGAGCGCAGGGCAAGGGCAGCGCCGAACTCGGCTTGGAGTTTGAAAGACTTTCCGGCGCCATCAAGTCGCTGTCGGAAAAGAGCGATGACAGAAGCGTCAACCTGCTGCGGCTGGAACTCGAGCAGGTCAAGGGCGCGCTCGACACTCTGGCGCGCGAGGAGAGCGTGCAGAAGGTCGACCGCCGCTGGGACGAGTTCGACCGCCGCTGGTCGGCCTTCGAGGACCGCGTCGACGCCGACCAGCGCAAGCGCACCGACGATCCGGCGCTTGCGGCCCTGACCGACCGGCTCGAACAGATCAGCAATGCCGTCAACAATCTACCGGAATCGCTTTCCCTGCGCTCGCTGGAGGAAAAGGTCCGCACATTGGCCGGCGCCGTCGATCATTTCGCCAGCCAGCAGGACAGTCGCGGCGGCGACACGCTTGCCATGATCGACGAGCGGCTGGACGAGATTTCCCGCGCCATCGTCGCCTCCACTGTCGCCGCACAGGCCAATGCGGTCGATCACGAAGCCTTCGAACGCATCGAGAAGCGGATCGACTCGCTGGCGCGGCAGATCGAGGAAGTGGCCCAGGACCATCCCGGCAACGCGGTAATGGATCGTCTAGGCGTACTTTCGAGCCGGGTCGACGAACTTGCCGGCCGCGCCAATCTGCCCGAACAGGCCATGGAGCGGCTGGCCAAGCAGATCGCGCTCATCGCCGACAAGATCGACCATGCGCCGGCCATGCCCGACGCCGATTATATTTTCCAGGGGCTCGAGCAGCGCTTCGACGTGCTGTCCGGCATGATGGAACGCCGCCAGGGCGACGCCATCGAACAGGGCAACATGCTGTTTCGCGACCTCGAGCGCCGGCTGGACGAGGTTGCCGACCGGCTGGACCAGCGCATGCCGCAGGTCGACAGCGCCGGCATCATGGAAGCCATCGACGCCCGTTTCACAGCACTTGCCAAGCGCATCGAGACGCGCGCTCCCGATCCGGCGGGCGAGGCGGCGATCCGCGGCCTGGAAAGCAGACTCCAGGACATTTCGAACCGTCTCGACGCATCGGCTGCCCAGGTCGCCGGCATCGACCCGGAACTGATCCGCAGCCTCGAGGGCCAGGTCGCCGGCCTGTCAGCTCATCTTTCCAAGCCGAGCACCCCGTTGCCGGAATTCGAGGACATCAGTCCGCGCCTCAACGACATCGAAAAGGCGCTGGCCGGCACACGCGATTCCATCCTCGGCGCGGCTCGCGAGGCGGCCGAGAACGCGGTGCGTTCGCTGGCCGGTTCAAACACCGACACGACTGCGGTTTCCGGCCTCGCCCAGGATCTGAAGACGCTGGAGACGCTGACGCGGCGTTCCGACGAGCGCAATTCGCGGACCTTCGAGGCCATCCACGACACGCTGCTCAAGATCGTCGACAGGCTGGGTTCGCTGGAAACCAGCGAACCGTCGGGCGCGGTGAGCGAACTGCTGGACACGAGCCCGGCCGAGCCGAGCAACTGGCGTGGCGCAAGACGGCCCAAGATGACGGTCAATGCACCGTCGTTGAACATTGACGAGCCGCTGCCGCTGACCGGTGACATGGCCGATCTCGACGCACGCGCCGCCGCCATATTGCGTGCCGAGCCTGCCTCCGTGAACGCCGAAACGAGTTCACCTCGCGGCCTGGGCACCCGCACGCCGGCGGAAGCGGCGGCCGCCGCCGCGATGGCCGCGCTCGGTTCCGACACGATCGCCGAGAAAGACCAGCCGGCCGGCCGCAAGTCGATGTTCGGCGGGCTGGCACGCGCCTTCAAGGGCAAGAAGGCGGCGGAAGCGCCGCCGTTGGCCGGCTCGGCGCCGAGCGTCGATGTGCCAAGCGTCGATCTAGACGAGCCGCTCGACCCGAAGGTGGCCAACCGCCCGCTGGAGCCCGGCTCGGGCGCTCCCGACCTCAATGCCATCATGAAGCGGGTGCGCGACGAGCGCGGGCAACCGGCAAAGCCGAGCGACAGCGATGCCGCGAAATCGGATTTCATCGCCGCCGCGCGGCGCGCCGCCCAGGCGGCAGCAGCCGAGGCCGACGCCCTGAAGCGCCAGTCGACGATGAAGGGACCGGTGAAGGCGCTCAGGATCGGCGACCTGCTCAAGGCACGACGCAAGCCGATCCTGATGGCCGCCGCCGCGATCATGCTGGCGCTTGCCGGCCTGCAACTCGGCAAGGCGTTCCTCTCGGATCCCGCCCAGGTGGCAAGCAACGACGCCGCGCCGATCGTCGCCGCGCAGCCCGTGCAGACGGCATCCATCGACACGGCGAGCCAGCCGAAGGCCGAGGTCGCGCCGGCGGCAACGGACAACGCGCCAGCGCGAACCGTGAGGCAGGCCGAACAATCCGCGCCCGCAAGCAAGGACGACGTGTCGCCCCAGACCGCGCTGGCGATGCCTTCGGACACCAATGCGGTGGCGGGTGCCGCACCTGCCGCCGAACCCGCGCCCACGACCTCGGCGTCTTCTTCCGGGCCGCAGACCGCCGCGCCGGAGGCGACGGCTTCGGCCGCTCCGGCGCCCGTTGCTCCCATGTTCGCCGCCCCGGCCGCCACCGCCTCCGCACAGCCCGCCCCTACTGGCGGCAGCCAGGCAACGGATACCGATGCGCAGCCGGCCACGGCTGCGCCTGCCACGGCCAGCGACACCACCGGCGCCCTTGCGCCGGCCGATACCGCCCCGGCGACAGCCACGGCGAAATTCGACATTCCGGCCGATGCCGGTCCCGCCGCGCTGCGCGATGCCGCTGCGGGTGGGGACGCCAAGGCGCTCTTCGAGGTCGGCTCGCGCTATGCCGAGTCGCGCGGGGTCAAGGAAGACATGGCCGCCGCCGCCAAATGGTACGAAAAGTCGGCGGAACTCGGCTTCGCGCCAGCCGAATACCGCATCGGCAATTTCTACGAGAAGGGCATCGGCGTCGCGCGCGACATCAAGAAGTCGAAGACCTGGTACCAGCTTGCCGCCGAACAGGGCAACGCCAGCGCCATGCACAATCTGGCGGTGCTGTTTGCGATGGCCGCGGACGGCGTGACCGACAATGAATCGGCCGCGCACTGGTTCCAGGAAGCAGCCGACCTCGGCGTCAAGGACAGCCAGTTCAACCTCGGCATCCTCGCCGCCAAGGGCGTCGGAATGAAGCAGAACCTGGAGGAATCCTACAAATGGTTCGCGCTCGTCGCCAAGACCGGCGACAAGGACGCTGCCACCAAGCGCGACGAGATCGCCAATGCGCTGCGGCCCGAGCAGCTCGAACGCGCCCGCGCCGCGACCGAACTGTGGAAGGCCAAGCCGCTCAATGCTGCCGCCAACTCCGCCGACATTCCCGAATCCTGGCAGGAAGGCACGCCACAGACCACCGCCGGCATCGACATGAAGAAGGCGGTCAAGAACATCCAGCTGATCCTCAACAAGAACGGCTACGACGCCGGCGGCGCCGACGGCGTGATGGGCGAAAAGACCAAGACCGCGATCATCGCCTTCCAGACCGACAACAAGCTGCCGGCGACCGGCGCGGTGGACGAAAAACTGGTCAAGGCGCTGCTGGCGCGCAAATAACGGCAGATGCGTCGTTTCCACGACGCCCCTGCCACACATTTGCCTGTTAACTGATTGAGATATTTTTTGTTTCGGCGCGGTGGCGGGGTTTGACCCCGCTGCCGCGTCGGCGCAAGAAAAAATTGGCTTTTCGGTGCGAGACTGCCGGCAACGGCTGAATCGGCCGAGAGGCAAACTGATCGAGACTGACGGGTGGGCATCTATCTCCCGATCGCGGAAATTTCCGTCAACGTCTTCGTGCTGCTGGCCATGGGCGCCGCGGTGGGCTTCCTGTCGGGCATGTTCGGCGTCGGCGGCGGCTTTCTCATCACGCCGCTGCTGATCTTCTACAACATTCCCCCGGCGATCGCTGTCGCCACGGGCGCCAACCAGGTCATCGCCTCCTCCTTCTCCGGCGCGCTGTCGCACATGAAGCGTGGCACGCTCGACTTCAAGCTCGGCGGCGTGCTTCTGGCCGGCGGAATCGTCGGCTCCACCGGCGGCATCTACGTCTTCGCTTTCCTGCGCAGGCTCGGCCAGCTCGACCTGTTCATCTCTCTGCTTTACGTCGTGCTGCTCGGCACGGTCGGCGGATTGATGCTGGTCGAGAGTGTGAATGCGCTGCGCGCCACGCGCAGCGGCGCGGCGCCGGTGCTGAAGAAATCCGGCCAGCACAACTGGATCCACCGCCTGCCGCTGAAGATGCGCTTCCGGGCCTCGAAACTCTTCGTCAGCGTCATCCCGGTGCTTGGCCTCGGTGCCGGCATCGGCTTCCTGTCGTCGATCATGGGCGTCGGCGGCGGCTTCATCATGGTGCCGGCGCTGATCTACCTGCTCAAGGTGCCGACCAACGTGGTTATCGGCACCTCGCTGTTCCAGATCATCTTCACCTCCGCCTACACGACGCTGGTTCACGCCACCACCAACCAGACCGTCGACGTGATGCTGGCCTTCCTGCTGATGGCCGGCGGCGTCGCCGGCGCGCAATATGGCGCCAAGGCCGGCCAGAGGCTGCGCGGGGAGCAGCTCAGGGCATTGCTGGCGCTGCTGGTGCTGGCGGTGGCGATAAGACTTGCCATCGACCTCTTCGTCACACCGCCGAACCTCTATTCGCTGTCCGGCGCGGGCCTCAACTGATGAAGGGCCCGGGAAGCTTCGCGGCAGCCATTTTCCTCTCCCTGCTCGCGGCCGCTGTGCCGGCGAAGGCGCAGACGCCGCTGCCGGAAGGCATCCAGATCGGGCTGTCCACCGACAATGTCTCGATCACCGCCGGTTTCTCCGGCGCCGACCTGACCATCTTCGGCTCGCTTGAAAACCCTGACCCTCTCGTTGCGCGCCAAGGCCGCTACGACGTCATCGTCGTGCTCGAAGGCCCCCCCAAGCCGGTGGTGGTGCGCCGCAAGGACCGTGTGCTCGGCGTCTGGATCAATCTGGAATCCGAGACCTTCGAGAACGTGCCGGTCTCCTATTCCGTGGCGACGACACGGCCGCTGCAGGACATCACCGAACCGAACAGCTACAAGCAGCTGTCGCTCGGCGCCTCCAACCTTTACATGCAACCCGCCGACGCCGGCGAAAGCCCGGCGACGATCGAGGAGTTCACCGCGGCGTTGCGCGAACGCAAGGCGGCGGCCGGCCTCTACAGCGAGAATGTCGGCGGCGTACAGTTCCTGTCGCAGAACCTGTTTCGCGCCACCGTGAGGCTGGCGCCCAACGTGCCGGTCGGCACCCACAAGGCGCGTGCCTTCCTGTTCAAGAGCGGGCTGTTCATCAAGGAAAGCTCCGCGCAGCTCGAAATCCGCAAATCCGGTTTCGAGCAATCGATCTTCCGCGTCGCCCACGACTATTCCTTTCTCTACGGCGTGTTTGCGGTATCGCTGGCCATGGTGACGGGCTGGCTCGGGCGGCTGGTGTTCCGCAAAGATTGATCCGACGGGGGAAAACAGGGGTTTCCCTTTTCCTCCCCATGCGATAAACCGCCGCCTCCCCGCCCAGGGACAACACGCACATACAATTCCAAAGAGCGGTCCGGCCATCCGGCTGACAGCGCGACGCGTCGTCGCCGTGCCGCCTTGAACCAATGACAGGAGGCTGCAATGCGTCAGGCATTCGGCGGCATCGACTTCGGCACGTCCAACTCCACCGTGGGCGTGATCCGGAACGGCAAGGCGCGGCTGGTCCCCCTGGAGGGTGAACAGCCAACATTGCCAAGCGCCGTCTTCTTCAATTTCGAGGACGGCTACACCTATTTCGGCCGCCGGGCGATCGGCGACTATACCGACAGCATCGAGGGCCGGCTGATGCGCTCGCTCAAGAGCGTGCTCGGCAGCTCGCTCGCCCATGAAAAGACCCGCATCAAGGCGCGCCAGATCGGTTTTATCGACATTATCGGTCTCTTCATCGGTCATCTAAGGACGCGGCTGGAAGAGGATGCCGGCGGCCCGGTGGAGAACGTTGTGCTCGGCCGGCCGGTGCAATTCGTGGACGATGACGCGGCGGCCGACGCGCAGGCACAAAGCGAGCTCGAAAAGGCAGCCCGGGCCCAGGGCTTCAGGCACATCGCCTTCCAGTTCGAGCCGATCGCGGCGGCGCTCGACTATGAGCAGAAGGTGACGCGCGAGGAGCTGGCCCTGATCATCGACATGGGTGGCGGCACGTCGGACTTCTCCATCGTGCGCGTCTCGCCGGAGCGTGCCCGCGCGGGCGACCGCAAGGACGACATCCTGGCCAGCCGAGGCATCCATATCGGCGGCACCGATTTCGACCGGCTGCTCAGCATCGCCCATGTCATGCCGGAACTCGGTTATCTCTCGCCGACCAAGGACGGCAAGCGCAACCTGCCGGCCAGCTACTTCATCGATCTCGCGACCTGGCAGCGCATCAACCTGGTCTACACCGCCAAGGCGATGACGCATCTGCGCCAGATCCGCTACGAAGCCGCGCGCGCCGACCTGGTCGACCGCTTCATCCATGTCGTCGAGCACCGCTACGGGCACGCTTTGGCGGCGCTGGTCGAGAAGGCCAAGATCGAGCTGACCGACAGGTCGTCGGCTGATGTCACGGTGACATTGCCGGACGCCGCGTTCGCCGCCGCGATCACGCGCGACGGCCTGGAGGCGACGATCGCCCGCGACATCGAACGCGTGACGGGGACAGTGGCGCAAACCATCCGCGATGCGGAGGTCGAGCCGTCTGATATCACGGCGGTGTTCCTGACCGGCGGTTCGACCGCGATCCCGCTGGCGCGGCGCGAAATCCTCGCGCTGGTGCCGCAGGCTTCCGTCATCGAGGGCGACATGTTCGGCTCGGTCGGGCTTGGCCTGGCGCTCGACGCGCAGCGCAAATTCAGTTGATATCGCCAACCGAAATCACGACTTGGCCGGAGCCGTTTCATCCGGATTCGCGCCTAGATGCGCCTTGAGCGCCATCTGCGCCAGGCTCGCCTGGCGATCGCGATGCGTGATCATGGCGAAGTCGCGCCTTGGCAATTCGATGGGCACCGCCCTCAGGCTCCCCTCGGCCACCGCGCGTCCGACGACGAGTTCCGAAATGATGGTGGCGCCGGCGCCGGCCTCCACCGCCTGGCGAACCGCCTCGTTGCTGGGCAGCACCAGGAATATCTGCAAGTCGGCAAGCGAAATCCCCTCGCGCCGCGCCAAATCCTCCAGCACCTCTCGCGTGCCTGAACCGCCTTCGCGGATGATCCAGCGCAGCCCTTTGATATCGGGATAGCCCGGCGCGGTTTCGGCGATCTCGGGATGGGAAGCCGCGACGACCAGCATCAGGCGGTCGATATCGACCCTGGCGCGGCGCAATATGTCGGACTCGGTGCGCCCCTCGACCAGGCCGAGGTCGGCGGTTCCATCCAGTACGCTGGCCTCGACCTGCCTGGTGTTGCCTATGGTGACGCTCAGCCGGACGGCCGGATAGGCTTCGTGGAAGGAAGCCAGCCGGCGCGGCAGCCAGTAGCTGGCGATGGTCAGGCTGGCGGCAATGGAGAGACTGCCGGCCACGGTCTGCGAAACATGTTCGAGCACATTGCGCGCGGCAGCGGCGCGTTCAAGCACGGCCTTGGCCTCGGGCAGGAAGCGATGGCCGGTCTGGGCCAGTTCGATGTTGCGCCCGACACGATTGAAAAGCTGGACGCCGTGCTGCTCCTCGAGCGCGCGGATGGCCGCCGATGCCGCCGACTGGGAGATACCCAGAAGCTCGGCCGCCTTGGTCATGTGGCCGCGCTCGGCAACGGCAACGAAGATGCGCAACTGTTCCAGGGTCATATCAGCATTAAGAACCAATATCGATCGAATTTACAAGAACAACTGATTAGACGGATCGATAGCTTCATTCTACTTTTTCCAACGAAGTTAGAAAAAATTGGCCACCAGGCCGCAGAGAATAAAATGATCGAGCGGTTCAGATCCCTGCTTGCGCATTGGACCCGTGGCTTGAGGCGACGGCTTGCCGGCGATCGCTACCACCCGGAAGAGCACTATATGCGCGGCCCCGGACCGAAAACGCGGGCCAAGTCCGCCGGCGCCGCCGGCACGACGCGATCATGATGCACGGACCGCCGCGCGGCGCGAATTCGGCACCGTCGCAACGCCCGCTGGCCGACACGCGCGCTCCTGACGAGGGCGACGGTGTCGATACCTCGCCCGATGTCTCCGACCGTGTGGCCAAAACCACCTGCTACATGTGCGCCTGCCGCTGCGGGATCGAGGTGCACATCAAGAACGGCAAGGTCCGCTACATCAACGGCAACAAGGACCATCCGGTCAATCGCGGCGTGATCTGCGGCAAGGGCAGCTCCGGCATCATGCAGCACTACAGCCCCGCCCGGCTGAAGAAGCCGCTCTTGCGCACCGGCCCGCGCGGCTCCGGCGCATTCCGCGAGATCGAGTGGGAAGAGGCTTTCTCGATCGCCACCGAACGGCTCTCGGCCATCCGCCGCACCGACCCGAAGAAGCTCGCCTTCTTCACCGGGCGCGACCAGTCGCAGTCCTTGACGGGCTGGTGGGCGGCGAAGTTCGGCACGCCCAATTTCGCCGCCCATGGCGGCTTCTGTTCGGTCAACATGGCGGCCGGCGGGCTCTATTCGATCGGCGGTTCGTTCTGGGAGTTCGGCGAGCCGGACTGGGACAACACGAAATACTTCATGCTGTTCGGCGTCGCCGAGGATCATGATTCCAACCCGATCAAGATCGGGCTGGGCAAGCTCAAGGCGCGCGGCGCCAAGGTCGTGTCGATCAATCCGTGCCGCACCGGCTACAATGCGATCGCCGACGACTGGATCGGCATCCGGCCGGGCACGGACGGCCTGTTCGTGTTCGCGTTGATCCACGAGTTGCTGAAGGCAGGCCGCGTCGATCTCGACTATCTCCTGCGCTACACCAATGCCCACACGCTCGTCATACAGGAACCGGGCGCCGCCGATGACGGGCTGTTCGTACGTGACGCGGACGGCAATCCGCTGGCGTGGGACAGGGTTGCCGAAAAGCCGGTCCGCGCCGACGACGCGCTGGCGAAGCCGGCACTCACCGGCAGCCATGAGGTGAATGGCCGACGCTGCGTGCCGGTGTTCCAGCTGATCGCTGACCGCTATCTCGACGAGAGCTATTCACCGGACGCTGTCGCCGAGCGCTGCGGCATATCGGCCGCCACCATCCGGCGGATCGCCGCCGAACTCGCCCATGTCGCCTTCGAGCAGACGATCGAATTGCCGGTGGCGTGGACCGACTGGGCCGGGCGCCGGCACGAGACGATCAAGGGCCGACCGGTGGCGATGCACGCCATGCGCGGCATCTCGGCCCATTCCAACGGTTTCCACACCTGCCGCGCCATCCACCTGCTGCAGGTGCTGCTGGGCACTGTGGATGTACCCGGCGGCTTCCGCTTCAAGCCGCCCTACCCGAAATCGGCGCCGCCAGGCCCCAAACCTTCTGGCAAGGCCGTCAAACCGATGACGCCCCTGGACGGCATGCCGCTCGGCTTCGTCTGCGGCCCCGACGACCTGCTGGTCGACGAGGCGGGCACGCCGCTGCGCATCGACAAGGCCTATTCCTGGGACGCTCCGCTGGCCGCGCACGGACTGATGCACAGCGTCATCCGCAATGCCTGGGCCGGCGATCCATACAAGATCGACACGCTGATGATGTATATGTCGAACATGGCGTGGAATTCCTCGATGAACACCGTCGAGACCATCGCCATGCTGACCGACAAGGACGAGGCCGCCGCCTACAGGATTCCCTTCATCATCTATTCCGACGCCTATTATTCCGAGACCGTGCCCTTTGCCGATCTCGTGCTGCCGGACACGACCTACCTCGAACGCCACGACTGCATCAGCCTTCTCGACCGGCCGATCAGCCATGCCGACGGACCGGGCGATGCGATCCGCCATCCGGTGGTCGAGCCGGACCGCGACGTCAGGCCGTTCCAGTCGGTGCTGATCGAGCTCGGCGCGCGGCTTGGCCTGCCTGGCTTCGTCAACGAGGATGGCTCGGCGAAGTACCACGACTATGCCGACTATATCGTCAATCATGAGCGCACGCCGGGCATCGGCCCGCTGGCCGGCTGGCGCGGCAAGGACGGCACTTCGACCGGCAAGGGTAAGCCTAATCCCAACCAGTTGCAGCGCTATATCGACAATGGCGGCTTCTGGCACCATGACCTTGCCGCTGACCAGCGCTTCTACAAGATGGGCAACCGCGCCTATCTCGATTTCGCGGTTCAGATGGGCTTTATCCCGAAGGCCGAGCCCATCGTCTTCCAGCTCTATTCCGAACCGATGCAGCGCTTCCGGCTCGCCGCGCGCGGCCATGGCCGGGTGCTGCCGCCGCAGACGGAACGCAAGCGCATCGAGACCTACATGGACCCGCTGCCCATCTGGTACATGCCGTTCGAGGAAGCCGCCGTGGACCTCGAGAAATACCCGCTGCATGCGCTGACGCAGCGGCCGATGCACATGTACCATTCCTGGGGTTCACAGAATGCTTGGCTCAGGCAAATCACCAGCCAGAACCGGTTGTTCGTGCATCACAGGACCGGGGCGGGCCTCGGGCTCGTCGACGATGACTGGGTGTGGATCGAAAGCATCAACGGCCGGGTCAAGGGGCAGATCAAACTGATCGACGGCGTGAACGAGAGCACGGTCTGGACCTGGAATGCGATCGGTAAGAGACGCGGGAGCTGGGGATTAAAAGACGACGCCGGCGAGAGCAATCGCGGCTTCCTGCTCAACCATATCATCGGCGACCAGACATCCGCTGACGCCAACGGCAGGCGCTATGCGAATGCCGACCCTGTGACCGGTCAAGCGGCATGGTTTGACCTTCGCGTGCGCATCGTCAAATGCGCGCCGCAGGAGGCCGGCTTTACGGAGCCCCAATTCGAGCGTTTCGAACAACCGCCGCATTTCGAGCCGTCGCCCGACATATCGCGTTTCGGTGCTGAATTCCGCCACGCAAGGGAAGCCGCCCAATGACCTGCCTGCCTTCCCATATGGACAAAAGGCTTGGTCTCGTCATCGACCTCGACACCTGCGTCGGCTGCCAGGCTTGCGTGACCGCCTGCAAGGAATGGAACACGGGCGGCCACATGGCGCCGCTGACCGACACCGACCCTTATGGCGGCCATGTCGACGGCGTCTGGTTCAACCGCGTGCACAGCTATGAGCACACCACCGAGATGGGCGGGCGCACCGTGAACTTTCCGCGCTCCTGCCTGCATTGCGAGACACCGGCCTGTGTCACCGTCTGCCCGACCGGAGCATCGTACAAGCGGGCATCGGACGGTATCGTTCTGATCGACGAGAGCAAGTGCATCGGCTGCAAGCTCTGCAGCTGGGCCTGCCCGTATGGCGCGCGCGAGTTCGACACCGATGTCGGCGTCATGAAGAAGTGCACACTGTGCGTCGACCGCATCTATAACGACAATCTGGCCGAAGGAGACCGTGTGCCGGCCTGTGTCGCCGCCTGCCCGACCAGCGCTCGCCATTTCGGCGACCTTGGCGATCCAGCCTCGGCCGTATCGCAGCTGGTGGCGGAGCGCGGGGGCGTCGACCTGATGCCGGAGATGGGCTATCGCCCGACCAACAAATACCTGCCACCGCGGGCGCATACGCAGCGCGCTGCATCCGTGCCGGCGAAGGCACTCGAGCCGGTCAAGGCCGAAGGCGGCTTCCTAGGCTGGGTCGACCGCATGCTTTCGAACTGACCCCATGCATCCCGCCTTCTCGGTCGTTTTCTTCACCACCGCTACCGGCGCCGGATACGGCCTGCTGGCCCTGCTCGGCGTGCTTGGCGCCACAGGCTTCATCGCGCCGGGCTTCTGGCTGGGTCTGGCAGGCATGGCCTTGTCGCTTGGCCTGATCAGCGCCGGGCTTTTATCGTCCACCGGTCATCTCGGACGACCGGAGCGGGCCTGGCGAGCCTTTTCGCAATGGCGCAGTTCCTGGCTGTCGCGCGAAGGTGTCGCTTCGGTAGCCACCTTCATACCGGCGGGGCTGTTCGGACTCGGGTGGGTGGTCTTCGGTCGGCTTGACGGCTGGGTGGCCGCCGCAGGGCTTCTGGCCGCCGTGGGCGCCATCGTCACGGTCTGCATGACCGGCATGATCTACGCCTCATTGAAACCAATCGCCCAATGGCACAGTCCCTACACCTTGCCCGGCTATCTCATCTTCTCGGGGATGAGCGGCATCGTGCTTCTCAATGCGCTGCTCGCGGGCTTTGGCCTCGGTACGAATAGACTGCTCGCTGCCTCGATCCTGCTCACCTTGCTCGGCTGGGGCTGGAAGCTGGCGACCTGGCGTCACAACGACCAGTTGGAGATCCCGACCACCGCCAACACCGCCACGGGACTCGCCGGCGGCACGGTAAGGTCTCTCGAATGGCCGCATACCGAGGAAAATTACCTGCTCAAGGAGATGGGCTTTCGCATCGCACGAAAGCACAGCGCCAAGCTGCGCCTGATCACGCAGGTGCTGGCCTTCGGCCTGCCGATCCTGTTGCTCATTGCGGGCTTCGCCTTGCCGTGGCCTCTCGAGGCGGTGGCTGCGGCGCTCGCGGCGATCAGCCAGTTCGCCGGCATGCTTGTCGAACGCTGGCTGTTCTTCGCCGAGGCGAAGCACACAGTTACGCTCTACTATGGGAGATAGACCTCAGCCCGGCCGCAGCATCGGATGCGAGATGGCGAAGATGCGCTCCGCGCCCAGCATATAGGCCATCAGCGTTTCCAGACGAAACAGGCCGGCATAGGCGCGGTCCAACACGTTGAGCGAGCCGGTATAGGCGCCGAAAGCCGGCATGATCATACGGCCGCCATCGCCGGCAAAGCAGCGGCGCCGTACCGAACGGCCGCGCTGGACAATGCGGGCGCAGGGATGAAGGTGGCCCGCGATCTCGCCCTCGACACGGACCTTTGACGGTTCGTGCCGGAACACAAGCGCGCCGATGGCCAGTTCGCGCACGGTCTCGCCGGGCAAATCCGCCGGGGCTTCCGGATCGTGATTGCCGGCGACCCAGAACCACTGGCGCCCGGCCATCAGCGCTTCCAGCCGCTCACGAAAGCTCGCATGCATGCGCTCCGCGCCGCCACCGTCATGGAAAGAGTCGCCCAGGCTGATGACGATCGACGGCTGATAATCCGAGATGACGGCCTGCAATCTGAGCAGGGTCGCGCCGGTGTCATAGGGCGGGATCAGCGCGCCGCGCCGGGCAAAGGAAGAACCTTTCTCGAGATGCAGGTCGGACACCGCCAGCAGCTTGAGCTCGGGGAAATAGAGCACGCCGCGCGGATCGCAGACAGCGCGCTCGCCCGCGATGCCTATCAAGTCGGCCTCGGCGATCAGCGATGTCCGCGTCAGCGAGAAATTCATCTCAAGTCAAACCCTGTTGGCCCTGGCCTCGTCCCGGACCCATGGCTTCCTCGACCAGATCGGCGGCTTCCATCAGAAGCGTCTCGTTGGCGCCGCCATTCACCGATTCCTTGCCGATCTCCAGCATGATCGGCACCGCCAGCGGCGAAATCTGATCGAGATGCTTATGCATGATTCGACCACGCACACGCGAGAGCATGTCGGCAAGTCTGCTGACATCGAGCAATCCGGATGAAGCATCGGTGCGTGTCGCCTGCAACAGAATGTGGTCCGGCTCGTGGCTGCGCAGCACGTCGTAGATCAGGTCGGCCGAGACCGTCACCTGGCGGCCGCTCTTTTCCTGCCCCGGAAAGCGCTTCTCGATCAGGCCGGCGATGACGGCACAGTTGCGGAAAGTGCGCTTCAGCATCCAGCTGTCGTTCAGCCAGGCTTCGAGGTCATCGCCCAGCATGTCCTCGTCGAAGAGGGCGGCCAGCGACGGCTTCCTGGCCTTGAACAGGGCCGCCATGTCGTCCAGCGCCCAGACGGCCAGCGAATAGTCGGTGGCAACGAAGCCGAGCGGCCTTGCATTGGCCCGCTCCAGCCGCCGTGTCAGAAGCATGCCGAGCGTCTGATGGGCGAGCCGGCCCTCGAAGGGATAGGCGACCATGTAGTGCCGGTTGCCGCGCGGAAAGGTCTCGACCAGCAGGTCGCCGCGTTTGGGCAGTACCGACTTGTCTTTCTGGATTCGCAGCCAGTCGGCGACCTGCTCGGGCAGAGCCTGCCAGCGGTCGGGGTCGGCCAGCATGCCGCGCACCTGGTCGGCCAGATAGGTCGACAGCGGAAACTTGCCGCCGGCATAGGACGGCACGATGATGTTGGCGCCCGCACCGTTGGAGACGACGCATTCGCTCTCGCGGATGCCTTCGAAACGCAGCACCTTGCCGGCGAACAGGAAATTGTCGCCGGGCCGCAGCGTCTCGGCGAAATACTCCTCGATCTTTCCGAGCACCGGCCCGCCGCGACCGGCCATGCCCCTGCCCTGCCTGACATAGCGGACATTGAGCTCCGGCATCTCGACGATGGTGCCGACATTCAGCCGGTATTGCTGGGCAACGCGCGGATTGGAGACGCGCCAGAGCCCGTCCTTGGTCTTGCGGATACGGGCATAGCGCTCATAGTTCTGCAGCGCATAGCCGCCGGTGGCGACGAAATCGATCACCCGGTCGAAGGTGTCGCGCTCCAGGGCCGCATAGGGTGCGGCGCCGCGGATTTCCTCGAACAGGAGATCGGCGTCAAAAGGCGCGCCGCAGGCGACGCCGAGCACGTGCTGCGACAGGACGTCGAGCGCGCCGTTGATCAAGGGCGGCGTGTCCTGCGCGCCCAGATAGTTGGCGTCGAGCGCCGCGCGGCATTCCAGCACCTCGAAGCGGTTGGCCGGAATGAGGATCGCCTTGGAAGGCTCGTCCATGCGGTGGTTGGCGCGGCCGATGCGTTGCGCCAGCCGGCTGGCGCCCTTCGGCGCGCCGACATGCACGACGAGATCGACATCGCCCCAGTCGATGCCGAGGTCCAGCGTCGAGGTGGCGACGATGGCGCGCAGCGCGTTCTCGCCCATCGCCTTCTCGACCCGCCGGCGCTGGCCGACATCGAGCGAACCATGATGCAGCGCGATCGGCAGCGAATCTTCATTGGCCCGCCACAGTTCCTGGAACAGCATCTCGGCCTGGCTGCGGGTGTTGACGAACAGGATCGTCGTGCGGTGCTTTTTGATCGCCTCGTAGATTTCCGGAATGGCGTAGCGGGCCGAGTGCCCGGACCATGGCACGCGTTCGCGTGAATCGAGGATGGAGATATCCGGTTTCGCGCCACCGGCCACGGTAATCAGCCCGGCCATGTCAGGCGCTGCCAGCCCCTTGGGCGGATTCTGGCTGACCAGCCAGCGCCGCAGTTCGTCGGGTTCGGCAACTGTTGCCGACAGGCCGATCGTCTGCAGATCCGGCACATAGTTGCGTAGCCGCGCCAGGCCCAGCGCCAGCAGGTGGCCGCGTTTGGAGGTTACCAGCGAATGCAGTTCGTCGAGCACGACGTAGCGCAGTTCCTCGAAGAACCGCCGGGCGTCGGGGGCCGCGATCAGCAACGCCAGTTGCTCCGGCGTGGTGAGCAGGATATCGGGCGGCACCAGCTTCTGGCGCTGGCGCTTGTGGGACGGCGTGTCGCCGGTGCGCGTCTCGATAGAGATCGGCAGCCCGATCTCCTCGACGGGTTTGCCGAGATTGCGCTCGATATCGACGGCCAGGGCCTTGAGCGGCGAGATATAGAGCGTGTGGATGCCGCGATGCGCCTGGCCCGGCTTTCGCTTCGGCCGGACAGCCAGTTCGGTCAGCGACGGCAGGAAGCCGGCAAGCGTCTTGCCCGCGCCGGTCGGCGCGATCAGCAGCACCGATTGTCCCGCCTGCGCACGCGCCAGCAATTCGATCTGATGGGCGCGCGGCGACCAGCCTTTTTCACCGAACCATCTGACGAACGGTTCGGGCAGGGCTACAGCGGCATTCTGGTCGGCAAGGCGCGGCTCAACGGTCACGTGCCAGAGGTAGCGCGGCGGCGGTCAATCGCCAAGAAGAATCGGAACAAAAGGGGATCGCAGTGACTCTTCCCTTCTCCCCTTGTGGGAGAAGGTGGATCGGCGCGCAGCGCCGAGACGGATGAGGGGGTTCCAGCGGAATGAGACGCTGGTGGCATCTGGAACACCCCTCATCCGTCGCCTTCGGCAACACCTCCTCCCACAAGGGGAGAAGGAAGAAACCGCGCTATGGCCTCCGGAACCCAGTCGGCCCGCCGTAGAGATAGCCTATGCGGGCGATGGCGTCCTTCAACCCTTCGCGCGACACCAGCATGGTGTGGCCATTGGCGTGGATCATTGTCTCTTCGTCGGTCATGATGGCGACGTGACCCTTCCAGAAGACGAGATCGCCGCGCCTCAGGCCGGAATAATCCGGGCCTGGCTGGAATGTCTCGCCGATCGAGGCCGCCTGCATGTCGGAATCGCGCAGCACGTCCCTGCCCGCCATCCGCATCGCCAGTTGCACCAGGCCTGAGCAATCGATGCCGAAGCCGGAGGCGCCGCCCCAGAGATAGGGCGTGCCCAGAAACGTCTCGGCCACGGACACATAGTCCGCCGCGATCTCGCCAATCGGACGCAGGTGCCCCGATATGAGAGCCTCGCCCGAGGGCAGCAGCGCGTAGTGCGTGCCGCGCGTTTCGGCGGCGCCGATCACGGTCACCGTCGATCCCATCGACAGGTGTCCAGCGATCGGAAAGCGCAGGTCCGGGCCGGGATAGAGGAAGGTTCGCGGAACGCAGACTATATGGGTTGGTGCCTGCTCCCGCCCGCCGAGTTGATTGGCGGCGACATAGCCGACATAGCCGTCGCGTTCGCCCTGCACCCAGGCCCAGCCCTTGATATCCTCGAAGACCAGCACATCGTCGCCGGACAGGAACTGCGTGTTGATGCCGGCATCCGCTCGGGGCGCCTTGCGTACATCGGCCACCGGTACGGCAATCCGCGCCGGCCGGCCGGCGACGAAACGCTCCGCCGTGACTTCGCCTTGCAGGCGGGCATCGGCAAGATCGGAACGAAAGGCGTGCAGGCGAGCGTCTCTGGCGGTCAAATCGGCAATCCGGTTCTGTTTTCGTTGAGCATGACCCTGTCCGGGGCCAAGCCCTACATCGGCAATTCATGGGCCTTGGCGATGATACCATCGCCGAAGCGCTCGACAAAGAGCGCACCCTCGACCGTGCGTTTGATCAAGACATTGCGCTTGTCGAGTTCGTCGCGATGACGCGACACCAGCTTCAGCGCACCCATCGTATCCAGCGCGCGGGTGATGACCGGCTTGGTGACGTTGAGGCGGGCGGCAAGTCCGCGCACCGTGTGCGGTGGCGGATCGAGATAGATGGTGAACAGGATCGCCGTCTGGCGCATGGTGAGGTCGGGCGCATCCTCACGCACCTGCGACAGCATCACCTGCTGCCACAGTCGCAAGGCCTGGCTCGGGCGCATCGCAATCGACATCGCGCCAGCATGACCGCAAATTGTTTCGGTTCCGTTTCAGTTTCGGCGATTTGCCGGCTTGCCGCGATCAGCCGAAGCGGCTCGAAATCACCCGCTCCAGCGCCCGGATGCCCTGGGCCTCGCCGCCGGCCGGACCATAGGGCCGGTCCGCGGGATTCCAGGCGAAGATGTCGAAATGCGCCCAGCCCGGCGTCTTCTCGACAAAGCGCTTTAGAAAGAGGGCAGCCGTGATCGAACCGGCGAAGCCGTCCGTGGTGACGTTGTTGATGTCGGCGATCTTCGACGACAGTTTCGCATCGTAAGGCCGCCATAGCGGCATGCGCCACAGCGGGTCCTCCACCGCCAGCGATGCCGCCGCGAGGTCCGAGGCCAGCGCCTCGTCGGCGGTGTAGAACGGCGGCAGATCCGGCCCAAGCGCGACGCGGGCAGCGCCGGTCAGCGTCGCCATGTCGACCAAGAGCTGAGGCTCTTCGTCGTCGGCCAGCGCCAGCGCATCGCCCAGCACCAGCCGCCCCTCGGCATCGGTGTTGCCGATCTCGACCGTGATGCCCTTGCGGCTCGCCAGCACGTCGCCCGGCCGGAAGGCATTGCCGGCAATCGAGTTCTCCACCGCCGGGATCAGCACGCGTAGCCTTACGTTCAGGCCGGCCGCCATGATCATCGAGGCCAGTCCCAACACATTGGCCGCGCCGCCCATGTCCTTCTTCATCAACAGCATGCCGGACGACGGCTTGATGTCGAGGCCGCCCGTGTCGAAGCAGACACCCTTGCCGACGAGCGTCACCTTGGGCGCGCCTGGCTGACCCCAGGTCATGTCGATCAGGCGCGGCACACTTGAAGAGGCGCGGCCGACGGCATGGATCATCGGGAAATTCTGCTTGATGAGATCGTCGCCCTTGGTCACCGAGACCTCAGCCTTGTGGGCAGCGGCCAGGGCCCGCACGGCTCGCTCGAGATCGTCCGGCCCCATGTCGCTGGTCGGCGTGTTGACCAGGTCGCGCGCCAGGATGACGCCATCGGCGATGCGTCGGACCCGGCCGGCATCGGCTCCGGCCGGCAGTTCGAAGCGCAGCGCCTTGCCGGGCTTCTTGCCATAACGGGTAAAGACATAAGAGCCGAGCGCCAGCGCAATTGCCGCCAGTTCCGGTTCGGCCGGCGCCGAGGCGAAATGCCAATCGCCTTCAGGCAGGGCTTTCGACAGCACGCCAAGGCCAAGCGCGCCCTCGCCATCGCCGATGCCATGCAAGGCGCCCGCCAGCGCACCGTTTTCACCAGGCAAGACCAGCGTGCGACCTGCTTCACCGGAGAAGCCGTTGGCCCTCGCCCAGGCGATTGCGGACGGCGCGAGGTCCGCTGCCTCCAGGCCGTCCCTGCCCACCAGGTGCACAGGCAACGCGCCCTGCAATTTCTTCTCGACGAGTTCGACAGGCATTCAATGTTCTCCGGGCAGGCTTTCACGAGTCGGTGTTTTTAACCATCCGTTAGGGTTAACAGAATATTTCTGCGGGAGGGAAGATGGCCGTGCAATGGCCACGCGCAGGAATGGAGGCCAGTGCCCATGCCGATCGACCGCACGATGACTGTCAGGGGAAAGCGGCTCGTCACCACGGCCTTCGTGCTCGCGCTCGCCGCCGGAGTCGCCGGCTGCGGAACCGACAAGATGAGCACCGGCTCGATCGGGCGCACCAGCGGCAAGCCGTTGGAGACGATGTCCGCGGGTGAACTGCACAATGCCACCGCCGCGCTTGGCCAGTCCTATTCGAGGAACCCCAACGACAAGCGCATAGCAACCAATTTCGCAGCAGCGCTGCAGATGAACGGCGACGCCGACCAATCGCTCGCCGTGATGCGCAAGCTGGCGATCGCCTACCCCAAGGATCGCGACGTGCTCGCCGCCTACGGCAAGGCGCTGGCCGCCAATGGCCAGTTCGAGGCAGCGCTCGATGCCGTGCGCCGCGCCCAGACGCCGGAGTATCCCGACTGGAAGCTGGTGTCGGCGGAGGCAGCCATCCTCGATCAACTCGGCCAGAAGGACGACGCACGCCAGCTCTACCGCAAGGCTCTCGAACTCAAGCCAAACGAACCCTCGGTCCTGTCCAACCTTGGCATGTCCTATGTGCTGGAGGGCGATCTGCGCACCGCCGAGACCTATCTGCGCTCGGCCGCCCAGCAGCCCAATGCCGACAGCCGCGTGCGGCAGAACCTGGCGCTGGTCGTCGGCCTGCAGGGCCGTTTCGACGAAGCCGAGAAGATCGCCTCGCAGGAGCTCTCGCCGGAGCAGGCCCAGGCCAATGTCGCCTATCTCAGGCAGATGCTGGCCCAGCAGAATGCCTGGAGCCAACTCAAGGACCAGGACAAGAAGAAGAAGTCCGCGACCAACTGACCGCATATCGGGCCGCTGGTCGTCCCAGAAAGAAGAGCCGCGCGACGTCCCTCGCGCGGCTCTTTCGTTTCGGCCTTGGCAGCGGATTACTGGGCGCTGCTGGAGTGGTGGTCGCCAAAGATGCCGCGCTGGCTGACCTGGATGCCGGCCGGGCCGAGGATGATGGCGAAAAGCACCGGCAGGAAGAACAGGATCATCGGCACGGTGAGCTTGGGCGGCAGGGCGGCTGCCTTCTTCTCGGCGGCATTCATGCGCATGTCACGGCTTTCGCTGGCAAGCACGCGCAGCGCGTGCGCCACGGGCGTGCCGTAACGCTCGGCCTGGACGAGCGCCTGCGAAACCGACTTCACCGATTCCAGACCGGTGCGGCTCGCGAGGTTCTCATAGGCCTGCTTGCGCTCCTGAAGGTAGGAAAGCTCGGCGTTGGTCAGGATGAATTCTTCAGCCAGGGCCACCGACTGCGCGCCGATCTCGTCGGCGACCTTGCGCAAGGCGGCTTCCACCGACATGCCTGATTCCACGCAGATCAGCATCAGGTCGAGCGCATCCGGCCACGCCATCTGGATCGACTGCTTGCGCTTTGAGGCGCGGTTGTTGACGTAGATGACCGGCGCATAAAAGCCGCCATAGGCTACGAGGATGCAGACGAAGAGCCGGATCACAAATGGTTTGTCCGGCAATCCTCCGAGCACGAAGATGTAAAACAGGCCCAGCGCGAAACCGACGAAAGGCAAGACGAGGCGGAAGAAGAGGAACCGGGTCAGCGGATTCTGTCCGCGGAAACCGGCGACCTTGAGTTTCTGCAAGGTGGCCTCGTCGGCCAGGGCGCGCCGCAGGTCCAGACGGTCGACGATGTTGCGCATGCCGACCGACTGCTGTTCGCGCAGGCCCTTGCGGCGGCGGTCGGCCTCTGTCGCAAGCCGGGCGCGCTGCTTGGCGCGCAGTTCGTCCCGCTCCAGCGCCACCGATTTCATGCGTGACTTGAGCTGGTTGCCGCCAAGGGCGGGCAGCAGCGTGAAGACGGTGGCGAACACGGCGATGGCGACCAGCAGCGCGATCAGAAGGCCGGGATCCGTCAGTGACTTGACGACTTGTTCGCTCATGCCGCTGCCCTAGACTTCGAAGTTCATCATCTTGCGCATCACGAAGATGCCGATCGACATCCAGACGCCGGCGACGCCAAGGATCAGATTGCCGACGCTGGTGGTGAACAGCGGCAGCATGTAGTTCGGGCTCGAAAGATAGACCAGGAAAGCGACGATGAAGGGCAGAGCGCCGATGATGGCGGCGGACGCCTTTGCTTCCATCGACAGTGCCTGGACCTTGGCCTTCATCTTCTTGCGGTCACGAAGCACGCGCGAAAGGTTGCCCAGCGCCTCGGACAGGTTGCCGCCGGCCTGCGACTGGATCTGGATGACGATGCCGAAGAAGCTCGCCTCGGTGCACGGCATGGTTTCGGGCATGCGCAAGGTCGCATCGGGGATCGACATGCCCATCTGCTGCGAATCGACGATGCGGCGGAATTCGGTCTTCACCGGCTCGGGGGATTCGTTGGCGATCAGGCGTATGGCATCGTTCAACGGCAGACCGGACTTGACCGCGCGCACGATGATATCGAGCGCGTTCGGGAATTCATTGAGGAACGCCTTGACGCGCCGGGTACGGCGAAATGAAACGAACCAGCGCGGCAGGCCGAACGCTCCGGCCACCAGTACGCCGGGCAGCACCAGCAGCGGCGTGCCGGCCATGAACGCGACCACCGTCAGCGCCAGGCCGCAAATGGCGGAATAGATATAGAAACGCTCGATCGAAACCTTCATCCCGGCCTGACGAAGCTGCGCTTTCAGCGGCGGCTTCTTGATCGCGTTGTCCTTGGTTTTCTGCTTCTCGTCGAGTTCCTTGAGCGAATCCTGGACGGACTTGCGGCGCTTGGCCGCGTCGGCGGCGCGGTCGCGCGTGGCCTTGACGATGGAGCGGTCCGTTTCGGCCGCCTTGATGGTCTCGAGCCGCTTGCCGGCCTGCTTTTCGTTGCTGATCTGGTTGAACAGCAACGCATAGGCGATCGCGCCGGCGCTGAAGCCGGCGAGCACGACAAACGCCAATACGGTGCCGTCAATTCCAAACATCGACCAGAACCCTCACGCCTGCGGATGCGTCAGTCAGCGCGCTTCTCCATCGCCTCGAGCGCGGTGGCGAGGCGCTGTTCCTCGCCATAGTAACGAGCCCTGTCCCAGAAATGCGGTCGGCCGATACCGGTCGACACATGCTCTCCCAGCAGCCTGCCGTTGGCGTCCTCGCCCTTGATGTTGTAGAGGACGATGTCCTGCGTGATGATGACGTCGCCTTCCATCCCGATCACCTCGGTGATGTGGGTGATGCGACGCGAGCCGTCGCGCAGGCGCGCCGCCTGGATGATGACGTCGATGGAGCCGACGACGATTTCACGCACGGTTTTCTGCGGCAGCGAATAGCCACCCATCGCGATCATGGATTCGATACGGTTCAGGCATTCGCGCGGGCTGTTCGAGTGGATGGTTCCCATCGAGCCGTCATGGCCGGTGTTCATCGCTTGCAGAAGGTCGAACACCTCGGGTCCGCGCACTTCGCCGACGATGATGCGTTCGGGCCGCATGCGCAGGCAGTTCTTGACCAGGTCGCGCATCGTCACCTCGCCCTCGCCTTCGAGGTTGGGCGGGCGGGTTTCGAGGCGCACGACGTGCGGCTGCTGCAGCTGAAGTTCGGCCGAGTCCTCGCAGGTGATGACGCGTTCCTCGCGGTCGATGTAGTTCGTCAGGCAGTTGAGCAGTGTCGTCTTGCCCGAGCCGGTGCCGCCGGAAATGACGATGTTGCAGCGAACGCGGCCGATGATCTTGAGGACTTCGGCGCCTTGCGGCGAGATGGCGCCGAACTTGACCAGCTGATCGAGCGTCAGCTTGTCCTTCTTGAACTTGCGGATGGTGAGGGCGGTGCCGTCAATGGCCAGCGGCGGCGCGATGACGTTGACACGGGAACCATCGGGAAGACGGGCGTCGCAGATCGGGCTGGATTCATCGACGCGGCGGCCGACCTGGCTGACGATGCGCTGGCAGATGTTAAGAAGCTGCTGGTTGTCGCGAAAGCGGATGCTGGTCTGCTCGACCTTGCCGTTGACTTCGATGTAGACGTTCTTCGAGCCGTTCACCATGATGTCGGCGATGTCGTCGCGGGCAAGCAGCGGCTCGAGCGGGCCATAGCCAAGCACGTCGTTGCAAATATCTTCGAGCAGTTCTTCCTGCTCGGAGATCGACATCGCGAAATTCTTGATCGCGATGATGTCGTTGACGATGTCGCGGATTTCCTCGCGCGCGCTTTCAGGATCGAGCTTGGCGAGCTGCGACAGGTCGATCGTGTCGATCAGCGCCGAGAAAACCTGGCTCTTCGTGTCGTAGTAGGTTTCGCTCTTTTCGCGGCCCCGCTTCTGCTCAGGCGCGAGCGGCGGCGCCTCGACCGCGCGGCGGGCCGGCTGTGCGGCGGGCGCGTTGGGCTGGGGTGCGGCCGCGGGACGGGCGAGAACGGCCGTGTCGGCCGAACCCGCGGCAGCCGGAGCAGCCGCCGGTGTTGGTGCCGGCTGGCGAAATTCCGGCTTGAACCGGTTGCCGTCGTCGTTGCCTCTTTTACCGAACATGATCGACTACCGATCCCACTGCGTCATTTCTTGTTGCGCGAAAGCTTGCCGAGCAGGCTGCCCAGGCCAGGCTTCTTCTTCGCCTTCAGTTCGCTGCGGCCGGTCAGCACATGGGCGATCTCGTTGATCGTGGCCACGACCGGGTTCTTGGCATCCATCTCGCCGAGCATGCGCCCATTGTTGGCGGCATTGCCGAAAAGCACCGGATCGAAGCCGATCACCGACATCGGCGTCAGGCCGAGCGGCTCGGCGAAATCGGACGGCGAAATCTCCGGCCGCTTGGGGACGCCGGCCTGGTTGATGATCAGCTTCGGGGGCGGATCGTTGGGGCGCAGCCGCTTGAACATGTCGACGAGGTTCTTGGTGTTGCGCAGGTTGGCCAGTTCAGGCGTCGCCGTGATGACGACCTCGTCGGCCTTGATCAGCGTGTTCTTGGCCCAGCCGGTCCAGACATGGGGGACGTCGAGCACCAGCAGCGGCACGCTGCGCTGCGCCGTGTCCACCAGTTGCGTGAAGGCATCGGGATCGAAGTCGTAGACGCGCTCCAGCGTCGAGGGCGCGGCGAGCAGCGACAGGTGCTCGGCGCACTGGGTCAGCAGCCGGTCGAGATAGACCTCGTCGATGCGTTCGGGTGAAAACACCGCTTCGGCGATGCCCTGCGCCGGATCCTGGTCGAAATTGATGTTGGCGGTGCCGAAGGCGAGATCGAGATCGGCAACGACGACTTCGGATTTGAACAGCGACGACATTGCCCAGGCGACATTGTGGGCGATGGTGGAGGAGCCGACGCCGCCCTTGGCACCGACGAAGGCGACCGAGCGGCCGAGCGGCTCGGCCTCCGGATCGACGAAAATCGACGACACGACACTGACGATGTCTGCCATCGACACCGGCGCGATGACATATTCGGAGATGCCCGAGCGGATGAGCTCGCGGTAGAGACCGACATCATTGTAGTGACCGATGACCACCACCTTCGAGGAAGGATCGCAATATTCCGAGAGCTGCGCGAGCTGCTCCAGCAACTGCTTGGGCTCGCTGCGCGATTCCAGCAGGATGAGATTCGGCGTCGGCGCCGACTGGTAGAATTCGATCGCGGTGGGAACGCCGCCCATATGGACCTTGAGATGCGCCTTCGTCATGCGGCGGTCCTCGCCGGCGCGCTCGACCGGATTGGCAACGCCCTCCGTCTCGCAGAATGCCTGGATCGAGATGCGCGGAACCGGCCGCAACGCCTGCATCGCTGCGATGTCCTGCGGCGAGGTGTCGCCGCCGTCCACGGTGGCGTCATAGGCAAGGTTGCTCATGGTCATGCTCTTTCCGTGGCCTGTTCTTCGCCTGGCTTCACTTGCCCAAGTCTTTTCCCGGGGCGTGGCTTAGTAAGTCACTTCCGAATTGCCGAGGAATTCAGTCGATATGCCCCTGGCGCGATAGACATCGATCACCGCGCCACGGTTTTCCGCGTCGATGGTGGTCTGCTTGCGCGGTCCAAGCAGATCAGCCGGATTGGCCATCTGGGCGGCAAGATTGTTCTGATAGGAGCAGCCGAAATCGGCATAATGCTTGTTTTCCGAAGTGTTGGTCAGGTCCTCGGGCCAGCGCCCGCATTTGTCCGTCTGTGCCCTCACAGCGATGTAGGAGACGCGAATCGGGGCCGACGCCTCGCTCGAGCCGGCCTGATAAGGCACGACGACAATCCGGTTGCGTTTGACCCCGCTGGCGACCGCCAGCCGGGCGAAATCGCGGCCGGCGGCCGTCGCGGCAACTTCATTGGCCGATCCCTGCGGAACCTGGATCGTCAGTGTCGGGGCGGCGGTCTTGTCATAGCTGTCCAGGAAGCCAAGAAGCGTGTCGCGCTGCGAGCCGGTCATGCCACGGTCGCCGGCGCCGACCGGAAGATCGATCTTCTGGTTTTTCTCGGCGATGACGATGGGATGGTTGGTGCGATAGTCGTCCGGAATGGCGCCGACGGTGATGCTGTCGCGCTGCGCGCAACCGGCCAGCAGGGCCGTCACCGCCACCGCCAGGGCCGGAAGGGCCCGACGGTAGGTGCGCGAACGGCCGGAGCGGATCGCCGTGGCGATGGTCCGTGCCTTCAAGGCTGACTGAGACATGTCCGCTTCCCCATTCACTTGTAGATGTAGCCGACAACGCCGTGATACCGGCCGTTGGGCTTGTCGGTCTGCATGGTGCCGTAGACCCGATTGACCTTGCCGAGGAACATGGCGGCGCCATCGCTGGTAGGGTTGAAATTGTCGTCCGGCTTGGCGAGGTCGTTGCGTGCCGCCGGCCGCGCCAGATACGGCGTGATGATGATGACAAGTTCCGTCTCGTTGCGCACGAAGTCCCTGCTGCGGAAGAGCGTGCCGAGCACCGGGATTTTTGTCAGTCCAGGCAGGCCAGTCACAGCTTGCCTGACATCGTCGCGAACCAGGCCCGCGATCATCATGGACCCACCCGAGGGCAGTTCGACGGTCGTATCTGCAAGGCGCTTGCGCAGTGATAGCGCATTCATGCCGATACTCTTGTTGTCAGTGGATGACGACACGGATCCTTCGGTGGTCGGCTCGGAAACCGAGGTTCTGACTTTCAGGCTGATGCGACCGGGCGACAGAACCACCGGCTGGAACTCCAGGCCGATGCCGTATTCGATCTTGTCGACCGAATACGTCTTCAGACCTGTCTGGTTGTCGGTAGAGACGTTGGCGCTAACCCCGGTCACCATATTGTATTCGCCACCGACCTTGAAGGTCGCCTTCTCGCCCGATACGGCGGTCAAGGTGGGCTCGGCCAAGGTCTTCATGACCCCGGACTGCTCCATCGCATTGACATAGGCTTGTAGCCCCGACGTTGCGACGCCGAAGCCCGCGTTCGACAGTGGCTTGCCGAGACCCATGAAAGGGTCACTGAGCGCGCTATAGCTGATGCCGTTGCCGCCGCCGCTGCCTATCATGTTGACGCCGAGCTGCTTCATCACCGAGCGGCTGACTTCGGCGACCGTCACTTTCAAGGTAACCTGATCGTCGCCGATGATCTGGAGCAGATTGACGATCTTCGAGGTGCGGCGTTCCTGGTCCGGGTTGTTGATGTCGACACCGCTCTGGGCAGAGCCGCCGGCCGCGGTCTGCGAATATTGTCCGGTCGTCGCTTCACCGCCCGAGACGAAGATCGTCGCCAGATCGACCGCCCGCTTGGCGTCCAGCGGCGTGTCGACGGTGCCGGTCAGGATGACGTTGTCATTGAGCAGTTCGACCTTGATGGCCGAGGTCGGCAGGAAGCGCTTGATGTAATCCTCCAGCCCGGCGACATCGCGCTCGACGGCCAGATCCAGGCTGGCGATCTGTTCGCCGTTCGGGCCGAAGACAAAGATGTTGGTCTCGCCGACGGCCTTGCCGAAGAGATAGATGCGTCTCGCCGTGCGGGTCACCGCATCGGCAACCGTCGGGTTGGCGACGAGAATGTCGTAGGCGTCGCTTGGCAGGTCTATGACGACAGACTTGTTGAGGCCGAGCTTGACGCGCTGGTTGGCGGTCGTGGCCGTCACCTGCGTGCTCTTGGCCTGGACAACGCCCTGCACATTCGTCCCGACGAGCAGCAGGCTGAGCGCCGTTGCCGCGATTGCCGGCAGTTTACCGCTTCGCCTCATTTCCTTGCCCCTACTTCAGAAACTTCGCCCGACTTGATGAGCCTCACCGTTCCCCGGCGGCCATTGCCGGAAACGAGATAGTCGGCCTCGTCCAGATTCTTTTCCTGGGTGTCCGTGATCGCCCGCAGCGCAAGTGTCAGGCGATCCGCCATCTGTTGCGCAACGGTGATGATTTCCGCCTGGCGGGGGGTCAGCTCCAGCGTGGCGGTCTGACCCACCCTGGTCTTCTTGCCTTCCTCGTCTTCCTGGATGGTCTGGTCGATCGCCAGGACGCGAATGTTCTTCAGGATGGTTTCGGTGTTGAAGCCGGTGCTGCCGCTGGCAGCGTCCGCCCTGCGGGTCATGATGACGTCGACAAAATCGTTGGGGAGGATGAAGCCGCCGGCCGAGGTATCGGCCGATATCGTCGTGGCGACTGCCCGCATCCCGGAAGGCAGGATCGACGACATGAAGCTTTGCCCCTCGCCGATCAGCTTGGAGCGGCGCACCGGCTCGCCCGCATACATCGCCACACGGGCAATCGACCCCTTCAGCTTTTCGATCGCGTCGGGAGCCGTGGCCTTGGTGATGAAATTCGCGTTGACGCCGTCGGCCGGCCAGGCCTGCCAGGTGATGTTGTTGTCGAGTGCGTTGCCCATGCCGACATCACCCGAGAGCACCAGCACGTCCTGCAGCGGCACTTCAGGCGCCTTGGGGCCGGAATCGACAACGATCTGGGGCGGCGGCGCGGCGACCATGTTCTTGGCGACATAACCAGCACCGCCTGCCGCAGCCACCGCCACGCTCAGAATAATCAATCGGGATGCTGGCATCTGTCCGAACCCTCGCCCTTGGCAAACCACGTAGCCAGGCCGGACTTTGCAGCCGCAATCGTCAAAACAAGGTTAATGCAATGCTTACGATCGTGATTAATTTAAGGTTTACATAAATTAGAGGGATCACGCCGCCATGGGTTCCATAGCCCCCTCATCGGCTGCCCTCACAGCCGGTTGGCGACACGGTCGGTAGACAACGGAAAATCAGATCGGGTTCAGCTTGCCAGCCGCGCCAGCGCCCACACCACCAGGGGTGAGTCCGGATAGGTCATCAATCCGCCCAGGCCAAGCGCGATCCCATAGGGAATGCCGGTCTTCTCATCCGCGAAATGACGCAGGAATGGATTGCGGCCGGTAACGACTGCAAGCGGCGACTTGCGGTAGATCAGAATGGCAATGGTCAGAAGACCGCCGATCAATGTGGAGGCCACGAGATATTCAACGAGATTTACGTTGAGCCCCATCCATACGGCCGTGGCGGCCAGGAGCTTGGCGTCGCCGCCACCCATGCCGCCCAAGGCGAACAGGCCGAACGTCACGGCCAGGACAATGGCGCCGGCGGCGAAGTGCCAACCGTAAGCCGCCCATTCCATGCCCGTCAGCGGCGCGACCAGCGCGAAGACCACGACAAGCAGCACCGGCACGCGGTTTGCAATCGTCATCGACAGCATGTCGGAGATCGCGGCAAACAGCATGCAGAACGGAAAGACGACGAAGATCAGGGCTTCAAGCATCGGCGCTCATGCCTATTGTCCACGGAGACTGAACCTAGACGGGTTCGATTAACGATTGATGAGGCTGGCAATAAAAAGGCGACTGTTGCTGGCGGTGCTCTCACATGGCCGGAATAGAACAAGGTCGCCATTGGCGGCCCATGGCCGGAATAGAACAAGGGCCGCCAATGGCGGCCCTTGTCAGGAACGTAACCCCAGCGTTCAGCAATAGGCGGATCAGCCGCCGCTGCTGTTCAGGGTGGTGCCGATCGCGGTGAACTTGGCGTTGATGGCATTGCCGAGCGCGCCGGCGCCGGTGATGATGGCGAGCGCGATGAGAGCGGCGATCAGACCATATTCGATAGCGGTCGC
>NZ_JAFKIC010000166.1 GCF_017306585.1 Mesorhizobium sp. | reverse complement strand
GGCACCTTCTCCCCGTATAGGGACGGGGAGAAGGAAAGCGCCGCGCCTTACGCAAACGCGCCGTGGCAGTGCTTGTATTTCTTGCCGGAGCCGCAGGGGCAAGCTTCGTTGCGGCCGACCTTGCCCCAGGTGGTGGGGTTGTTCGGGTCGCGGTCTTCCGGCGCGACGATCGCGTTGCTTTCCTGACGGACCAGAAGGGCCGTTTCGCCGCCCTGGAAGTCGTCCTCGCCGGTCGAGCCGTCGATGTGGCTGCCGAACATGTCGGGCGCTTCGGGGGGCGGGGCTTCGGCGGCCTGGCGGACCAGTTCGACGCGCATCAGCTGCGCGGTAACCGCTTGGCGCAGATTGCCCAGCATGGCCTGGAACAGCTCGAAGGCCTCGCCCTTGTATTCCTGCAGCGGATCGCGCTGGGCATAGCCGCGGAAGCCGACGACCGAGCGCAGATGATCGAGATTGACGATGTGCTCGCGCCACAGATGGTCGAGCGTCTGCAGCACGACCGAGCGCTCGACATAGGTCATCACTTCAGGCCCGAAGCGCTCGGCGCGCTCCTTGGCGGCGGCCTCGGCGGCGGCACTGACGCGCTCGCGGATATCATCCTCGGCGATGCCTTCTTCCTTCACCCACTCCTCGACCGGCAGGTCGAGATTGAGGAATTCGGCGACCTCGGCCTTCAGGCCGGCGACATCCCACTGTTCGGCATAGGCGTTTTCGGGAATGGCCTTGGCGACGATGTCCTCGATGACGCCTTCGCGCATTTCGGCGACCGTCTCGGACAGGCCTTCGCCGTCCATCAGCTCGATGCGCTGCTCGAACACCACCTTGCGCTGGTCGTTGGAGACGTCGTCATATTTCAGCAGGTTCTTGCGGATGTCGAAGTTGCGGGCCTCGACCTTCTTCTGCGCCTTTTCCAGCGCCTTGTTGATCCAGGGATGGATGATGGCCTCGTCTTCCTTGAGGCCGAGCTTCTGCAGCATGCCGTCCATGCGTTCGGAGCCGAAGATGCGCATCAGATCATCCTGCAGCGACAGGAAGAACTTCGAGCGGCCGGGGTCGCCCTGGCGGCCGGAACGGCCACGAAGCTGGTTGTCGATGCGGCGCGATTCATGGCGCTCGGTGGCAAGCACGTAGAGGCCGCCGGCGGCCAGCGCCTTTTCCTTCAGCCTTTCGATGTCGGCATGGATCGCCTTTTCGCGCGCCTCGCGCTCCGGGCCCTGCGGCATGTCGCCCAGTTCCTCCGCGATGCGCATCTCGGCATTGCCGCCGAGCTTGATGTCGGTGCCGCGGCCGGCCATGTTGGTGGCGATGGTGATGGCGCCGGGCTTGCCGGCCTGGGCGACGATGGATGCCTCGCGCTCGTGATGACGGGCGTTCAGCACCTCGAAATCCTTGAAGCCTTCCTTGCGCAGGCGCTCGGCCAACTGCTCGGACTTCTCGATCGAGGTGGTGCCGACCAGCGTCGGCTGGCCCTTGGCGCTGGCCTCGCGGATCTCCTTGACGATCGCCTTGTACTTCTCCTCGACCGTCCGGTAGACCTCGTCGTCCTCGTCCTTGCGGATGACGGGCAGGTTGGTCGGGATTTCGGTGACTTCGAGCCCGTAGATGTTGCCGAATTCCTCGGCCTCGGTCAGCGCCGTGCCGGTCATGCCGGCGAGCTTCTTGTAGAGGCGGAAGTAGTTCTGGAAGGTGACGGAAGCCAGCGTCTGGTTTTCCGGCTGGATCGCCACGTGCTCCTTGGCTTCGAGAGCCTGGTGCAGGCCTTCCGAATAGCGGCGGCCGGGCATCATGCGGCCGGTGAACTCGTCGATGATGACGATCTCGCCGTTGCGCACGATATAGTCCTTGTCGCGCTGGAACAGGCGGTGCGCCTTCAGCGCGTTGTTGACGTGGTGGACGATGGCGACGTTCTCGACGTCGTAGAGCGACTCGCCCTTCAGCAGGCCGGCCGCGCGCAGCATGTTCTCCAGCTTCTCGGTGCCTTCCTCGGTGAAGATCGAGGTCTTCTGCTTCTCGTCTATCTCATAATCCTGCGGCTGCAGCTGGATGATGAAGGTGTCGATGGTGTTGTACATTTCCGAGCGGTCCTCAAGCGGACCGGAAATGATCAGCGGCGTGCGCGCCTCGTCGACCAGGATCGAATCGACTTCGTCGACGATCGCGTAGTTGTGGCCGCGCTGCACCATCTGGGCGCGCTCATACTTCATGTTGTCGCGCAGATAGTCGAACCCGAGCTCGTTGTTGGTGGCGTAGGTGACATCGGCTTCGTAGGCGACGCGGCGCTCCTCGTCGGACAGGCCATGCACGATGATGCCCACCGACAGGCCGAGGAATTTGTAGACGCGGCCCATCCATTCGGCGTCGCGCGTGGCAAGGTAGTCGTTGACGGTGACGACGTGGACGCCATTGCCGGCGAGCGCGTTGAGGTAGACCGGCAATGTGGCGACCAGGGTCTTGCCCTCGCCGGTGCGCATTTCGGCGATGCCGCCATTGTGCAGCACCATGCCGCCGATCAGCTGGACGTCGAAGGGGCGCATGCCGAGCACACGGCGCGCCGCCTCGCGAGCGGTGGCAAAGGCCGGTATCAGAAGATCGTCAAGGCTGGCGCCGTTGGCGATGTCCTGGCGGAATTTCACCGTGCGGCCGGCAAGCTCGGCATCCGAGAGCGCCCGCATCTCGTTTTCCATGGCGTTGATCGCCTCGACACGGGGCCGGGTCGATTTGACCCGGCGGTCGTTGGAGGAACCGAAAACCTTACGGGCGAGACCGCCGAGACTGACCATCCAATGGTCCTTTCGATAGAATTCTCAATCTTCGAGACGAGCGCCGGCCGGCCCCATCACATCCGCGTGATTGCATCGCCTGAATGGGGGCAAACGCAAAAAGCGCCCGGAAAACGGTTCTGGACGCCAAGTCGTTGGACAGATAAGAGGGGGCTCAACTGATGTCAACGCCGCGCTGGCTCTGCCGGTCGCGCCAAATTCCGCCACAATCTGGCTGATCTGGAAGCCACCCCTCCTTATAATCCTTCACCGGAGTCATCCTTATGCCCCTGATGTTCAGCCGTGCGTCGCTTGCCAGCCTTGGCCTGGCCTTCGGCCTGTCGGCTCTTTGCCTGTCGCCCTTGATGGCGCAGGATACCGCTCCCGCCCCGGCTGCCCCGGCGGATGCCGCCGCGCCGGCCGCGGCGCCGGTCGACCCCAATGCGGTCGTCGCCACGGTCAATGGCCAGCCTCTGACCGAAGCCGACCTGACGCTTGCCGAGGGCGAGCTGTCGCAGCAGTTCGCGCAGCTGCCGCCCGAACAGCGCCGCGCCGCCGCGCTCTCGGCCGCGATCGAAATCCGCGTGATGGCCGCCAAGGCGGTCGCCGATGGTCTCGACAAGGATGCCGACTTCCAGCGCCGCATGGCCTTCCTGCAGGAGCGCGCGCTGCATGGCGAGATGGTCGAGAAGGGCGTTGTCGACAAGGTCACGGATGCCGAGGTTCGCGCCCGCTACGACCAGGAAATCGCCAACACGCCGCCGGTCAACGAGGTGCATGCCCGTCACATCCTCGTGAAGACGAAGGAAGAGGCCGAGGCGATCATCAAGCAACTCGACGGCGGCGCTGACTTCCAGAAGCTCGCCAACGAACACACCAGCGACCCCTCGGGCAAGTCCAATGGCGGTGATCTCGGCTGGTTCGGCCCTGGCCAGATGGTGCCGGAGTTCGACAAGGCGGCCTTCGCGCTCGAGGTCGGCAAGTACACCGAGCAGCCGGTGCAGACCCAGTTCGGCTGGCACGTGATCAAGCTCGAGGACAAGCGCGCCAAGCAGCCGCCGGCGTTCGACGACGTCAAGGACCAGGCCAAGCAGGCGGTCATCCGCGACAAGTATTTCGCCCTGGTGAAGTCGCTGCGCGCGGACGCCAAGGTCGAAATTCCGGACGCCAAGCTGAAGCAGGCGGTCGATACGTTGGAAGGCGGCAAGTAAGCCGATCGAACTCCTCGACACAAAGGCGCGGCGGCCATAGGGCGCCGCGCCTTTTTCGTGGGCGAATGCCAGCCCCAACTATCTGACCGGCGTCCCGATGCCGCGCAGCAGATAGCGGACCACCTTGCGTATCGCCGCCTCCGGCTCGTCGAGCCGGTTGGTCAGCAGATGCCGCCAGGCGTAGGAAGCCACGAGATCGGCGACCACGGCCTCATCGATATCGGCCGCGACTTCACCTCTCGCCCTGGCGCGCTCGATGATCTGGCCGGTATGGGCGCGGCGCCCGGCGGCATAGCCGGCAAGGGCGGCCGCCGCCGTCTCATCCGACTGCGCCTCGGCGATCAGTGACCTGAACACACTGCCCGACGATGTCTCGCGCCAGTGCGCGAACAGGCTCATCAGGAAGCCGGCGAGATCCTCTTCCAGGCTCCCGGTATCGGGAACGTCGACGCGCTTCTGGCGCTGGTAGACTTCGAGCAGGAGTGCGGCCTTGCTTGGCCACCAGCGATAGATTGTCGGCTTGCCGGCGCGGGCGCGACGGGCCACCGCTTCGATTGAGAATCCGGGATAGCCGGCCTCGACCAGCACCGCTTCGGCCGCTTCCAGAATGGCTTCGGCGCTGTCGGGATTACGCTTTGCCCCTATCGATCTGCGTGCCGGATCAGCGCTCTCGGCCATCCTGTCGTCCTTGTTTCAATTTCACCGGCAATGGTAGGTGATCCGGTGATGAAACGAAACGCCCCGTTTTCGGCGGAGGGCCGGCGCCGGTCGGTCAGCAATGTTCTTCACATCGCCTGCGATGTCTCCGACACGATGCGCCATCCCTGTTCGGTCTTGATCAGTTCCAGCGTCACGCGCGCCTTGCCGGCCACGCGTGCCACCGATTTGTCCTTTGGGGTGTAGTCGTAGCTCATGGCAAAAACGGCCTGGGCGCTGCTCTCGCCGTGCGGTGTAACCTCCAGGGTGCCTGGCTCCAGGCCGAGCGACCATGACGCCCATTGCGCGAACCAGTCACTCTTCACCTTCGCAAGCGTCTCGGCATCATAGGGCGTGCCGAAGACAGTGGCGGATGGCCCATAGAGCCGTTTGACGGCGCTGCGCATATCCCTGGTGTCCGGCGACAGGTAGTCGTCGCGCAGGAATGTCTCGATCGAGCTCTTGTCGTCGCCCACGGAGCGCTCCGCCGTCGCCATCTGGGTGGCCGGCGCCGGCTCGGCCGCCGGCTTGGGCGCGGGGGCAGGGCCTTCGCCCGGCACGAATTCGAAGCGCTCCAGCAGCGAGCCCTGTTCCCACGGGCGCTGGGCCTCACGCGTCTGCGAGACCACGTCGCGGCGCACCGCGATCATCATGTCGTTGATGCTCTGGCCGGGTTCGGCGATATGGCGCAGCAGCGCCTGGGCGAAGGGGGAGTTGCGCCCGGTCCCGTCCATGGCGACGGCACCCGGAGCGGTCGAGAAGGCGATGAAGGAGCCGCGTGTCGAATCGAACTGCGCCAGCCCCGCCAGCGCCGTCGCTGAGCGGGTGGATGCGCTTCGACTGAGACTGCGGGCGAACGGATTGTTGCGGCAGGCGTCGAGAAACACCAGGCTGACCTTGGTCTGCTGTTCCATGATGTCGAGAACCTCGTCGATCGGCACCGCCTCGAGCTGCAGCTTGACCGGCATGTCCAGCCGCGCGTCGACCGGCACGATGTAGTTGCGCCCGTCGACCTGCAGGCCATGGCCGGCATAGTAGAACAGCCCGACGCCGGCGCCTTCGAGCGCATCGGAGAACTCGCCGATGCTGCGCTCGAGTTCGCGCTTGCCGAGATCGTTGCCTTCGATGACCTCGAAGCCGATGGAGCGCAGCTTGTCGGCGATGTCGAGCGCGTCGTTGACCGGATTGGCCAGCGTGCCGGCTTCCGCGTAAGTGCCATTGCCGATGACCAGCGCCACGCGCCGAGCCGGCTCGGCGTCGGCGCCTAGCAGTAAAAGTCCCAGAAATGCCCAAGCGAGGATGACAAGCCTGCCCATGAGGCGCGATCATAGCGCCACAGGCCCCGGCCACGCCAACAGATTTGAAATGCAGGCTTAATCCGCAGCTGTTGCCTCGGTCAGGCGCGGCGAAAACGCCCTTGCACGCGCGCGCCGTATCGGGCAAACCGGCCTTCCCTTGCGATTTTCCCGCCCGAGGTCCCCATGTCCACGACGATTTCACCGCTCGCGCCGAAGAAATACCCCAAGATGCCCGTCATCGAAGGGGTGCGCATCGCCACCGCCGAGGCGGGGATAAAGTACAAGAACCGCACCGACCTGCTGGCCATGGTGTTCGATCCCGGCACCGCCGTTGCCGGCGTGTTCACCAGGTCGAAATGCCCCTCGGCGCCGGTCGATTTCTGCCGCCAGAACCTGGGCGCGGGCAAGGCCCGGGTACTGATCGTCAATTCCGGCAACGCGAATGCCTTTACCGGCAAGAAGGGCCGCGAATCCACCGCGCTGACCGGCGAGGCGGCGGCCAAGGCCGCCGGTTGCACGGCGGGCGAGGTCTTCCTGGCCTCGACCGGTGTCATCGGCGAGCCGCTCGACACCACCAGGTTCAGCCATCTGCTGGCCGGGCTGGTCAGCGACGGCAAGCCGGATCTGTGGACCGAGGCGGCCAAGGCCATCATGACCACCGACACCTATCCCAAGGTGGCGACGCAGACTGTGAAGCTCGGCGACACCGATGTCACCATCAACGGCATCTCCAAGGGCGCCGGCATGATCGCCCCCGACATGGCGACGATGCTGTCCTTCATCGCCACCGACGCGCCGATCGCGGCACCCGTGCTGCAGGACCTGCTGTCGCGCGGCACGGCCAAGACCTTCAACGCCGTCACTGTCGACAGCGACACCTCGACCAGCGACACGCTGCTGATCTTCGCCACCGGCAAGGCCGCCAAGCGCGGCGCGCCCGAGATCACCGACGCCAAGGATGCCCGCCTCGGCGGGTTTCGCCGGGCGCTCGGCAAGGTGCTGAAGTCGCTCGCCCTGCAAGTGGTGCGCGACGGCGAGGGCGCCCGCAAGCAGGTCGAGGTCACCGTGACCGGCGCGAAGTCGGCGCGCTCGGCCAAGCGCATCGCGCTGTCGATCGCCAATTCGCCGCTGGTCAAGACCGCGGTTGCCGGCGAGGACGCCAATTGGGGCCGCGTCGTCATGGCCGTCGGCAAGGCCGGCGAGCCGGCGGACCGCGACAGGCTGTCGATCTGGTTCGGCGACAACCGGCTGGCGCATGAGGGCGAGCGCGACCCGGCCTATTCGGAGGAGAAGCCCTCCGCCTACATGAAGCGCGACGATATCCGCATCCGCGCCGATATCGGCATCGGCCGCGGCAAGGCCACGGTCTGGACCTGCGACCTGACCAAGGAATATGTCGCCATCAACGGCGACTACCGGAGCTGAGCGCCTTGGTTTCGCGCCACCCGGCAAGCATGCTCGCGACGGTGCGCCGCTACGAGGCGGCGGGTTTTCGCGCCTGGCCGGCCGCCGCCGTCCACTATGACGGGACCTGGGTGGTGCGGCTGACCGCCGGCCATCCGGCCAAACGGCTGAACTCGGTCAATCCGCTCGATCCCGGCGACATCCAGCACATCGCCGACCGCATCGGCCGCGCCAGCCGCCGTTTCGATGCCTATGGCCGGCCGCTGACGTTCCGCATGTCGCCGCTTTCAGGTCCCGACCTTGCCGGCCATCTCGACAAGGAAGGCTGGAGCCGGTTCGACGAATCGCTGGTCATGCGGCTGCCGCTGGCCGCGGCGCAACTCGACGCCGCCATGGACCAGATACCGCTCAAGGACATCAGCCGCTTCATCGGCGCGTCGCTCAAGGTCAGCGGTTCGGATGTTTCGCTGCGGCCCGGCCTGTCCGAGATCATCGGCGCCATCCAGCCCGAGGCAGGGCTGTTCGCGCTCGAGGAGGGAGCGGAACCGCTGGCGACGCTGATCTGCGTGCACGATGGCGACCTTGCGGGCCTGTTCGAGGTCGCCGTCGACAAGTCCGCGCGCAACAAGGGGCACGGCCGTAACCTGATCCTGTCGGCGCTGAAATGGGCACGGCTGCGCGGCGCTCGTGAAGCCTGGCTCCAGGTCGAGGCCGGCAATGCGCCGGCGCTGGCGCTCTATCGCTCGCTCGGCTTCGAGGAAGTCTATCGCTACCACTACCGGCGGCCGCCGGGGCATGAGTGAGATTGGGCATGAATGATCTGCCAAATCCCGGCAAGCGCCTGCTGCTGGTCGCTGCCTGCGCGCTGGTCGACGCCGACGGCCGCGTGCTGCTGGCGCAGCGGCCGCCGGGCAAGCAGCTTGCCGGGCTTTGGGAGTTTCCGGGCGGCAAGGTCGAGCCCGGCGAGACGCCCGAACAGTGCATCATCCGCGAACTGCATGAGGAGATCGGCATCGAGACCGAAATCCCGTGCCTGGCGCCGCTGACCTTCGCCAGCCATTCCTATGACGATTTCCATCTCCTGATGCCGCTGTTTGTCTGCCGTCGTTTCCGCGGCATCGCCCAGCCTCGGGAAGGGCAGGCGCTGAAATGGGTGCGGCCAAAGCAGATGCGCGACTATCCGATGCCGCCGGCCGACGCGCCGCTGATCCCCTTCCTGATCGACCTTCTTTGAGGGACGGATAGCTGAGCATCAGGCGGCGGACGCAAGGGCCACCCATATCAGCCAGCGTTAATGGAAGATTTATCTGATCGTGAAAAATTGATGCAGGGCCGTGTTCGTCGCGGCCACCGATTGCGTGGAGAGCGACAGGATGAGCCTGGACAGGGATTGGGATTCGATCCGGCCTGAGCGCGGCTTTCGCGCCGCCGATGCCGGCATGGGCATCCTGCGCATAACGCTGCTGTTCGGGTCCGCCGCGGTGGCGCTGGCGTTGATCGCGACGCCGTTCCTCGACAGCCAGACGCGTTCGCAGTCGGCTCGCGATGATTTTCCCGGCCTAGACATGACGGCCACCGGGTCGATCAGCCATCGCGGCACCTATACGGTGCGGCGCAGCGTGTTGCAGCCCGAGCCTGGCTCGGTCTGCATCATCGGGTCCGACGGCAAGACCAGCGGCGACTGCTGACATGGTTAAGACATTTTGGAGAGCCGGCGGTTTCACCGCCCGTTAAGCCTTTGCCGTTAACCTTTCTTAACAGATCGGCGGTAAGGTTGTGGCAAGGGGGATTGAGCCTATGACAACCGTGCTGCTGCGATTTCTGAAGGACGAGAACGGCGCCACGGCCGTCGAATACGCCCTGATCGTCTGCGTGCTGTCGCTGACGATCATTGGCGGCATCGGCCAGGTTTTCAACCAGCTCACGTGGTTGTTCAGCAACAACACCAGCAGGCTTGCGAACGCGTTCGCGCCATGACCTTGGACCGTCCGCACCGGCGGACTGCCTATTGCCCTTCTTCGAGTATCGTCTTCAGCGAGACCTTGGCTGAGCCAGGCTTGAGTGGCTTCTGCTGTGATGCATCCGGCGCCCAGCCGGACAGCCAGACCATCGAGAAGCTCGCCCGGATACGGCCGTCGTGGTCGGAGAAACGTTCCGCGTAGATTTCGGCGGCGCGGGCAAACAGCCTGCGCGAGCCCGGTCGCCGGCTGCGATCGGCAAGCGCGCTGGTTTCACCCATGGCGCGCAGGTCAGCCATCAGCGCGAACAGATTGGCGTAGCGCACGGTCACCGTCTCTACATCGGCCACCGGCAGGGCAAAGCCGGCGCGCTGCAGCAGAGCGCCGGCATCGCGCACGTCGGTGAACGGGGTGACGCGCGGGCTGGCGCCGCCGTAAAGCTCGGTCTCGGCCGCAAGCAGGCTTTCGCGCAGTTCGCCGAGCGTTCCGGCGCCGGCAAAGGCGCCGAGGAAGAGCCCGTCCGGCCGCAGCGCACGGCGGATCTGTATCAGCATGCCGGGGATGTCGTTCATTGCCTGGAGCGACAGGAGCGAGACCGCGAGGTCGAGGCTTTGTGGCTCGAACGGCACGGCTTCCAAAGGGGCGATGCGACCGGGGCCGCCATCCAGGAAAGCAGCGTCCGCCTCGATACGGTCGACATCGGCCGCCTTGCCGCTCGCCGCGAGGACACCGGCGGCGGCTGACGTCTGGCAAAACAACGCCGCGGCCTTGCCAAACCTGCGCTCGACGGCGCCCAGCCTGTCGGCGAGGTCCTCGGCCGCGCGGTTCATCAGGAAATCCGCGCCTTCGGACGGATGGATGAGCGCACGCCGCTTGTGCGCCAGCCACAGGGGGGTGTCCAATATGGGCTGCAACGGATGGGTCCTTGTTTGTCCGCGCCCTGATGTGGTTTGTATAGAGGCGCGGGGAACCAACCACGTGGCCGATCCGATGCCCAAGATCAAGTCCGTCGAGATCGGGAAACTGGCCCGGTCGGCAGCCCGCTCCGCCCTGGGCTGGCCGGCGCGCATCCTGTTTCCGCCGGTTTGCGCGGGTTGCCGCAGGCACGTCTCGCAGCCCGGCGTGCTGTGCGGCGCCTGCTGGCCGAAGCTCAGGCTTCTGGAACGGCCCTGGTGCCCGGTGATGGGCACGCCCTTCACCCACCACATGGGCGAGGGGTTTCTGTCGGCCGAGGCTATCGCCGATCCGCCGCCCTTCGAGCGGGCGCGGGCGGCGGTCGCCTATTCCGGCGTTGCGCGCCAGATGGTGCAGGGGCTGAAATACCAGGACCGCACCGATCTCGCGCCCTGGATGGCGCGCTGGATGGTGCGGGTGGGCGCCGACCTCATCGCCGATGCGGATGTGGTCGTGCCGGTGCCGCTGCACTGGCGGCGTTTTTTCAGACGGCGCTTCAACCAGTCGGCGGAGCTGGCGCGGTCGGTTTGCGAGCTCAGCGGCCTGTCCTTCGCGCCGTCCGCCATGCGGCGCGTGAAACTCACCCGCCAGCAGGTCGGACTGGAGCGGCAGGAACGCGAGGAGAATGTGCGCGCCGCTTTTCGCGTGCCTGATGAGGCCGAGATCGAGATCGCCGGCCGCAGGGTGCTGCTGATCGACGACGTCTACACCACCGGCGCCACCGTGCGTGCAGCGACCAAGGCGCTGAAAAGGGGAGGGGCGGCCGCCGTCGACGTGCTGACCTTCGCCCGCGTGCTGCCGGGGGACTTCCGGGCGGACGAGTCCGCGACTATATAAGTCGGCAACGAAAGTGGAAATCCGTCATGGTCGATGTCACGATCTATACGCGCATGATGTGCGGCTACTGCACGGCGGCCAAGCGGCTGCTGGAGCGCAAGGGTGTCGCCTATACCGAGCACGACGCATCGTTTTCACCGGAACTGCGCCAGGAGATGATTTCGCGCGCCCATGGGCGCACGACCTTCCCGCAGATTTTCATCGGCGAGACACATGTCGGCGGCTGCGACGACCTGCATGAACTTGAAGCCGAAGGCCGGCTCGACAAACTGCTCGCCAACGGTTCGATGATTTGAGGGTGTGACGATGGGTGTTTTCAAGGTGGCGGCGGTGCAGATGCGCTCGGGGACGAGCCCGCAGCGCAATGCTGCTGACATGGAACTGCTGGTGCGCGAGGCGGCGGGCCGGGGCGCGACTTATGTGCAGACTCCCGAAATGACCGGCGCGCTCATCCGCGACAAGCAGGCCGGCGCTGCCGCCTTCACCTCGCAGGATAAGGATGTCGTCGTTTCGACGGCCAGCAAGCTGGCAAGCGAACTCGGCATTTTCCTCCATGTCGGCTCGACGGCCATCCTGCGTGCCGATGGCAAGCTTGCCAATCGCGCCTTTCTGTTCGGCCCGGATGGGGCCACGCTTGCCACCTACGACAAGATCCACATGTTCGATGTCGACCTCGACAATGGCGAGAGCTGGCGCGAATCCGCTTCCTATGAGCCTGGGACCGAAGCCGTCGTGACGGAAGTCGCGGGTGCGAAACTGGGCTTCGCGGTGTGCTACGATTTGCGCTTCCCGCAACTGTTCCGCACCGAGGCGCTGGCTGGCGCCAGCCTGTTGACCGTACCGGCCGCATTCACCCGCCAGACCGGCGAGGCACATTGGCATGTGCTGTTGAGAGCGCGCGCCATCGAGAATGGCGCCTATGTCGTGGCAGCGGCGCAGGGCGGTCTGCATGAAGACGGCCGCGAGACCTACGGTCATTCGCTGATCGTCGATCCATGGGGCCGTATCCTGGCCGAAGCCGCCCATGACGAGCCTGGCGTGATCGTCGCCGAGATCGATCCGGCGCAGTCGCTCGCGGCGCGCAGGAAGGTCCCGAATCTCAGGAATGCGCGGGATTTCAGCATCGCCGGTGACATGCCGCGTCTCAGGGGTGCCGCATCTTGATCCGCTTTTCCCTGATCTGCGAAAACGAGCACGAATTCGAGGGCTGGTTTCGCAGCAATGACGATTTCGACAAGCAGAAGAAGCGCGGCTTCGTCGATTGCCCGAGTTGCGGCTCGCACAAGGTTGAGAAGGGGCTGATGGCGCCGGCCGTGTCCACGGCGCGCAAGCAGGAAACCATCGCGCTTGCCATGGGCGAGGCGCAGAAGCAGGCCATGGCGCAGTTGAAGGCGATGGCGGAGAAGGTGCGCGAAAACGCCGACTATGTCGGCGACAAGTTCGCCGAGGAAGCGCGGAAGATCCATTTCGGCGAGGCCGATGCGCGCGGCATCTATGGCGAGGCGACGCTGGAAGAGGCCAAGGGCCTCGCCGATGACGGCGTCGACTTTATGCCGATCCCGGTGTTTCCAGACGACCGGAACTGAGCTTTCAGCCCAGGCTGCCGATCAGCTTTCCCAGCAGGTGCGCGAGTGTGTCGCGCTCGGCAGGTGTGAGCGCCGAGAGGATTTCGTGCTCGTTGGCGACGTGGGCGGTGAGAGCCTCATCGACGAGTTCCAACCCTTTTGCCGTCAGTTGCACGACAATTCCGCGCCGGTCGGTCGGGTGCGGCCCCCGCGCGATCTGTCCGGCCTTTTCCAGCCGGTCGAGCCGCGCGGTCATGGCGCCCGACGTCACCATCGTCGCCTCATAGAGTTCGGTCGGGGTCAACGCATAGGGTGGCCCCGAACGGCGCAGCGTCGCCAGAACGTCGAATTCTCCGGATTGCAGGCCGAAGCGGGCGAAGACAGGAGCCAGCCTGTCGCGCGCGATCAGCGAGGATGCTTCATTCAGGCGCCCGATCACGCCCATCGGCGAGACATCGAGATCCGGCCGCTCCCTGCTCCATTGTTCGATCGCTCTCGCTGCCCGGTCCATTTATCTCGCCATCAAATATCTTGACGTTAAGAATCTTTGCATTATCTTACCCCAAGATAGAGCGGCGGCCAAGTGCCTGCCGCGGATGGTGGGTCGTTCGATGAAGTTTCTCTGGGATTGCGCGCTGGGCCTGCTGGTCGTCACGGGCGGCCTGCTCGGGCTGACGCTGCCTTTCGGCAAGCTCGCCACCGCTGCCGGCGTGCCGGCCATGGTCTGGGCCTTCGTCATCTCGCTCGGCGCCGGCGGCGTGCTGTTGTGCGTGCTTCTGCTGCGCGGCCAGCGCATCCAGTTCACCGCGCACAAGCTGCGTTATTTCTTCATCACGGCGGCGGTGTCCTATGCCGTTCCCAACCTGCTGATGTTCTCGGCCATACCGCATCTGGGCGCCGGCTATACCGGCATCATGTTTACGCTGTCGCCGGTCATCACGCTGGTGTTTTCGATCCTGTTGCGCGTCCGACGCCCCAACATGCTGGGTATCGTTGGCATCGCGGTCGGTTTCGTCGGCGCGGTGATGGTGGCGGCAACGCGCGGCGAGGCCGGCCAGCCCGCCGATTTCTTCTGGGTGGCGATGGGCCTGCTGATCCCTGTCAGCCTTGCCGCCGGCAACATCTACCGCACGGTCGACTGGCCTGAAGGCACCGGACCCATCGAGCTCGCCGTCGGCAGCCACCTGGCGTCGGCGACGCTGCTGCTCGTGGGCATCCTTGCCCTGTTCGGCGTCAAGGCCTTCGCGCCGCTTGGCGGCGTGCCGCTGGTGGTGCTTGCACAGGTCGCGTCGGCTTCGGCGATGTTTGCCTTCTTCTTCAGGCTGCAGGCGGTCGGCGGCCCGGTCTATCTCAGTCAGATCGGCTATGTCGCGGCGGCCGTTGGGCTGTTTGCCGGCACGATCTTCCTGGGCGAACATTATCAGCTGCTGACCTGGGTGGGGGCGATCATCATCACCGCCGGTGTGTTCATCACCACCAAGGCGCAAAGCCGGAAGGCGTAGCGACACGGTCCATCGGCTTGTGGTGCCGGGGGATCAGACCGATCCCTTTTCCACCAGCACCATGTAGTTGACGTCCATGTCCTTCGAGCGCGCCCAGCGGTCGGCAAGCGGGTTGTAGGTGACACCGGTGCGGTCGATGATGGTCAGGCCGGCGCCGCCAAGCGCCTTTTCCAGCTCTTCCGGGCGCACCAGCTTGCCGAACTGATGGGTGCCGCGCGGCAGCCAGCGCAGCACATACTCGGCGCCGATGATGGCAAGGCCGAGCGCCTTCAGCGTGCGGTTGATGGTGGCCACGAACATGATGCCGCCGGGCCGCACCATCTGCCCGCATTTGGCGACGAACAGATCGATATCGGCGACATGTTCGACCACTTCCATGTTGAGGATGACGTCGAATTTCTCACCGGCGTCGGCGAGATCTTCCGCCGTGGTGGCGCGATAGTCGACGCTGACATTGCCTTCCGCCGCGTGCAGTTTCGCCACCTCGATGTTGGTGGCCGAAGCGTCGGCGCCGACAACTTCGGCGCCGAGCCGCGCCATCGGCTCGCACAGAAGGCCGCCGCCGCAGCCTATGTCGAGGAAGCGCAGGCCCTCGAAAGGCCGCGCCGCGCGCGGATCACGGCCGAAGCGAGCCGCCACCTGGTCGCGTATATAGGCCAGCCGCACCGGGTTGAACTTGTGCAGCGGCCGGAACTTGCCGTTCGGGTTCCACCATTCGGCGGCAAGGGCGGAAAAGCGTTCCACTTCTCCGGCATCGATCGTCGATCGTCGGGGCTCTGGCATCGGTCGGTCTCCTCGGACGCTAGGAAGTCGGGCGCGGGAGCCGGAAAGTCAAGGCAACAATTTTCCATGGTGACAAAGAGGCCCGGCGGCGCGGGCGGCTTGCCTATTTCGCGTCCAGCACGTCGCGCAGCTTGGCGGCCAACTGTTCGATGGTGAATGGCTTGGCCAGGAAGTGCACGTCATGGTCGAGCACGCCATTGTGGACGACTGCATTCCTGGTGAAGCCGGTGGTAAAGACCACTTTGAGCCCGGGTTGGCGCGCCACCGCTTCCTGCGCGAGTTTGCGCCCGTTCATCACCGGCATGACGATATCGGTGAAAAGCAGGGCGATATCGGGTGTCGCGGCCAGCTTCTGAAGCGCCTCCTCGCCGCTGCCGGCATGGATCACGGTGTAGCCCAGTTCGCGCATTGCGTCCGTGGTGGCCGCCCGCACGCGGGCGTCGTCCTCGACGACGAGGATCGTCTCGGTCGCCTTGGCCTCGCTCTTGCCGTGCCCGGCGGGTGTTGCCGGCTCTTCCGCTCCGAAAAAGCGCGGCAGGTAGATCTTGATCGTCGTGCCTTCGCCCGGCTCGGAGTAGATCTTGACGTGGCCGCCGGACTGCTTGACGAAGCCGAACACCTGGCTCAGCCCCAGTCCCGTGCCCTTGTTGACCGGCTTGGTGGTGAAGAAGGGTTCGAAAGCCTTGGCGATGACTTCCGGCGCCATGCCCGCACCGGTATCGGTTACCGCGATCATCACATACTGGCCCGACGTGACTTCGGCATGCGTCGAGGCATAGGCGTCATCGAGATGGCTGTTGGCGGTCTCGATGGTCAGCTTGCCCTCATTGTCCATGGCGTCCCGGGCATTGACGGCCAGGTTGAGGATTGCGTTCTCGATCTGGCTGGAATCGGCATGGGTCTTCCACAGGCCCCCCGCCAGCACGGTTTCGATGCGGATGCCTTCGCCGAGCGCGCGCCGCAGCAGGTCGGACATGCCGGTCACCAGGCGGTTGGCGTCGACGACTTGCGGCGCCAGCGGCTGCAGGCGCGAGAAGGCGAGCAGCCTGGAGGTCAGATTGGCGGCCCGGGTGGCCGCATCCGTCGCGGCCTCGACGAACTTTTCGATGTCGTGCTCACCGCGTTTCAGCTTGCGCTGGGCAAGGTTCATGGCGCTGAGGATCACCGCCAGCATGTTGTTGAAATCGTGGGCGATGCCGCCCGTCAGCTGGCCGACGGCTTCCATCTTGTGCATCTGGCGGATCTGGGATTCGGCTTTCTCGCGCGTCTGGATCTCGTTGCCGAGCTCGATGTTCTTGCGCATCAGCTCTTCCTGGCCAGTGGCCACTTCGCGGAAGCGGCGGCGGGACTCGCGGATCGTGTAGGTGCCGAGCAGGAAGATCGCGATCAGGGCCGTAAGCGAGCCGACGCGCAGCCAGGTCTCGACCTGGTCTGTATGCTCGTCACGCGCCGCCACGGCGGCGGCGCCGATACGCCGGATCGTATCCATGCTGGTCCGGATTTCGTCCATGGCGGCCTTGCCCTGGCCACTGCGGACCAGTTGCAGCGCCTTCGCCGCATCGCCCCGGTCATAGAGGGCGATCGTCTGGGACAACTCGGCCTGCTTCTGCGACAGCGCGTCCTTGATGTGGCTGACCTGAAGGGTGAGCTGGTAGTTCGGGGGTGTCATGGCGTCGATGCGGGCAAGCTGGCCTGGAATAGCGTCGACCGCCTTCTGGTAAGGTTCGAGATACGATCTTTCGCCCGTCAGCAGGTAACCGCGCTGGCCGCTTTCGGCGTCCTGCGCCATCGATAGCAGCCCGGAGAGCTGGTCCTGATATTCGATGGTCTCGCGCGCGGCGGCGCGATTGGCCCTCTGGCCCTCGACCAGCAGGGCGCGCGTGCCGACGATCAGGGCCAGCACCGCGAAGCCGATGACAAGCGGAAGCGACTGCAATCGCATGGCGCGCCGAAGACGAGCGATCATCTGATATGCCGGACCAAAGGAATTCCCCGAAGGCCGCATTTGGTAGGCGGCCCGGAGGCCGAAGGCAATATGCCGTCTTCTTGAACCCGGCAAATCCGCGGCCAGCCTTGCGAAACCTTCATCATTTGGCTAAGGAGGCCGCGCATTCAACGACCGGCGCCAGCCGGGCGTTTTCTTCCGCTTTCGGTACCCCTCCTCGAAAGGGGCCGGCTTCAGTCAAAGGCATCTCGCTCCTATGGCGCGTATCGTGATGAAATTCGGCGGAACATCCGTCGCCGACATCGCCCGCATCCGCAATGTGGCGCGCCACGTCAAACGCGAGGTCGATGCCGGTCACGAGGTTGCCGTGGTGGTGTCGGCCATGGCCGGCAAGACCAATGAGCTGGTGGCCTGGACGCGCGAAGCCTCGCCGATGCACGACGCCCGTGAATATGACGCGGTTGTCGCTTCCGGCGAGCAGGTCACGGCCGGGCTTCTTGCCATCACCTTGCAGAATATGGGCGTGCATGCCCGCTCCTGGCAGGGCTGGCAGATTCCGATCAAGACCGACAACGCGCATGGCGCGGCGCGCATTCTCGACATTGACGGGGCGTTTCTGGTCAAGCGTTTCGGCGAAGGCCAGGTCGCGGTCATAGCCGGGTTCCAGGGCATCGGCCCGGACAACCGCATCGCCACGCTCGGCCGCGGCGGGTCGGACACCAGCGCTGTCGCCATCGCCGCCGCGGTCAAGGCCGACCGCTGCGACATCTATACCGACGTCGACGGGGTCTACACCACCGACCCGCGCATCGAGCCCAAGGCGCGGCGGCTGAACAAGATTTCGTTCGAGGAAATGCTCGAAATGGCATCGCTCGGCGCCAAGGTGCTGCAGGTGCGTTCGGTCGAGCTTGCCATGGTGCACAGGGTGCGTACCTTCGTGCGGTCGTCCTTCGACGATCCCGATGCGCCCGGAATGGGGGATTTGCTCAATCCTCCGGGAACGCTCATTTGCGACGAGGAAGAGATCGTGGAACAGCAGGTCGTCACCGGAATTGCCTACGCCAAGGACGAAGCGCAGATTTCGTTGCGCCGCGTCGGCGACCGCCCTGGCGTCGCCGCCGGAATTTTCGGCCCGCTGGCCGAGGCCAACATCAACGTCGACATGATCGTCCAGAACATCTCCGAGGACGGCAAGTTCACCGACATGACCTTCACCGTGCCTTCCGGCGACGTCGACAAGGCGCTTGCCGTGCTTGACCGCCTGAAGGCCGATGTCGGCTACGATGTCGTGCAGTCGGAAGCCGGCATGTCGAAGGTTTCGGTCATCGGCATCGGCATGAGGAGCCACGCCGGTGTCGCGGCCACCGCCTTCAAGGCGCTGGCGGACAAGGCGATCAACATCCGCGCCATCACCACTTCCGAGATCAAGATTTCGATACTGATCGACGGTCCGTACACCGAACTGGCGGTTCGCACTTTGCATTCCGTCTACGGTCTGGATAAGCAGTAGCAAGACTGAATCAGTTGTTGCGCGCATGCCGGCAGCGGCGGAAACTGCGCCGGCAAGTGTTTCATTGGAGAAGAAGCCGCGATGCGTGACACGGCTGTTGGCCCGCGCGTTCTGCTGAAACGGCTCCGCGAGCTCATGCAAGAGCCGCTGGAGCCGCAGGAGCGGCTTGACCGGATCGTGCGTGATATCGCCTCCAACATGGTCGCCGAAGTCTGCTCGCTCTATGTGCTGCGCGCCGATTCGGTGCTCGAACTCTACGCCACCGAGGGTCTTAACCCGAACGCCGTCCACCTGGCTCAGTTGAGGCTCGGCCAAGGTCTTGTCGGCACCATTGCCGCCAGCGCACGGCCGCTGAACCTGTCCAACGCGCAGGAACACCCGGCCTTCGCCTACCTGCCGGAGACCGGGGAAGAGATCTACAATTCCTTCCTCGGCGTGCCGGTGTTGAGGGCAGGACGCACGCTGGGCGTGCTCGTCGTCCAGAACAAGACCATGCGCCACTATCGCGACGACGAGGTCGAGGCGCTTGAAACCACCGCCATGGTGATCGCCGAGATGATCGCCACCGGCGACCTGGCGCGGCTGACCCGGCCGGGACTGGAACTCGACCTGCGCCGGCCCGTCAGCTTCACCGGCCTGTCCTTCAACGATGGCGTCGGGCTTGGCCATGTCGTGCTGCACGAGCCGCGCATCGTCGTCACCAACCTGTTCAACGAGGACAGCGAGGAAGAGGTCCGGCGGCTGGAAAGCTCGCTGGGTTCCCTGCGCCTATCCATCGACGACATGCTGGAGCGTCGCGACGTCGCCTTCGAGGGCGAGCACCGGCAGGTGCTGGAAGCCTATCGCATGTTCGCCAACGACCGTGGCTGGGTACGGCGCCTGGAAGAGGCGATCCGCAACGGCCTGACGGCGGAAGCGGCGGTGGAGAAGGTGCAGAGCGACATGCGCGCGCGCATGCTGCACATGACCGATCCTTATCTGCGCGAGCGGATGAGCGATTTCGACGATCTGGCCAACCGGCTGCTGCGCCAGTTGATGGGGCGCGGGCCGGAGGATGTCGCGGCCTCGCTGCCCAAGGACGCCATCATCGTCGCCCGCTCCATGGGCGCCGCCGAACTGCTCGACTATCCCCGCGACAAGCTGCGCGGCCTGGTGCTCGAGGATGGCGCCGCCACCAGCCACGTCGTCATCGTCGCGCGCGCCATGGGCATTCCGGTCGCCGGACAGATGAAGGGCGCCGTTTCGATGGCGGAGAACGGCGATGCCATCATCGTCGACGGCGAAGAGGGTGTCATCCACCTTCGCCCCCAGTCCGACCTCGAAGCCGCCTATGCCGAAAAGGTACGGTTCCGCGCGCGCCGGCAGGAAGTCTACCGCGAACTGCGCAAGAAGCCGTCGACGACCAGGGACGGCGTCCAGGTCGATCTCCTGATGAACGCCGGGCTTGCCGTGGACCTGCCTCAGCTCGCCGAGGCGGGCGCCGCCGGCATCGGCCTGTTCCGCACCGAACTCCAGTTTATGGTCGCCTCGACCTTTCCACGCGCCGAGGCGCAGGAAAAGCTCTACCGCGATGTGCTCGAGGCAGCGCGCGGCAAGCCAGTCACTTTCCGCACCATCGACATTGGCGGCGACAAGGTGCTGCCTTACTTCAAGGGCGCTATCCAGGAAGAGAATCCGGCGCTCGGCTGGCGCGCCATCCGGCTGACGCTCGACCGGCCTGGCCTGTTGCGCACGCAGATCCGCGCTTTGCTCAAGGCCAGCGGCGGGCGGGAGCTCAAGCTGATGCTGCCGATGGTGACCGAGCTCGGCGAGATCGCCCAGGCCCGCGAGATCATCGACCGCGAGGTGCGGCACCTGTCGCGCTTCGCCCACCATTTGCCGACCAGCCTCAAGCTGGGCGCCATGCTGGAAGTGCCGTCGCTTCTGTTCCAGCTCGATGAATTGATGAAGGCGGTCGACTTCGTCTCGGTCGGCTCCAACGACCTGTTCCAGTTCGTCATGGCGGTCGACCGTGGCAACACACAACTGGCCAACCGCTTCGACACGCTGTCGGCGCCGTTCCTGCGCGTGCTCAAGCAGATCGCCGATGCCGGCGCCCGCAACCACACGCCGGTGACCTTGTGCGGCGAACTCGCCGGCAAGCCGATTTCGGCGATGGCGCTGATCGGCCTCGGTTTCCGCTCGATCTCGATGTCGCCGGCCTCGATCGGTCCGGTCAAGGCTATGCTGACGGAACTGCCGCTAGAGGAACTGAAGAGGTTCTTCGACGACAATCTGATGGCGCCCACGCAGGGGATGCCGATGCGGGCGCTGCTGCAGGCCTTCGCCGACGACCGTTCCATCCCGCTCTAGATTCACGTGAGGGCGGTCTGCAAATGACGATTTTCTGCGCTTCCGGTGCTCATGTACCTGAATGTACATTCCGCTCCGGTTCTCGAAATTCGCCATTTTCGACTCGCCCTGACGTGAATTCCACCGAAGTTTCAACCTCATGATCAATCTCCCCCGCGACCGAATGGATCAAGTCGTCAAGCGTTTCGAGATGCTCGAAGCGCAGATGGCGGCCGGGCCGGCGCCGGACGCCTATGTGAAAATGGCGTCCGAATATGCCGAGCTGCAGGACATGGTGGCCAAGGTCCGGGAATTGCGCTCCGCCGAACAGGAGCAGGCCGACCTCGAGGCAATGCTTGCCGACAAGGGCACCGATGCCGAGATGCGCGGGCTCGCCGAAGCCGACCTGCCTGGGGTCGAGGAACGCATCGAAGCGTTGCAGAAAGACATCCAGATCCTGCTTCTGCCCAGGGACGCCGCCGACGACAAGAACGCCATCCTGGAAATCCGCGCCGGCACCGGCGGCGACGAGGCGGCGCTTTTCGCCGGCGACCTGTTTCGCATGTATGAGCGCTACGCCGCCGAACGCGGCTGGCGGTTCGAAACGGTCTCGGCCAGCGACGGCGATGCCGGCGGGTTCAAGGAAATCATCGCGACCGTGTCCGGCAAGGGCGTCTTCGCGCATCTGAAGTTCGAATCCGGCGTGCACCGCGTGCAGCGCGTGCCGGCGACCGAGGCGAGCGGGCGCATCCACACCTCGGCCGCCACCGTCGCCGTGCTGCCGGAAGCCGAAGAGGTCGACATCGACATCCGCGCCGAAGACATCCGCATCGACACGATGCGCGCTTCGGGTTCGGGCGGCCAGCACGTCAACACCACCGATTCGGCGGTGCGCATCACCCATCTGCCGACCGGCATCATGGTGGTGCAGGCGGAAAAGTCGCAGCATCAGAATCGCGCCAAGGCCATGCAGATCCTGCGCGCCCGGCTTTACGACCTGGAGCGCAGCAAGGCGGACGAGGAGCGGTCCGAATCACGCAAATCGCAGGTCGGTTCCGGCGACCGCTCCGAGCGAATCCGTACCTATAATTTCCCGCAAGGGCGCGTCACCGACCACCGCATCAACCTGACACTTTACAAGCTAGACCGGGTGATGATGGGCGAACTCGATGAGGTCGTCGATGCGCTGATCGCCGACCACCAGTCGAAGCTGCTCGCCGATATCGGCCTCGATGGCTGACCTTCCCGAGGCGCTGGGACCGCTGCTGCGGGAAGCGCGGGCCAGGCTTACGGCCGCCCCGGTCGAGGATCCCGCGCTCGACGCTCGGCTGATCGTCGAACATTTTTCGGGCACCAGCCGCACACAGGCCATCGCGGATCCCGAACTCAGGATCGACCGGAAAGCCATCGCCGCAATCGACACCGCGCTGAGGCGCCGAGCCGATGGCGAACCGGTGCATCGCATCCTCGGCTATCGCGAATTCTACGGTCTGCGCCTGTCGCTGTCGCCGGAAACGCTGGAGCCGCGGCCCGATACCGAGACGCTGGTCGATGCGATCCTGCCCTTTGTCGAGACAGTTGCGGCGCGCGAAGGTCAATGCCGCATTCTCGATCTTGGCACCGGCACCGGTGCCATCGCGCTGGCGCTGTTGAGTGCCGCTGCCGGAGCGGTCGCCACCGGCGTCGATATCTCCGAGGAGGCACTCAAAACCGCGATGGGTAACGCCGAGGCTTTGGCTCTGGCCGGCAGGTTCACGGCGCTGCATTCGGACTGGTTCGAAAAAGTTTCCGGCAGCTACCATGTAATTGCCGCAAACCCTCCCTATATACCGTCAGAAGACATCGAAAATCTGCAGGACGAGGTCCGCGATTTCGATCCGCGAAGGGCCCTCGATGGCGGTGCGGATGGTCTGGACCCCTACAGGACAATAGCCGCCGATGCGGCTGGGTTTTTGGAACCTGAAGGCAGGATCGCAGTCGAGATCGGTCACACGCAGCGCAACGAGGTTACGGATATATTCAGGCTGGCCGGTTATGCACTGGCCGGTGCTTTCCGTGATCTCGGCGAAAACGACAGGGTTCTTGTCTTTCAACGGGGAAAGCCTTGACGCAGTGCGAAAAAACCGCTTGGCAATGCCGGGGAATGCGGCTAGGGTCGCCTTAACCGGATGAGACGAAGCAGGCAGTGCTCTTAGCGATTCGGTTTTCCTTGGAAATAGCTGCCTTCTTGCGCAAACGACGCCCATGCTTCGTGCGGGAATCGTCCGGCAAGTGATGTAACCGGAACAGGATGGCACGTGGCGCCAACGCAATCGATGCGGGCGAACGCCGGTGAAGAAACGAAACGGCTGGCTGCATGAGCGCCACCGTGCGTGAAGAGTTTTTCGAAAATTCACTATGAAGAGAGTCGAATGAGGCCACAACAGCAGAACAGGCGCATGCGCGGTCGCAACAACAATGGCGGCGGCGGTGGCAACAACAATAATAACAACAACCGCAAGGGACCGAATCCCCTCACGCGCAACTACGAGAGCAACGGCCCGGACGTGAAAATCCGCGGATCGGCTCAGCAGATCGCCGAGAAATATGCTGCCCTTGCCCGGGATGCGCAAAGCTCCGGCGACCGGGTCATGGCTGAAAACTATCTCCAGCACGCCGAACACTACAACCGCATCATCGCCGCCGCGCAGGCGCAGATGCCGATCCAGAACGTCCAGCAGAACCGCGACGAGTTCGATGAGGACGGCGATGAGGATCGCGACGAGTTCGACAATGCCGGTAATTCCGGCAACTCCGCCTCCGACGCGCAGTTCCCCGCAGCCAACCACGGTGCCGGCCCGCAGCCGGTCATCGAAGGCATGCCGGCCGAGGTGGCGCTCAACCGCGACGGCCGCGACAACAATGGCGGGCGCAACAATGGCGGCCGCGACAACAACAATGGCGGTCGCCATCGCGATCGCCGCCCCAATGGCGGCTATGGCCAGAACGGCCAGCGCGATTATGCTTCGTCAGCCGAGCAGAGCGGCCAGCAGCAACGCAATGAGACGCCTGTGCAGGCTGAGCAGCCGGCCGACTCGCAGGCCGAGACGGTCGCTACGGCCGAGCCGGCGCCGTTGTTCGCAGACTTTTCGCCGGCAGGTCTCGCTGCCCAGGCACAGCTCAACGAGGCCGCGGCCGAGAGCGGCGCTGCCCGTCGCCCGCGCCGTCCGCGCCGTCCGCGCGGCAATGCCGACCAGATCGAAGGCGTCGCCGACAATGCGGACGCCGGCGAGGTGGCGGCTGCTCCGGCTGAAGCCGGCGGCACCGAGCCCGTGATCGCCGACATCGACAACTGATCGATCGCTCTTTGAAGGGCTTTGAAACGGCGGGGAGAAATCTCCGACGTTTCGTTTTTGCGGCTGTGGAATATTATGCGTTTGCCGATATCCAGACGTCTTGAGGGGCCGGGGTCCGTGCACCATATCTGGGCTGAACAGGATCCGGCTCGAATGGGCGGGTCCGTCACCGCAATCTGATCCGGTGCCGCAAAGCGGGCCGGTGATGGAAGGAGACAGATATGAACCTTGAGAAGTACTCAGAGCGCGTGCGCGGCTTCATCCAGTCCGCGCAGACCATGGCGCTCTCACGCAATCACCAGCAATTCACGCCCGAACACATTCTGAAAGTACTCGTCGACGACGACGAGGGCCTTGCCGCGTCGCTGATCGAACGCGCGGGCGGCAATGTGCGCGACGTCAAACTTGGCGTCGAAGCGGCACTGGAGGCCATGCCCAAGGTGGAAGGCGGCAACGGCCAGCTTTACCTGGCGCAGCCGCTGGCCAAGGTGTTTTCGACCGCCGAAGATCTTGCCAAGAAGGCTGGCGACAGTTTCGTCACGGTCGAACGCCTGCTTCAGGCGTTGGCCATGGAGAAGTCGGCCAAGACAGCCGAAATCCTGGCCAAGGCCGGCGTCACCGCGCAGGCTCTGAACCAGGTCATCAACGATATCCGCAAAGGCCGCACCGCCGATTCGGCGAGCGCGGAGCAGAGCTATGACGCGCTGAAGAAGTATGCGCGCGATCTGACGGCCGACGCCCGCGCCGGCAAGCTCGATCCGGTCATCGGCCGCGACGACGAGATCCGCCGCACCATCCAGGTACTGTCGCGCCGCACCAAAAACAATCCGGTGCTGATCGGCGAGCCAGGTGTCGGCAAGACCGCCATCGCCGAAGGCCTGGCGCTGCGTATCGTCAACGGCGACGTCCCCGAATCTTTGAAGGACAAGCAGTTGATGGCGCTCGACATGGGCGCGTTGATCGCCGGCGCGAAGTATCGCGGCGAGTTCGAGGAGCGGCTCAAGGCCGTGCTCAACGAGGTTACCTCGGCCAATGGCAACATCATCCTGTTCATCGACGAGATGCACACGCTGGTCGGCGCCGGCAAGGCGGACGGCGCGATGGACGCCTCGAACCTGTTGAAGCCGGCGCTGGCGCGCGGTGAACTGCACTGCGTCGGCGCGACGACGCTCGACGAATACCGCAAGCATGTCGAGAAGGATCCGGCTCTTGCCCGCCGCTTCCAGCCGGTCTTCGTCGAGGAACCCACCGTCGAGGACACCGTCTCGATCCTGCGCGGCCTGAAGGAGAAGTACGAGCAGCACCACAAAGTGCGCATCTCCGATTCGGCGCTGGTGGCGGCGGCGACGCTCTCCAACCGCTACATCGCCGACCGGTTCCTGCCGGACAAGGCCATCGACCTCGTCGACGAGGCCGCGTCGCGGCTCCGCATGCAGGTCGATTCCAAGCCCGAGGCGCTCGACGAGATCGATCGCCGCATCATGCAGCTCAAGATCGAGCGCGAGGCGCTGAAGGTCGAGACCGACGATGCCTCCAAGGACAGGCTTGTCCGGCTTGAAAAGGAACTCGCCGGGCTCGAAGAGGAATCCGCCGAGATTACCGCCAAATGGCAGGCCGAGAAGCAGAAGCTCGGGCTGGCCGCCGACTTGAAGAAGCAGCTCGATGAAGCGCGCAACGAACTGGCCATCGCCCAGCGCAAGGGCGAGTTCCAGCGCGCTGGCGAGCTTGCCTATGGCAGGATTCCGGAGCTCGAGAAGAAGCTGAAGGAGGCCGAGGCCCAGGACGGCAAGGCCGGTATGGTCGACGAAGTGGTCACGCCCGATCACGTCGCCCATATCGTCTCGCGCTGGACCGGCATTCCGGTCGACAAGATGTTGCAAGGCGAGCGCGACAAGCTGCTGCGCATGGAAGACGAGATCGGCAAACGCGTCGTCGGCCAGGGCGAGGCGGTGCAGGCGGTGTCGAAAGCTGTTCGGCGGGCCCGCGCCGGCCTTCAGGATCCGAACCGGCCGATCGGCTCGTTCATGTTCCTCGGCCCGACGGGCGTCGGCAAGACGGAGCTCACCAAGGCTCTGGCCAGCTTCCTGTTCGACGACGAGAGCGCCATGGTGCGCATCGATATGTCGGAGTTCATGGAGAAGCACTCGGTCGCCCGGCTGATCGGCGCGCCTCCCGGCTATGTCGGCTATGAGGAAGGCGGAGCGCTGACCGAAGCGGTGCGCCGCCGGCCCTATCAGGTCGTGCTGTTCGACGAGATCGAGAAGGCGCATCCCGATGTCTTCAACGTGCTCCTGCAGGTGCTCGACGACGGCCGGCTCACCGACGGGCAGGGCCGCACGGTCGATTTCCGCAACACGCTGATCATCATGACGTCTAACCTCGGCGCCGAGTATCTGGTCAATCTCGGCGAGGACCAGGATGTCGACGCCGTGCGCGACGAGGTGATGGGCGTGGTCAGGGCATCGTTCCGGCCTGAGTTCCTCAACCGCGTCGACGAGGTGATCCTGTTCCACCGGCTGCGCCGCAAGGACATGGACCGAATCGTCGAGATTCAGCTCAAGCGGCTGGAGAGCCTGCTTGTCGACCGCAAGATCACGCTGTCGCTGGACAAGGAGGCGATCGAGTGGCTGGCGGCCAAGGGCTACGACCCGGCCTACGGCGCGCGGCCGCTCAAGCGGGTGATGCAGAAGGAACTGCAGGATCCGCTGGCGGAAAAGATCCTGCTCGGCGATATCCTCGACGGCTCGACCGTGAAGGTCACTGCCGGTTCCGACCGGTTGAACTTCCGCTCCAAGCCGACGGTCGTCGCGGCCGAAGCCGCGGCCTGATTCCAATGCCGCGCGTCCAGTCCGGGCGCGCGGCATTTCCATGAAAGGCGGGGCGATGACGCTGGACGACTATAACGGCTTCTGCGCCTCCCTGCCTTCGACCACCCATGTCGTCCAGTGGGGCGGCGCCCATGTCTGGAAAGTCGGCACCAAGGTGTTCGCGATCGGCGGCTGGGATCAGGGCCGGCAGCTTTTCGTGACTTTCAAATGTTCCGACATCGCATACGACGTGCTGAAGGAGCAGCCGGGCTTGCGTCCGGCGCCCTACCTCGCCTCGCGCGGTATGAAGTGGATCCAGCGTCAGACAAGCCAGAGCATGGATGATGGTGCGCTGAAGGACTATCTGCGCGAGAGCCATCGTCTTGTCGCTTTGAAGCTGACCAGGCGGGCGCGCAAGGAGCTGGGACTTGCCGCAGACTAGCTAATATTCGCAGAGGCGCCGGAAAACCGCCATCTTCATGCCCGGTTCATGTTGGAACCATAGTGTGGGGTAACTGGTTTGCTGGCGAAGGGGTTCGCCGAACTGGGACATGCCGGGCGGCGGCAGATACGGACCGGAGAGTTTGGCCACCATGCTGCGCACTATCTTCACCCTTTCGGCGCTTGCCGCGGGACTGGTGTTTTCAAGCGCTTTCGCCGCGCCGACGCAGGACGGTGAGGCCCGGCCCGTTCGTGCGGCCGGGAGCGGCGGCATCCTGCTCGCTCAGGACGGCAATCTCGATGTCTATTATGACGCGCGCGGCAACCGCGTCATCGTCGACGCCGACACCGGCAAGGTGATCGCCATCCAGCCACCGCAGACCCGGTTCGACCGGCGTACGCTGCGCCGCGACATGCGGCTGCGCGAACTGGGCCGGGCACCGGCCGACGACGGCTACTATCTCGACGATCCCCAGGACACGGGCCGGTACCGCCGCCGGCAGGATGGCGACCGGATGCTCGGGCCGGCGCCCGATCAGTACGATCCCTATGGCGACAACTCCGTGGAGGCCTATCCTTCAGCGCCGCAGGATGACGGCACTTACGACAACACCTATCCCGAGGCGCCGCAGCCGGTGAAGCCGCGCACCATCAAGCGGCAGCCGCTGAACGAAGCTTCCATCGATCCGAACCAGCCTACGACGCCCGCCACACCGTCTCCGCAGCCGGTTCCGGCCGAGCAGGGGGCCTTGCCGCCCAAATCAGGCGGGACTTCGGTGGATCCCTCGCTTTCGCTAGGCGCCCGGCAGGACGTCGCCGCGCTTCAGGTTCTGCTCGACCGCGGCGGGGCCTCGCCCGGCGTCATCGACGGGCGCTTCGGCTCGAATGTCGACAAGGCGCTCGCCGCATACAACGAGATCACCGGCAGCAATCTGAAATCGACCGACGCGGTCGGCATCCAGGCCGCGCTTGCCCAATCGGGCGGCGATCCGTTCGCCAACTACACGATCACCGACCAGGATGTGGCGGGGCCCTATGTCGCCTCGATCCCCGAAGACTACAGCCAGAAGGCGCAGCTCAACTGCATGTGCTACACCTCCGTCACCGAGGCGCTGGCGGAGCGCTTCCACATGGATGAGAACTATCTGAAGTCGCTCAACAAGGGCGCCGACTTCAACAGCCCCGGCACGGTCATCAAGGTCGCCAATTTCGGCAAGCTGGTGTCGACGCCGGTCGCTCGGATCGTCGCCGACAAGACCAAGAAAGAAGTCTACGCCTATGATGCGGGCGGCAAGCTGGTCGCGGCCTATCCCGCGACCATCGGCTCGGCCGACACCCCGTCGCCCACCGGCATCCACGCCGTCTCGCGCATCGCGCTCGACCCGAACTATACCTACAACCCCAACATCAATTTCAAGCAGGGCCAGAACGACAAGATTCTCACCATTCCGCCAGGCCCGAACGGACCTGTCGGCTCGGTCTGGATCGCCTTGGACAAACCAACCTACGGTATCCACGGAACGCCCGAGCCGTCGAAGATCGGCAAAACCGAAAGCCATGGCTGCGTGCGGTTGACGAACTGGGACGCGCGCGAACTTGCCAAGCTGGTATCGCCAGGCGTGACAGTGGAATTCATTGGCGGACCTTCGGCCGATGCCGTTGCGCAACAATAAGGCGGGCAGCGCAGCGGCATAGATCAACTGCGGGACCGGAATGTAGCCGCGACGCCAACCTCGACGATGCGCGGATAGACCGTGCGCTTCGTTTCGGCGTCGACACAGGGCCAATTCCATCTGGTTTCAACGAGATCGATGTGCTGGCTCGTTGTTGACCGCTGGCCGACGGTCTAAGCAGGCTGATGCAATCCCCAAGCAAAGCCGGCGCCGCAACTATTCCCTTGCCAGGCACGAACGGAACGTTCTGCCCACAATCGCAGCGGCATTATGTGCTGATCGCGGCGATATTGGCCTCGGCGCTCGGCTTCATCGACGGCTCGATCCTGGCCATCGCCATGCCGGCGATCCGTGTCGATCTCGGCGCAAGCCTCGCCGAGGCGCAATGGATTTCCAATGCCTATGCGCTGACGCTCTCGGCGCTGATCCTTGCCGGCGGCGCCGCCGGAGACCGGTTCGGGCTGCGGCGCGCCTTCGTGGCCGGCATAGCGCTGTTCGTCGTCACCTCGCTTGCCTGCGCGCTGGCACCTAACGCGGTCGTGCTGATCGCATTTCGCGCGCTCCAGGGTATCGGTGCGGCGATCATGGTGCCCGGCAGCCTGGCCATCATCGCCAAGGCTTACCCGAAGAAGGAGCGCGGCCGCGCGATAGGCATCTGGGCAGCGGCCTCGGCCTTGACCACGGCTCTCGGCCCGGTGCTCGGCGGCCTGGTGCTTTCAGCGTTCGGTGACGGCATCTGGCGCGCGATCTTCGCCGTCAACCTGCCGCTCGGCTTGATTTCGATCTATCTGCTACTGGCCAAGATACCCGCCGATGCGCCGACGGAAAAGCGCAGCCTCGATCTCGGCGGCGGCGCGCTGGCGACGCTGGCTTTCGGTGCGCTCGCCTATGGGCTGACCTCGATGAGCGCCGGCGGCGAGGGGCACATGGCGGTCCCAAGCATTGTCGCCGGCGCCGTTCTGCTTGTCGTCTTCATCCTGTTCGAGCTCAGGCGGCGCGAGCCGATGATCGATCTCAGCCTGTTTCGCATCGGCGCTTTCGCCGGCGCGAATGTCGCGACTTTCTTTCTCTATTTCGCCCTGTCGGCCAATCTTTTCTACCTGCCCATGCTCTTGATCGCCGGCTGGGGACTGAGCACGGCCGAGGTCGGGTTCATCTTTCTGCCGCTGTCGGCATCGATCGCGCTTCTGTCGGGCCCTGTCGGCCAGTTGTCCGACCGCATCGGGCCGCGTTTCCCGATCGCCTGCGGCAGCCTCGTCGTGGCGTTCGCTTTCGCCGGACTGGCCTTGCTCACCCATGCCGGCATCCACCATTTCTGGACCGGAACATTTCCGCTCATGGCGCTGATGGGGCTCGGCATGGCGTTGGTCGTCTCGCCGCTATCGACCGCGATCATGACAGCCGTGGAGGACAAGGACACCGGCGCCGCTTCCGGCATCAACAATGCCGTGTCGCGCATTGGCGGGCTGATCGCGGTGGCGGCGATGGGATCGCTGGCCGCCTGGGTCTATGCCCATGCACTGGATAGCAGCGCCGGACCCGGAGTGCCCGGCTTTGGTGAACAGGCGCCGGCTGGACTTGCGGCCGCACTCGATGCGGCAAGGCTGGCCGCCAGCGATGCCGCCTTTTCGGCCGTCTCGACGATGACATCGCTGCTTTGCCTGCTTTCATCCATCATCGCGTGGACGACCATTCCCGGCGAGCCGTTGCCATGGGCAAGGCGGGTCGGAAATCAGTAAGGTTCGAAGTTGAAGGGGTCAGCCGTCGATCTTGGCGCTGGCGACTTTCAGCGAGTTGCCGTCTTCCTGTTTCAGCAGATCGTCGATGCGTTCGCGCTCGCGCTTGAAAGCAACGAGGTCGTCGCCCTTCAGCACCTTGCCCACAGGCAGGCGGACACGCATCGGATCGACCTTGGTGCCGTTGACGATCAGCTCGTAATGAAGATGCGGGCCGGTGGCGAGGCCGGTCTGGCCGAGATAGCCGATGGTCTGGCCCTGGCGGACGTGGACGCCCGGCTCGATGCCTTTGGCGAACGCGCTCTGGTGATTGTAAGAGGTCTCGTAGCCATTGGCGTGGCGGATGATGATCTGCTTGCCGTAACCGCCGGCCCAGCCGACCTTCTCGATAACGCCATTGCCGGCGGCGATGATCGGAGTGCCGATAGGGGCCGCCCAGTCAACACCGGTGTGCATGCGCACATAGCCGAGGATCGGGTGCTTGCGGGCGCCGAAGCCGGAACGGAATTTTCCGGCGGGTAGCGGATTGCGCAACAGGAATTGCTGGGCGCTCGATCCGTCCTGGTCGAAATAGTCCGTGCTGCCGTCCTGCATCTGGAAGCGGTAGAAATTACGCGTCTGGCCGCCAAAGGTCGCCGAAACATAGAGAAGTTCGGAATTGTCCGAAGTCTGGTCGTCATTGTCGGGCTGCGAAAACAGCACCTCCAGGCGATCGGCGGGATTGAGACGGGACTGGAAGTCGACATCCGACGCCAGGAGCTTGATCAGCCGCTGGGTCATCGCCTTGGACATGCCGTAGGAATAGGCGGCGCGGTAGATACCGTCATAGACGTTGGGCAGGTTGCCGCGCACGACCACCGGCGCCGACGAATCATCGAAGGCGGTCAGCAATTCGGGATTGGGATCAGGCTCCTGCGCCGGCACGTACTGCCCACGGTCGTCGAGCGCGATGGTGACGATGTGCGTGGTCTTGTCGTAGACGCTGGTGCGCACGACCTTGGCGGCATCGCCATGAACCTCGAGACCGACGCGCAACACGGTTCCGGCCTTGAGCGTGGTCGCGTTGAGAAGCTTGCCGATGGCTTCTGCCATCCCCGTGGCGTCGTCGCCGGTGTAACCCGAATCGGCAAAGGCCTCCGATATGTCGAGATCCTTGGTGAAGGGGATGATTTCCTCGGCGAAGGCCGGCGCCTGATCGTCGATATTGGCGCGCGGCGACACCGAGACATTTTCCGGCACGATCTTCACGTCATAGGAGCCGGCCATGCTCTCGGCGAAAGCATCGCCGAATCGCTGCGGGTCGACATAATGGAGTGAGGCGACCTGCACGGCGCCGTCACTCAAGTCGGTGCCTGCTTCGCGCACGACCTTTTCCACCTCATCGGCCGACAGGTCGCTCTTCTCGTCGAACGAGGCCGTCTCGATGGGGAAATCGACGGTCTTCAAGCTCATCTCGCTCTCGACCTTGGCACCGTAGATCTGGCCGGAGGCGGCCGAGGCCGTGGCGGGTTGGGCCGCGGTATCGTCACCGTCGTCGCCGAAGACCTGCATCGGGTCGAAGGGCGGGTAGGGGCGGTTGGTGGAGTGGCCCGCGGCGAGCGCCATCTTTATCTGCACGAAGGGCATGGTGTGGATGACGTCGCGGTCGCCGACCTTGGTGACCATCGACACTTCCATGCGGCGGCGATCCTTGGCCTTGGCGATCTGGCGCGGCGCCACCAGCCTTGTCGTCTTGGCCACCTCGCCCGAATCGCCATTGCTGGCAAGGCCGATCAGTTCGGCGATCTCGGGCGGTGTCGCCAGTTGCTGGCGGCCGTCGAGAGCGGCAAACAGCGCCACGCCCATCAGCACGCTTGAAGTCACGCCGGTGAGAAACGTTCCCGACAGCCAACGCGCGGAAACCTCACGCCGATCGGGCGGGCCACTGCGGCCGTCCGCGATAAGCGGCGGCTCGTTGCCGAGTTCGGCTATGACATCTTCCGTGTCTGGCATCCAGAAAGGCTGCTTCTTCCCCGGGCGGAACGGCTTGTCGCTTTTGTTGTGGCCATGACATTTGCCTGTCACGGCTGGCGAAGTCAACGAAGCCTCAGGCCCCGGTCGAATTCGCCTCGCATCCTTCTCTTAATAGAGCTTTCTGCAGGGAAATCGGCGTGCCCTCTTTATAAGGTACGTCGCGCGCTCCTGTGGGAAGCTCCTGAAAGGGAGCATCGCGCGGCAGCGCATGCCCTCTTTCGTTGGCTTTGGTGTCGAACGGCAATGCGGCGGCAATAGGGCTCCTTCGTGGCTGCCCCCTCGCATTATCCCCAGTTCCCCTGGGGCAGTTGGCCATCGACAATGCGTGTCCGAAATTTCTGTCGCAAAAAGTTCAAAAACTTTGCGATGGTGTGTTGACAGTTTTGGTTGGTGGCGACTATATACGCCTCACGAACGAGGGCGGTGCGCCGCTGGCGACGAAGAAGTTCGCTTCTAAGGTTGCCCTCGACGAAATTCAAGAGAGCCGCGTAAGCGACACTCGGACGGCCCCGGAGCCAAAA
>NZ_JAFKIC010000165.1 GCF_017306585.1 Mesorhizobium sp. | reverse complement strand
CGCCAGCCCCATCAGGCCGGCAAAGATGAGGGGGAGCGCGGTTGGTCAGTCGAAGGTCATGTTTCTCTCCCGACGCGTTGGGGCGGAAATGCGACTGAAGGAACGTCGGCGCTGCCCCTCATCCCCCTGCCGGGACCTTCTCCCCGTATAGTGACGGGGAGAAGGGGGCTGGCCGCAAGGCCGGCGCCATCCTGCCCATGTTGGTCGTTGGCGAAACCAGCGGCGACAGCACCCCTCTCCCCGTCCCTATACGGGGAGAGGATGCCGGCAGGCAGGTGAGGGGCGGCGCCGACCTTGAATGCAAGCATGCTCACTCTCCAGCAGCCGGCTGCGACAGCGCCGCGTTCATCACGCCTGGCAGCGGCGAGGAATCGCCGTCCTTGGCCGCCTTCAGCGCCAGGTGCACCAGCACGCCGAGATAGGCGATCAGCAACAGTACATAGAGGACGAGGTAGACGGCGAGCGTCAGCGCGACATGGCTGCCGGCCACCGGGCCGACCGCATCGGCCGTCTTCAGCACGCCCGTCACCAGCCAGGGCTGGCGGCCGATCTCGGTCGTGTACCAGCCGGCCAGCGTCGCCAGCCAGCCCGACAGCGCCATCGGCACCATCAGCATGGCAAGCGGCTTCGGCAGCGCGTTCCGGCGCTTGAGGAAGAAGGCGGCCGACCAGGAAACCGCCAGCATCAGCAGGCCGGTGCCGACCATGATGCGGAACCCCCAGAACACCGGAAAGACCGGCGGGTGGTTGCCGGGATAGTCGTTGAGCCCCGGCACGATGCCGCTCGTCGAGTGGCGCAGGATGAGGCTGGCGCCGTTGGGGATGGCGATCTCGAACCTGTTTTCCTTCGCCGCCTCGTCGGGCAGCGCGAACAGCACCAACGGCACGTTGGGGCCGGTGTTCCAGTTGGCCTCCATCGCCGCCACCTTCTGCGGCTGGTGCTCCAGCGTGTTCAGTCCGTGCTGGTCGCCGGCAAAGATCTGGACCGGGATAAGGATCGCGGCGGTGAACACGCCGGTACGCAGCGCCTTCCACATCGATTCCGAACGGTCGCCGGCGAGATAGCGCAGCGCCGACAGGCCGGCGATCAGGAACGACACGGTGAGGCCGGAGGCCAGCAGCATGTGGACGAGGCGATAGGGCATGGACGGGTTGAAGACGATGGCCCACCAGTCGACGGCATGCGCGACGCCGTCGCGTATCTCGAAGCCCGCCGGCGTCTGCATCCAGGAGTTCAGCGCGATGATCCAGAACGCCGACAGCGTCGTGCCGCCCGCCACCAGCACCGTCGCCAGCGTGTGGACGCGGTTTGAAACGCGGCGGAAGCCGAACAGCATGATGCCGAGGAAGGCGGCCTCGAGGAAGAAGGCGGTCAGCACCTCGTAGGCCAGCAGCGGCCCGGCGATGTTGCCGACCTTCTCCATGTAGCCCGGCCAGTTGGTGCCGAACTGGAAGCTCATGGTGACGCCCGAGACGACACCCATGGCGAAGGAGAGTGCGAACACCTTCACCCAGGTGAAGTAGGCGCGCATCCAGGCGGAGTCGTTGGTGGCGTTGTAGCGCAGCTTGAAGAACAGCAGCACCCAGCCAAGTGCGATGGTGATGGTTGGAAACAGAATATGGAACGAGATATTCGCGCCGAACTGGATGCGAGACAATATCAGCGTGTCCATGGTCGGCTCCGGCTGCTGTTATTCTTTGACGCTACACCTCGATCAGACATCGGTCAAAGCGGCGCAGCGCCACGCGAGGCGCGTTGCCGCATTGGACATGTTGTCACTTTGGCCGGCGTGATCGCGCCGTGAAACAAGGCCGGCAAACACCCTGTCAGGCGGTGTCGCCGTCAGCCGGCAGGTCGGCAAAGGCATCGGCGAATTTTCGCATGAGCCGGACCAGTTCCTCGAATTCGTGCTCGTCCCAGCTCGTGAAAATGGCGCGGCCCAGCCTTTCACGCGCCTGATCGACGAGATCGGTCATCGCCTTGCCTTTCGGGCTGATCACCGCCTCGCGCACGCGGCGGTCGGCGGCGCTCGGCTGGCGTGTGAGCAGACCGAGCTCCTCCAGCTTCGCCACCTGGCGGCTGACGGTGGTGTAATCGCGACCGGCGCGGTCGGCGAGATCGACGACGCCGATCGGGCCGAAACGCTCGACGCCGACAAGTAAGGGAAACAACGCGCGGTCGAGCGGAATCCCCGCGGCCTTGATCAGCACCTCGTCGCGCTGCGGCCGGTTCATCAGGGCGGCGATATCCAGCAGCGAGCCATGCAATTGGCGAAGCAGGACAGATATGCGTGTATTTTGCACATTTTCGGTTGACGTCATGCGAAACTCCTAATATGTGCATTATACACATAAATTCTCGGCCAGAAAGGAAAACCGGCATGAAAGCAGCAATTGTCTGGGAGGCGGGCAAAACACCCGTCTATGGCGAAATCGACGAGCCCGTTCCAACGGCGTCGGAACGCCTCGTCCATGTCAGCGCGGCGGCGATCAGTCATGTCGTGAAGAGCCGCGCTTCCGGCACGCACTACAGTTCCACCGGGCAGTTCCCCTTCGTCGTCGGGGTCGACGGCGTAGGCCGGCTCGAAGATGGCACGCGGGTTTATTTCGTCGCGCCCAAGGGCAGTATGGCAGAGCGCGCGGCCGTGCCGCCGGCACTTTATCTGCCGTTGCCCGATGACCTGGACGACGTGACCGCCGCGGCGATCGCCAATCCGGGTATGTCGTCCTGGGCGGCCTATAGCGCACGCGCTCAGCTCAAGGCCGGCGAGACGGTGCTGGTCAACGGCGCCACCGGTACGTCCGGTCGGCTTGCCGTGCAGATCGCCAGACATCTCGGCGCGAAGAAGGTGATCGCGACCGGTCGCAACGCCAAGGCGCTCGAGGAAATCGCCGGGCTCGGGGCGGATGTGACGATCCCGCTTGTCGAGGACGAGGCGGCGCTCGAGGCCGGCTTCAAGGCCGAGTTTGCGCAAGGCGTCGATGTCGTCCTCGACTATCTCTGGGGCAAGAGCGCCGAGCGCCTTCTGGTCGCCGCCGCGAAGGTTGGTCCTGAGGCGGTGCCGATCCGTTTCGTCCAGATCGGCTCGATCAGCGGCTCCGACATCACGCTGCCAAGTGCGGTGCTGCGCTCGTCGGCGATCTCGCTGATGGGTTCGGGAGTCGGCAGCATCCCGATGCAGCGCCTCGTCGCCTATGTCGGCGAGCTGTTCGCCGCCGTCATTCCGGCCGGGCTGCGGATCTCGGCGAAGCCGGTGCCGCTCGCGGATGTCGAACAGGCATGGCTCGAGAACGATGGCGCCAGGCGGACGGTGCTCACACTCGATTGAGCACCGCTGCTGTCGGCGCAATGTGAGTGTCCATAACTGTCAGCAGCGCCGTCGACTTGCAGTTGCATGAAACGCCATTCGGCCTATATCAGGTCACCTCTTTCAGGCAGTCGTTTCAGCCCATGCCCTCAATCCTGTCCATATCAGGGGTCTCCAAGACCTACGCCACCGGCTTCAAGGCGCTCAAGGAAGTCAATCTCGACATCCAGCGCGGCGAGATCTTCGCCCTGCTCGGTCCCAACGGTGCCGGCAAGACGACGCTGATCTCCATTATCTGCGGTATCGTAAACCGTTCGTCGGGCACCGTTACCGTCGACGGCCACGACATCAACAAGGACTATCGCGCGGCGCGCAGCCTGATCGGCCTGGTGCCGCAGGAACTGACCATCGACGCCTTCGAAAGCGTCTGGCGCACCGTTAACTACAGCCGCGGCCTGTTCGGCAAGCCGGCCAACCCGGCCTTCGTCGAGAAGGTTCTGCGCGATCTCTCGCTCTGGGACAAGAAGGATGCCAAGGCAATCACCCTGTCCGGCGGCATGAAGCGCAGGCTGATGATCGCCAAGGCACTGTCGCACGAGCCGCGCGTGCTGTTCCTCGACGAGCCGACCGCCGGTGTCGACGTCGAGCTGCGCCAGGACATGTGGGCCATGGTGCGCCGCCTGCGCGAGGACGGCGTCACCATCATCCTCACCACTCATTACATCGAGGAAGCCGAGGAGATGGCCGACCGTGTCGGCGTCATCAACCGCGGCGAGATCATCCTGGTCGAGGGCAAGGCCGAACTGATGCGCAAGCTCGGCCGCAAGCAGATACGGATCGAGCTGCGCGAGCCGCTTTCGAGCGTGCCCGACGGGCTGTCGCGCTACGCTCTCGAACTATCGGGCGACGGCACCGAGCTCACCTATACGTACGACAACCAGAGCGACCGGCCCGGCGTCGCCTCCCTGATCCGCGACCTAGAGGCATCGGGCATCCAGTTCCGCGATCTCGACACCAAGAACAGTTCGCTCGAAGAGATCTTCGTCAATCTTCTGAGGCAAGAGCCATGAACCTGCGCGCCGTTTGGGCGATCTACCGGGTCGAGATGGCGCGTGCGTTCCGCACCGTGCTGCAGAGCATCATCTCGCCGGTCATCTCGACGTCGCTCTATTTCGTCGTCTTCGGCTCGGCTATCGGCTCGCGCATCACCGAGATCGACGGCATCAGCTATGGCGCCTTCATCGTGCCGGGCCTGATCATGCTGTCGCTTCTGACGCAGTCGATCGCCAACGCCTCCTTCGCCATCTATTTCCCGAAATTCGTCGGCTCGATCTACGAACTGCTCTCGGCGCCGATCTCCTATCTGGAGATAGTCATCGCCTATGTCGGCGGCGCCGCCACCAAGTCGATCATGCTCGGCCTGATCATCCTGGCGACGGCCGCGCTGTTCGTGCCGCTCAGGATCGAGCATCCGTTCTGGATGGTCGCCTTCCTCGTGCTGACGGCGGTCACCTTCAGCCTGTTCGGCTTCATCATCGGCATCTGGGCCAAGAGCTTCGAACAGCTGCAGCTGGTGCCGCTGCTGATCGTCACGCCGCTCACCTTCCTTGGCGGCAGCTTCTATTCGATCCACATGCTGCCCGGCATCTGGAGGACGATCACCCTGTTCAATCCGGTGGTCTACCTGATCAGCGGCTTCCGCTGGAGTTTTTACGGCAAGGCGGACGTCTCGGTCGGCGTCAGCCTGGGGATGACGCTGGTCTTCCTCGCCATCTGCATCGCCATCGTCGCCTGGATATTCCGGACGGGATACAGGCTGCGGAACTGACCGGCGGTAGCGCAGCCTACGTACAGGGTTCGTTGGCAGTCGCCATTACTTGCTGATTGGCTGAGACGCTTATCCGAAGTTGGGAGGCTTCAGCCGGTTACCGAGGTTGGCGGCATTCCATGAGGAAGCCGCACACCGAGCCTAAATCGCCTTGATCAGCCGCAGCAACCCCAGCATCTCGATAAAGCTCCCCTTGCGGAAGGCGATGTAAACCGGCTCCTCCGCGCCATGGAAGCGGCGCTTGAAGGCCGCCTGGCCCTGAAGGTTGAACCGTCGCCGGTTGATCCACGGGGATTCATAGGTGCGCTGGAATGTATTTCGCCAGAAATCGCTTTCGGCAAAGCCGCTCGGGCCGATATCGAGCAGCGGCGAGAGCCCCAGCGTGACCACCGATACGCCTTCCTCGCGGAAACGGTCGACGGCATATTTGGTCAGGCCGATCTCGGCATGCGGCGAGGCGTCGAGATGCTTGCGCTTGAAGGCGGTGGTGTAGCCGATCACCTTGCCGTCGCGGAACAGCGGGTCGAAGTCGAGCAGGGCGATCAGCTCGCCGTCGGGTCCATGCAGGACGAAGCGGCGCATGTCGGTGCCGAGCTGGTCGTTGAAGGGGCGGTTGAGAAAGCCCATCTCCCAGCGCTTGACAATGCGATCGCCGCGCCAATTGTCCGACAGCCGCTTGATCTCGTCGAGGAACACCGTGCGCCTGTCCTCGTCGAAGGAAAACCCTTTCTTGAGCAGCCAGCGTTCGGAATAGCGCACCGTCTCGTTGCGCTTTCCCGAGAAATCATGCTCGGGCAGGACCAGCCGGGTGTCGATGCCCAGCCGGTTGACCTTGTAGCCCAGTCCGGACAGCACGCGCGCCGTCTCCTCGCCGATCTGCACGAACCAGGGATCGCCGGCGGTTTCGACGAAACGCCTGATGTAGTCCGGCCGGCGGGCCGGAGCCGCCACCGGATCGCCGAGCGCGAAATGGTGCTTCATCTTGGTGCCGAAGGCGACGTAGCCATCGGCGTCGCCGAAATAGGACAGCTTGCCCTGCACGGCGCTGGAATAGGCGAGCGAGAAATCGCCATGGCGGCGCACCAGCGCCAGGCGCTCGACATGCGAAAGCGCCACGCGCTCGACCTTGGGTGAGGCACCCTCGAGGATTTTGTCGAAATAGATCCGCAAGGAGGGCATGGTCGGGATTCCGCGTGCATCTGCGGCGTTGCGTAACCGTTGGCACGCTGACTCGCCGGGGGCGCCTTGATTTCACACGGGAGGCCGAAATCGATCGTGGGCTTCGGTTCCCGCGCTGGTGATAAAAGACCCGCCAGCCCCCGGACCTCGAATCAATCACATTGCCGCGACCTATTATCGCCGATGCCGCGCATATGCCATATAGGGCTCGATGGTTTCGGACAGAAGCGGGCATCCGTCCCTTGTCGTTGTTTTGGCCGTATTTGCGCGATTTAAGCTGTCCGTGCGCGGCGGTGAACCGCTCTGGCGCAACCACGGCCCGGCGCGAACCTTCGAAAACCGGTGCCGGTCCGCGCGACGCGACCGCGCGCGATCAAACGGTTACAGCACGCTGCGAGCTTCGCGGGCTGTAATGGTTGAATGGGATTTGAGAGTGAATGGCTGATACGACAATCGGACAGATGACGGCCCAGGTCGTTGCGGTCGAACCGGCGATCGTCATTGGCGCCGGCGCTGCCGGACTGGCCGCCGCCCGGGCTTTGATGCAGGCCGGCGTGCCGGTGGCGATCCTCGAAAAGGAGAACCGGCTGGCCGAGCCCTGGCACCGGCGGCATGGTCAGCTGCATCTCAATACCCATCGCGATCTCTCGGCGCTGCCCGGCCTTGCCTATCCCCGGAACACCCCCGCCTTCCCGCACCGCGACATCGTCATCCGCCACATGAACGATTTCAGGGAGGCCAACCGGCTGCCGGTGGAGTTCGGCGTTGCCGTCGAGACAATCGTCTTCAGGGGCGATCACTGGGCCGTGCGCACCAGCGCCGGCTCGCGTCTGGCGCGTCATGTCATTGTCGCCACCGGCCGCGACAAGGAACCCTTCATACCGCAATGGAAGGGCATGCAGGCTTTTCCCGGCCGGATAATCCATTCAGCCGATTTCGGCGACGCGGCCGCCTACGCCGGCAGGAAGGTGCTGGTCGTCGGCGCCGGCAATTCCGGTTTCGACGCGCTCAATCATCTGGCTGATGTCGATACCGCGGCTCTCTGGCTGTCGGCGCGCAGCGGCCCCGCAATCCTGCCCAAGCGCATCGGCAAGATCGCCGTGCACCGGTTCTCGCCGCTCATGGCGAGCCTGCCGCTGCGCGTTGCCGATGCGGCGATCGCCGCGACGCAGCGCCTGGTTTTCGGCGACCTGACCAGGTTGGGCATGCCGCCGGCGCCGGCCGGCGGCGCCAGCCGGCTGACCTCGGACTATGTCGCGATCGCCGCGGATGACGGCGCCGTCGCCGCCATCAAATCGGGCAAGATCACCGTGGTTCCGGCGATACGGGAGTTCACCCGCGGCGGCGTGATCCTGGCCGATGGTCGCCAGATCGATCCCGACATCGTCATCGCCGCGACCGGCTACCGCACCGGGCTGGAGCACATGGTCGGCAATCTCGGCGTCCTCGACGAGAAGGGCGTTCCGCTCTTCAATGGCGGAGAGGCCGACCCGAAACTGCCCGGGCTCTGGTTCACCGGTATGCGCCCGAGCATCCGTGGCTGCTTCGCCAATGCCGGCATCCTCGCCAAGGCGATAGCCGGTCGCGTTGCCCGCTCTTCCAGCCTGCCCGGCGTCTCACGCTGATCCTCACCGGAAGCCGGCAGGCCCAAGGGCGCGTGGGCTTGACCAATTCATTACCATGTTATATAACATGTTATACTTTTTGTGCAAAGGATTGACCATGGAAGATATCCTGCGATCTCTTGGCCATCTGTGCCTGGGCAGCCGGCTGAAGCGGCTCGGCGAACAATTGCAGGCAGACACGCAACGCCTGCTCGACGGCCTGGAAACCCGTGTCCTGTCCAGCCAGTACCCACTGCTGGCCGCGCTCGACCGATTGGGACCCTTGCCCGTCGGCGAGCTGGCGCAATCGCTTGGCGTCAGCCAACCCGGCGTGACGCGCAGCGTGGCGCTGCTTGGCGAACTCGGCCTCGTCGAAGTGACACAATCAGCGGGCGACCAGCGCCGCCGGCTGGTTTCCCTGACCACGAGCGGTCAGCAACTCGTCGATATCGCCAGGCGCGACATATGGCCCCGCATCGAGAATGCCGTCGCCGATCTGTGCTCCGGCCTGTCGGGGCCGCTGCTCGGGCAACTGGCCGCGATCGAGGATCGGCTGGCGGAGGCCCCGCTCGATCGCCGTGTCGGAAAAGGCGCCGTCCAATGAGACACATACTCGACCGTCCCGTGTGGAGTGCGCTGGACACCAGGCATCGGCATCTCGCGCAGGGCGGCGACCTTGCCCGGCGCTATCCCGCCTCGATCGTTCCCTTCGCGTCCACCGCCGTGGACGATGCCGAAAGCCTGCGGGCGTTTGCCGAACTGGTCGCGCCGGGCGAAAGCGTTTTCATGGCGCAGGCGGATGCCATCGCCTTGCCGACCGGGCTGGCGGCAAGCTTGACCGCCGCCGCCGTCCAGATGATCGCCGAGGCGCCGTTGCCAAGCATCCCGGACGAGCGCGTGGAACGCCTGACGCAGGACGATGCGCAGGAGATGCTGGCGCTCGCTTCGCTCACCAGACCGGGTCCGTTTTCGCTCGAGGCGCAGAGCCTCGGCGACTTCTGGGGCGTGAAAATCGGCGGCCGGCTGGCGGCGATGGCCGGCGAGCGCATGAAGCAGCCAGGCTATACGGAGCTCAGCGGCGTGTGTTCCCATCCGGATTTTCGCGGTGGCGGCCTCGGCCGGCTGCTGTCCGTGTTCGTCGCGAACCGGATTCTCGCGCGCGGCGATATTCCCTATCTGCACGCCTATGCCGCGAACACCGCCGCGATCGGCCTCTATGAATCGATCGGCTTCAGGCTGAGAACCACGATGAATGTGGCCGTCGTCCAGCGGAGTTCATAGGCGTATCGGGGTTACGCCGACTTCGGTTCCAGCCGCCGGAAGCCGACGGCCTCCATCAGCATGTCCTCGTCGGCCATGCCGGCATTGTGGAGCGCGAGAAGGGTCAACGCGATCTCGCGCGCCTCGGCCGATTCGGGGTGGGCTTCGCGTCGTCGGCAGGCCTCGTCGAACACGCGCTGCAAGGTAGCCACTTCGGCCGGCTTCAGCAGGCCACGGTCATAGATGGACTTCGGCATGGCGTTCTCCTGAAGGAGAAGTTAGGGCGCCAATCCTGAATGGCCAATCTTTCCCGAGGCTTGAGTGGTTTCGAACGGAAGCGGCGGTTTGGCTGAGCCAAACCCCCGCCTTGCCATGACGGTTCCCGCAATGCCGTTGCATCAGACCGCGATCTTGCCGCCGCCCTGTTTGGTGATAGCCACCACCGCCGGCCGCACCGGCATGTCGGCCTTGAAATCGGGCCAGCGGGTCGACGGATCCTCATAATAGGAAGGCCGGCCGAAGCCATCCCAGTCCTCACCGCCATCGCCCGGATGCTGGACGGCGACAAAAGCGGTCTGGTCGTCGGGCGCAAACAGCGGTCCGCACATCTCGGCGCCGATCGGCACGCGGAAGAACAGCTTCGACGTCGCCCGCGCCGCACCTTCCGTGTCGACCGCCCACAGGCCGTCGGTGCGGCCGGTGGCCTTCGGGCCCTGGCCGTCGGTGGCGACCCACAGGCGGCCGGCCGAATCGACCGCGCAATTGTCTGGCATGCCGAACCAGCCATTGGCGGTGGTTGCCGTCGAGAAGGTGGCGCCGACATCGGCCACCGAGGGGTCGCCGCACTTCAACAGCACTTCCCACTTGCCCTTGCTGGCGGTGAAGTCGCCATCGGCCTCGGCGATCTCGATGATGTGGCCGAAGGCGTTGTTGGCGCGCGGATTGGCGGCGTCGACCTGGTCGGCCTTGCGCTTGGAGTTGTTGGTCAGCATCACATAGACCTTGCCGTTGACGCCGTTGGGCTGGATGTCCTCGGGACGGTCCATCTTCGTGGCGCCGAGCAGGTCGGCGGCGCGGCGCGTCTCGATCAGCACGTCGGCCTGGCTGGCGAAGCCGTTCTCGGCCGTCAGCGGGCCCTGGCCGAAGACGATCGGCAGCCATTCGACCGTGCCGTCCTCGGCGAATTTGGCGACATGCAGCGTGCCGTCGTCGAGCAGGTCCTTGTTGGCGGCGTGGTCGTTGGCGTTGAACGTGCCCTTGGTGACGAATTTGTAGACATAGTCGAAGCGCTCGTCGTCGCCGAGATAGAAGACGACGCGGCCATCCTTGGCGACGATCGATTCGGCGCCCTCATGCTTGAACCGGCCCATGGCGGTGCGCTTCCTCGGCACCGAGTTCGGATCGTTGACGTCGACCTCGACGATCCAGCCGAAGCGGTTGGGCTCGTTCGGCTCCTTGGCGAGGTTGAAGCGGTCGTAATGCGCACCCCATTCATAGGCGCCTTCCGGAATGCCGAGCCGCTTGTAATTGGCGGCCTCCTTGTGGCCCTCCGGCAGTTCGCCAGAGAAATAGCCATGGATGTTCTCCTCGGCCATGACATAGGTGCCCCAGGGGGTGACGCCGCCGGCGCAGTTGTTCACCGTGCCGAAGACCTTCGTGCCCGACGGATCGGCATTGGTCTTGACGCGGTCGTGACCGGCGACCGGGCCCGACAGCGCCATTTCCGTGTTGGAGGTGATGCGGCGGTTGAGCTTGCCGTCGCGCACGACCTGCCATTTTCCGCCGTCCTTGCGGATCTCGACGATGGTGCCTCCATGCGCGGCCATCTCGATATCGACCTGCTCCTTGCTGAGCGGCGCCAGCTCGGGCTCTTTCTTGCCGTCCTTCTCGACGATCTTGACGATGCCCGGGAACATCAGATGCGGGTTGGTGTATTCGTGGTTGACGACGAGCAGGCCGTGCTCGGCCGAGCCGTCGATCGGGATGTAGCCGACATAGTCGTTGTTGTAGCCGAACTGCCTGGCCTGCGCCTCGGCCGACTGTTTCGTCGGGTCGAAGTCAGGCGAATCGGCAAACATGGGATCGCCCCAGCGCAGCAGCACGTCGGCGTCGTAGCCCGGCGCCACATGGTGCTTGTCGTCGATGCCGGCCTCGAGTTCGTCGAACTTGAAGGCGGAGCCTTCGGCGGCGCGGGCGTCGTCGGCGGCAACCAGCGCCAGCGGGCTGACGGTGGCCGCGATCGCCGCGACGGCGAGCGAGCCGGTCAGGAAGCCGCGGCGCGAGAACCGCGCGGCGATGATCTCGCCCATGGTCCGGTTGTCGGTCGGGTTGATGGCCGGTCCGTCGTTTTCCTCGAGCAGGCTGGTGCGGAATCGGGCGTCGGGGGAGCGGTGTTCGGTCATGAAGGGCCTCTGGCTTTGGAGTGGCTGGGCTTGGGTACCTGTCCGACCCGCTTACGGCAGGCCGATCACATTTTCGTGACATCATACCTGACCGCGGTGCGTAGCGCGGCTGTTGTTCACATGCGGACTGGGACTTTGGTCCAATCTGGCGCTTTCAAAAGTCCTGGAGGATAAACGCAACGGTCGGAGGCCGCTTCCGGCCACCAGGTCTTTCGGCGATGCTGGTTGCCTTGCAACGTTGAGGATGGGCGCGCCGGCTCTATCGACGGAGATCAGCATGCACGGATCGATCAGGAGCCGTTGCCGCCGGCTGGCGCCCGCATTGGGCGGCGCCCTGGCGCTGGCGATGGTTCCCTGCCAGATCGTTCTGCACGGTTGTGTCCCCGGTATCGGCGCGGCCAGCGCGCATGCCGCCAAGGGCGGCAATGGCGGCGGCAAGGACAGCAACGGAAACAGTGGTAGCGGCGGCAACGGTAATGGGGACGGCGCCAACGGCGGGAACAGCGACGGCGGCAATTCCGGCAAGGGCCAGACCGACAAGGGCCAGATAGACAGGGGCGGGACAGAAAGGGGCACGAGCCATGTCGACCCCAAGACCGGCGACAAGGTCGACACGGACGGCGGGAAGATCACCGTCCAGCACCCCAACGGCATGACCGAGGAGATAGAGAACGGCCGTTTCAAAATGCTGGACGCGCTCGGCCGCACGATCATCGACCGTCGGGCCACACCGGCCGATGTCAGCCGTCTCAAGGCCTTGTGAAGCCGGTCAACAGGCAACGGCCGGTTTCACACGTCACCCCCGCCGCCCCCCGGCGGGGGTGACACAGTTTTTCTCACGCCGGGCGATCGCAGGCGAGGCAGTGCCCGTCAGCGGTCTCTCTCGCGGTCGCGGAACTCACGCATCAGCAGGGCCGCCTCGGTGCGGTTTCTCACGCTCAGCTTCGACAGCACCCCGGTCATGTGGTGCTTGACCGTCTTCTCCTGGAGTTCCAGGCGCAAGGCGACTTCCTTGTTGCTCAGCCCCTCCGCCACCAGCCGCAGGATTTCCGTCTGCCGCGCGGTGAGTTGCCGCAGCCTGTCCGCAGTGGCATTGGCGGGCCGCGGCGCCTGGAGATCGGACAGCAGCCGCGCCGACAATGTCGGCGAAAGATAGCTCTCTCCGGCCGCCACGTCATGCAGGATATCGGCGAGCGCGCGTGAGCCGACGCCTTTGAGGACATAACCGCGCACCCCGGCGTTGAGGGCTCCGGTCACGTCGGCATTGGCCTCCGAGACAGTCAGCATGACGATCTTCTGGGCGGGGTATTCGGCAAGGATGCTTGCGACCGCGGCTAGACCGCCGCCCGGCATGGAAATGTCGAGCAGCAATATGTCGGGCCGCACCGTCGCGGCGATGCGTTCGGCATCCTGCGCGGTCGCGCCCTCGCCGACCACCTCGAAGCCGCCGATCTCCGACAGGCTGCGCGTCACACCTTCGCGAAACAGCGGATGGTCATCGACAATGGCGATGCGGATGGCGCCGATCATGCTTGCTCCTCGACCGACAGGCTGATCACCAGCCGCGTGCCTTGCGCCCCGGTCAAGGTCTCGAACTGGCCACCGATGCTTTCGACCCGCTCCCTGAGGCCCGCCAGTCCCAGCCCCTCGGCCCGTGCCGGATCGAAGCCCGGCCCGCCATCCGAAACTTCGACGAAAAGCCTGCCGTTTCGCATGCCGGCGCGCACCGCCTGATCCTTGCCGCGTCCGTGGCGAAAGGCATTGTTCAGGCCCTCCTGCACGAAGCGGTAGATGCTGATCTTCTCGGAGGGGCCGGGCTCGGGCAGATGTTCGGGCAGCGTCAGCGCCACCGACGTTCCCGTCCGGCGCTCGTGTTCCTCGACGGCCAGCCGCAATATGTCGGTCGCGGCGGCCGTCTCTATCTGTGGCAGCACCAGACCGGTGCAGATGCCGCGTATCTCCCGCATCGCTTCCTCGAGCGTCTTGCGGATCATCGCCACTTCGGCTGGGCTTTCACCGTGACCGGAAAAGGCCGGACTGTCCAGGCGCAGCGCCGCCAGCGCCACGAGCTGGGCCGGCCCGTCGTGAAGGTCGGCGCCGATCCGGCGCAGATATCTTTCGTTGAGCGCGGTGGCGCGGCGGGACGCCCGCTGCACGCGGTGCCGCAAGGCACTGTTCTGCGTCACCAGGCCTTGCAGTTCAGACACCTGCCGGCGCAGCGCTCCGCGCTGATCGTCGATCGTGCGGCTGCCGCGTAGCACGATGCCCGACAGAAGAATGAACGCCGTCAGGGTGGTGCCGGCCACGATCAGCCAGCTCGACTGCAGGGTGGAAGCCAGCGTGGCCTTGAAATCGTCGGCGACCTCGTAGAACTCGGTCACGGCCACCACGTCGCCCGACCAGGGTTCGCGCACCGGATTGTAGATTTCGAGCAAGGGGACGCCGACGGCTTTCTCCTTGCTCTCGTTCTCGTCGAATGTATCGAACTGGGCCACGACGCTGCCCTTGAAGGCCGCTCGCAGATTGTCGCTGAGGTCGAAGCGGCGACCGGTCAGGCTTGCGTCTTTCGCGTAGAGCACGGTGCCGTCGCGGCGCCAGAGCCTGAACGACACCAGGCGTTTGCCGAGAGCGCCCTGGCCGAGCGTCTCGTCGAGCGCCTGTCTGACGGACGCGCTGAGCTGCTCGCTCTTGCGCAGGTCGGGCAGCAGCGGGGCGATCACGCTGTCGACATAGAGTGCGGTCGTGGCGGCCGAATTGCGGATGACACCGTCGCGGATCTGCATCGTCACCCAGGATCCCACCACCAGCATGACGGCGAGCAGGCAGAAGCCGCCGGCGACCAGGAACTGGAGAGCAAGGGAAAGCTCGCTCCAGCGCCGCGCCAAGTTCTGAAGAAGACGAATCATGGGCCCCTGACCGCCCTTTGTCGACAGGCTGGGCGACATCGGCACATTGAGCTTCAGTCCGGCGGTTGCCAAGACCTCCATTGGAAGGACGTCGCTTGACGTTCCGCCGCGCTTCGGAAACAAGGTCCGCTGCCACATGCGGCCCAAGCCGCTTCGAGGGGGAGGGAACATTGAGTTTTTCGGGACTGCTGCAGCTCGGTTTTTCGACCGTGATCTTCCTTCTGGCGGCCACCGCCGCCAAGCAATGGGGGCTGGCGCCGAGCCTGGGCAAGATCCTTTTGACGCTTGCGCTCTATTCCCTTGGCAATCTGATCATGCTGCGGCTGATCCGCGAGTTCGGCATGTCGGTCTCGTTCAGCCTCTCGGCGGTCATCCAGCTGGTCTCGGTCAATGTCGTGGCGCTGGTGTTCTTCGGCGAGCGCGTCAATGCGCTGCAGGCGACCGGCATCGTTCTGGCGATCGCGGCCGTGGCGCTGATCACGCTCGGACCCTATCTGCAGGGGCGATGACAAAAGATGACGGCCGCGATACCGGTCCTATGAAGGGCACCGCCGAGACCCTGCTCAACCGGATCGAATTTCCGGTCCTGCTGGCCGGCCTGATCATCGCCGGCGGCCTGTGGGGCTTCGTCGAGCTGATGGAGATGGCGCGCGCCACCGCGCCGCACGGGTTCGACACCGAGATCCTGCTCGCCTTCCGCCAGGCGGGCCAGCCCGGCATTCCCATCGGCCCTCCCTGGCTCGAAGGCGCGGTGCGCGACATCACCAGCCTCGGCAGCGCCAGCGTGCTGGTGCTTATCACGACGGCGGCGATCCTCTACCTCCTGCTGATCCGCAGGCCGGGGACCGCGCTTCTCGTCTTCGTCGCCGTGGCCGGCGGCCAGGTCCTGTCGAGCCTGCTGAAACTCGGGATCGACCGGCCCCGGCCCGAACTCGTTTCGCATCTGGTCAACGAGACGTCGCTCTCATTCCCGAGCGGTCACGCCATGCTTTCGGCGGTGACCTACCTGACGCTCGGTTCGCTTGCCGCGCGCTTCCTGCGTGGCCGGGCAACGAAGGTCTACGTTTTGTCGCTAGCCGTGCTGGTCACGGTGCTGGTCGGCGTCAGCCGCATCTATCTCGGCGTGCACTGGCCCTCGGACGTGCTGGCGGGCTGGTGCGCGGGCTTCGCCTGGGCGATGCTGTGCTGGCTGGCGGCAAGGCTGCTGCAGCGGCGCAAGATGGTCGACGAAAGTGAGTGATCTCACATGTCTGATATATGCAAAATGATGCTTGAAACATCATGATAAAAGCAATAAACATTATTACCGCAGGCTCAGACATAGGTTTCGACCGATGATCACTGCCGCGCAGATGCGCGCCGCACGGGCGTTGGCCGGTATCGACCAGAAGACGCTCGCCGAGCGTGCCGGTGTCTCGCTTCCGACCATCCAGCGCATGGAGGCGAGCGACGGCGTGGTCAGGGGTGTGGTCGATACGCTGATGAAGGTCATCCAGGCTCTCGACGAGGCCGGGGTGGAACTGATCGGCGAGAACCAGGCCAGCGAGCGTGGCGGCAGGGGCGTGCGCCTCAAGCCCGCCGTGCCGCCGGACCCCAGGACCGAGCCCGCATAAGTCGCGACGGCGACCGCCGACAGTCCTGCCGACGATCCCGCCGCCTTGAAGGTGCGGGTGGCAGTCCATGGATCAGGCGCGTCAGGCAACGTATCGACCGGTCGATCGGCCGGTCCATCATCAGGCAAAGCCGACATTCTCGGAACTGTTCACGCCGAAGCTGGTGACGGTGCTGCGCGAGGGCTACACCTCGGCGCATTTCAAGGCAGACGTCATCGCCGGCCTCACCGTCGCAATCGTCGCGCTGCCGTTGTCGATGGCGATCGCCATCGCATCGGGCGTGACGCCGGAGCGCGGCCTGTACACCTCCATCGTCGGCGGTTTCATCATCTCGGCTTTCGGCGGCAGCCGCTTCCAGATCGGCGGTCCGGCCGGCGCCTTCATCGTGCTGGTGGCGGCGACGGTCGCGCGCGTCGGCGTCGACGGCCTGCTGCTGGCGACGATGATGGCCGGCGTCTTCCTGCTTGCCATCGGCTACCTCAGGCTCGGCACCTACATCAAGTTCATACCCTATCCGGTCACAGTCGGCTTCACCGCCGGCATCGCCGTCATCATCTTCTCGGGCCAGATCGTCGAACTGTTCGGGCTGACCTTGCCGGGCAAGGAGCCCGGCCCGTTCGTGCCGAAGCTGATCGCGCTCGGCGAGGCGGCAGGCACGATCAATCCCGCCGCGACTTTCGTGGCGGTGCTGACCATCGCGACCATCGTGCTTCTGAAGCGCTGGCGGCCGAAATGGCCGGCCATGCTGATCGCCATCGGCCTTGCCTCGCTCGCCGTGGCGCTGTTCGCGCTGCCGGCCGAAACCATCGGCACGCGCTACGGCGGCATCCCGCGCAGCCTGCAATGGCCAGCTCTGCCGCCGGTCAGCCTCGACAGGATGGTCGAAGTGCTGCCCGATGCGATTGCCTTCGCCTTGCTCGGGGCCATCGAATCGCTGCTCTCGGCCGTCGTCGCCGACGGCATGACGGGCCGGCGGCACCGCTCCAATTGCGAACTCGTGGCGCAAGGCTTCGCCAACATCGCGTCCGCTTTGTTCGGCGGCATCTGCGCCACCGGCACCATCGCCCGCACCGCCACCAATGTGCGGGCCGGCGCACATGGCCCGGTCTCAGGCATGGTCCATTCGGGGATCCTGCTGGTGCTGATGCTGGTCGCGGCCCCGCTCGCCAGCTACATCCCACTGTCAGCCCTTGCCGGCGTGCTGGCCGTGGTTTGCTGGAACATGTTCGAGAAACAGGCTTTCGCCACGTTGCTGCGCGCCTCGCGCGGCGATGCGCTGGTGCTGATGGCCACCTTCCTGATCGTCGTCTTCCGCGACCTGACCGAGGGCATTGTCGTCGGCTTCGCGCTGGGCTCCATCCTGTTCATCGACCGCATGGCGAAGTCCGTCGCGGTCGAGGCGGATCTGGCGCAGGACGATGTCGCCGATACCGTCAACGGCGGCTATGATGCCAATGAGGCGAGCGATGCCGACACCGTCGTCTACCGCATCTCGGGCGCCTTCTTCTTCGGCGCCGCTTCGACCGTGGGTAGCGTGCTCGACCGCATCGCTGACCAGCGCCGCAACTTCATTCTCGACTGTTCGGCCGTGCCGTTTTTCGATTCGACAGCGGCCAATGTCATCGAAAGCGCGGCCCGCAAGGCCAGTCGCGCGGGCGTGCGCTTCATCATCTCGGGTGCGTCGCCACGGATACGGCGCATGCTGATCAACCACGGCGTCAAGCCTCCGCTGGTGACCTACGCCGCCTCGGTCCGCGACGCGCGGGCGCGTTTGAGGCGGGCGGCTTCCACGGCCTGAACAGCCCGGCCAGCCGCCGCACGCGGCGCGCCTCTCCCAGGGCGTACGCGGCACGGCGTGATCGATCTAAGCGACGCCTTGATCCGAACCGTAAATCGCCCGGATGCGATCGAGGATCCGCCGACGCTCATCGCCGGTCCACTCGTGGAAATCAAAGAGCTCCGTGTAGACGAAGCCCATCAGCGCCAGATAGGCGACGAGGGCATCGTCCGGCCGGTCCCCCTTGCGCATGGCATCGAGGTCCTCCGCCGTCCAGTCGCGCATGGTCTGCTGCACGGAATCGTCGTGCGACATCGACGCGCTGACCGCCACCGCCACTGCCCTGTCGGTCTCGTCGAAGACTTTCTCCGAGGCCGCGATGCGTCCGAAAAGCTCGGGGTGGGGCGTTTCGGCCGCCCGCTCGACGCATTGCTGCACATAGGCTTTATCGGCGGCCACGCGCCTGTCGATCAAAGCCGCGATCAGCGACCTCTTCGATTTGTGGTCGTAAACCACCGTTGCCTTGCTGACCCCGGCTTCGCGGGCGACGGCGTCGATCGAAAGCCCTGCCGCGCCGAGCCGGACGACCACGCGTTCGGCGGCATCGAGAATGTCATCCCTCGACGTCCTGCGATTTCGTCCCATACCGGCCTCCTCTGTCTTGAAAGATTTACGAACGATCGTATATAAAATCAAGTATCAGAACGATCGTTTGGAAATCCCGGCAGATTCATATGCGTTACAATCCCTGGCTGGTCCTCGTGGCCGTTATGCTGGCATTCACTCCCGTTGTCATCGACATGACGATTCTGCATGTGGCGGTGCCCTCATTGACCCTGGCGCTCGGCGCCACGGGCAACGAGGTGCTCTGGATCATCGATATCTATCCGCTGGTGATGGCTGGATTGCTTGTGCCGATGGGAACATTGGCCGACCGCGTCGGATATCGCCGCATGCTGCTCGTCGGCCTCGCGATCTTCACCGTGGCATCGACCGCCGCCGCTTTCTCGCCGACCGCTTCTGCCCTGATCGCCTCACGCGCGGCGTTGGGCATTGGATCGGCGATGATCATGCCCAACGTGCTCGCGCTCATCCGTCAGGCCTTCGACGACGATGCGGAACGCGCGACGGCGCTCGGCATCTGGAGCGTCGTCGGCATGGCCGGCGCCGCCATCGGGCCGCTGGCGGGTGGTGTCCTGCTGGAGCATTTCTGGTGGGGTTCGGTGTTCCTGGTCAACGTGCCTGTCATGCTCGCCGTCATTCCGATGGTGTGGATGCTGGTCCCGTCGGCTCCGGGTCGCGCGGATGCAGTCTGGAAGCCGGGGCAGGCGATCCTGCTGATCGCCGGCCTCATCCTGGCCGTCTACGGCGTCAAGACCGGCTTCAAGGCCGGATTGAACGCCGCCTTCATCGCTTCCTTCGTGCCCGGCGTGCTTCTTCTTGCCTGGTTCGGCCGCATACAGGCGAAATCGGCGACCCCGATGCTCGACCTTTCGCTGCTGAGAATGCCGGCCATTGGCGTCGGGCTGCTGATGGCATTCGTGGTCAGCGGCTCGCTGGCGGGGTTCGAACTCGTCCTTGCGCAGGAGCTCCAGTTCGTCATGGGCAGGAGCCCCTTGCAGGCGGGCATCTTCATGCTGCCGCTCGTCGCGGCGGCGGCCGTGGGCGGCCCGGTGGGCGGAAAACTGGCGGCGCGGTTCGGCCTGCGCGCGGTCGCCTCGATCTCCATGGCTTCGGCCGCCTTGTCGCTGACGGGCCTGTCGTTCGTCGACTTCGGCCGTGACTATGTCCTTGTGGCGACTTTTCTGGCGACGCTGGGCTTTTCCCTGGGTGTCGGACTGCTGGCATCGTCGATCGCGATCATGGGCAGCGCGCCGAAGGAGAAGGCCGGCGCGGCCGGCGCGCTCGAGAGCACGGGATATGAGCTTGGTGGCGGTCTGGGCGTGACCGGATTCGGCGTGCTCGTGAATTCGGTCTTCCGCTCGGCCTATTCAGACCATGCGCCGTCGGGTTCGGGGGCCTGGAACTCTATCGGCGAGGCAATGGCGGAAGCCCACAGACTGGGCGGCGACACCGGCGGCCGGATCGCGGCGCTGGCGAGGGATTCGTTCGTCGCGGCTCACGACAGCGTCCTGCTCATCGTCGCCATTCTGACAGCGGCTCTCACTGTCGCGGTTTTCGTGGCGTTGAAGAGCATTTCCGGCTCCTCGACTGGCGTCCACTGACGGCCTATCGGTTGAGCGATCTCGGGCCGCTGACGAAGGCGCTTCCCCTGGCATAGAAGCGCAGCAGCCGGTCGGCATCCTTGGTGATGCCGATCCTGATGCTCTCTCCGACCGCGCCGGCGTCGTGGCCGTCATCGGCCAGCCAGATCGGGCCTTCGCGGCAGAGATCGAGCCCGTCGAGCGAGCGATCGATGCGCAATGCCGCTGCCAGCCGTCCGGGCCCCCGCGCCAGGTCGCGCAAGCGTTCGACGCCACGGTTCAGCCGCATGATCGCGATGCCGTCGAGCGGCTCCAGCGCCCGGATCAGAACACCGGTGCCGACACCGGGCGCTTCGCTCGAGACATTGAGCATGAAGGACGTGCCGTAGGCGAGGTAGACGTAGGCATGCCCCGGCCCGAGGAACAGCGAGCGGTTGCGCGCCGTCATGCCCCTGAAACCATGCCCGGCGGCGTCGCCGACGACATAGGCCTCGGTCTCGACGATGCGGCCGCTCAGGATACCTTCCGGCAGTTCGCGCACCACCAGCCTGCCGATGAGGTAGCGGGCAAGCGCGGCCGTATCATCGGGCAGTTCGGAACGGGCGAGCGGGCGGCGCGGCGTGCTCATGGGCGCGAAGCCTCATGGCATCCGCTCGACCCATTGCGCCCGCGAGGGTCCGGGCTCGAACGGGTCGGCGAAATACTGGGTCTCGTGGGCCACCTTGCCATCGCGGAACTCCATGATGCTGACGGTGAAGGACGGCCGCCCGTCATAGGCCAGGATATATTCCGTCACCCAGAGGCTGCCCGCGCCGGTGATGCGGCGCACCGTGAAGCGCTTGCGGTTCGGCTGCGCGACGCGCGACGCCTGGATGTCGCGCCGCCCGCGGATGCGCTCGCCCGATTGCGGATAATCGAGCACGGCGTCCTCCCGGTAGATGTCGTGCTCGACCTCGAAGTCGCCGGCCTCGGAAGCAGCCCAGTGGCGATCCAGGGCGGCCCGGATCTCGTGGTCTTCCATGTCGAACTCCGTCGCTATCGTGCGTGATGCCGCGCATCATAAGCCGGCCGCTCCCCGACCTTCCAGCCCTAGGCCCCCGTGTGGCGCAGCGCCTCGACGATTACCGTGAAAGCCGGCGAGTTCTGCCGCCGGGTCGGATAATAGAGGTAGTAGCCGGAAAACAGCGGACACCATTCGTCGAGCAACGGCACCAGGTGCCCGGCCTTGACCGCGCCGGCCGCCATATTCTCCGGAACGTAGGCGATGCCTAGCCCGCTCACGGCGGCGTCGATCATCGGGATCGTCGAATTGAAGGTCAGCTGTCCGTCGACGCGCACCCTGAGCTCCCGCCCGTCTCGGGCGAATTCCCAGGCGTAAAGGCCGCCGGCCCGCGACTGGCGATGGTTGATGCAGTCGTGCCGGACGAGATCCTGCGGCGTGCTGGGCGCCGGATGACGGGTGAGGTAGGCCGGGGAGGCGACGACGACCAGCCGCCAATCCGGGCTGATGCGGACGGCGATCATATCCTTGTCGACGCTCTCGCCCAGCCGCACGCCGGCGTCGAACCGTTCCTCGACGATGTTGCGGAAGCCGTTGTCGATGTTGAGTTCGACGCGGATGTCGCGATAGCGCAACAGAATCGGCTTCAGCTTCGGCCAGACGGCCCAGTCCAGCGCATGATCGGAGAGCGTGATCCGCACCGTGCCGGAAGGCTTGTCGCGAAACGCCATCAGCGCATCGATATCGCTCTCGATATCCTCGATGCGCGGCGACAAGGCATTGAGCCGCCGCTCCCCCGCTTCCGTCGGCGCCACGCTGCGCGTGGTCCGGGTCAGCAGCCGCAGCCCGAGCCGCGCCTCGAGCTGCTTGATGGTATGGCTGAGCGTCGGCTGCGAGGTTCCGAGCTTCGCCGCCGCCTTGGTGAAGGAGCGTTCCTCGGCCACGGCCAGGAACCAGAGCATGTCGTTCAGGTCGTCGCGATTCATCACCTCGATCCCATTCATATCAAGAATGAATAAGTCCATGTGAATTGCAACGGCTAATCGCAGCAGTCCGGACGGTCTACATAGCCGCCAACGAAATCGTTGGAGGGCCCCCGCCGGGCGGGCCAGGACGCGTGGAAACCACCTATGACAGCCAACTGGTCGAAGCGCCCGGCGCCTGGGGCGCGGTGACCTGCCTTTCGCTGCTCACCTTCGTGCTGGTGGCATCGGAGTTCATGCCGGTCAGCCTGCTGACGCCCATCGCCACCGAACTGGCCATCACCGAGGGGCAGGCCGGCCAGGCGATTTCCATCTCGGGATTCTTCGCCGTCGCCGCCAGCCTGTTCGGCAACGCGCTGCTTGCGAAGCTGGACCGGCGGATGGTGGTTCTGGTCTATACAGCCATCCTCGTAATCTCCGGCCTGGCGATCACCTTCGCGCCGAACTACCTGGTCTTCATGCTCGGCCGTGCGCTCATCGGCGTGTCGGTCGGCGGCTTCTGGTCATTGTCCACCGCCATCCTCGCCCGCATCGTCTCGCGCCGCGACCTGCCCAGGGCGATCGCCATGCTGCAGGGCGGGACCGCGTTCGCCACGGTCATCGCCGCGCCGCTCGGGAGTTTTCTCGGCGCCCTGATCGGGTGGCGTGGCGCCTTCTTCATCGTCGTGCCGATCGGGCTTGCCGCCATCGTCTGGCAACTCGCGGTCCTTCCCCGCATGCCCGCCGGACAAGCTGCCTCGGCCGGCCGCATGTTCGGCCTGCTCTCCAACCGCGCATTCGCAATCGGCATGGCGGCCACCACGCTCGCCTTCATGGGGCAGTTCTCGCTCTCCACCTACCTGCGCCCCTTCCTCGAAGGCATCACCGGCCTCGATGTGACCGCGCTGTCGATGGTCCTGTTCGGCCTCGGGCTGGCTGGCCTCGTCGGCACGTCGCTGGTCGGCTTTGTCCTGCGCAGGCAACTGGGCGCCGTATTGATCGGCCTGCCGGCCGCGTTGGCGACCATCGCGCTGCTGTTGATCGCGCTTGGTCCTTTCGCCGCCGCGACAACCGTCCTGTTGCTGCTGTGGGGATTGTTCACCACGCCTGTTCCCGTGGCCTGGAACACCTGGATGACCAGGGTGATTCCCAGCGATCTCGAGGCAGGCGGCGGATTGCAGGTGGCGCTGATCCAGTTCGCCATCACTTTCGGTGCATTCGCCGGCGGCCTGCTGTTCGACACCGTTCGCGCTGGCCGCCCTGCTTCTGACAGGCTCGACGCTCTTCGCCGTCGCTGCGGCGAACGCGCTGCGGGCGAGCCACCGGGCGTGAGACGAAATCCATTCCACGCCGCGCATCACAGCGGCAACTCATAGGAGACATCCCATGCGAGGCACCGTTCTCTACAGTCCCGGCGACATCCGTTGCGAGGAAGTGGCCGATCCCGAAATCCTGCTGCCGACCGACGCCATCGTGCGGCTGTCGGCGACCTGCGTCTGCGGCTCGGACCTGTGGCCCTATCGCGGCCTGCAGCCGGTCGGCGCCCCCACCCATATGGGCCACGAGTATTGCGGCATCGTCGAGGAGGTCGGCAGCGAGGTCCGTGCGATCCGCCCCGGCCAGTTCGTGGTCGGGTCGTTCGCGACCTCCGACAACACCTGTCCCAATTGCCGCAACGGTTACCAGTCGTCCTGCCAGCACCGCACATTCATGAGCGGCGCCCAGGCGCCGTTCCTGCGCGTGCCACTGGCCGACGGCACGCTGGTGGCACTGCCGGAACAGCCCCCCGCCGACATGGTGCCAAGCTTTCTCGCCACTTCGGACGTGCTTGGCACCGGCTGGTTCGCCGCTGATGCGGCCAATGTCAGGGCAGGCTCGACGGTTGCGGTCGTCGGCGACGGAGCGGTCGGTCTGCTCGCTGCGCTCTCCGCCAGGCAGATGGGCGCCGAACGCATCATCGTCATGAGCCGGCACGAGCAGCGCCAGAAGCTCGCGCTGGAATTCGGCGCCACCGATATCGTCACCGAGCGCGGCGAGGAGGGTGTCGCCCGCATCCTGGACATGACCGGGGGCATCGGCGCGGATTCGGTGCTCGAATGCGTCGGCACCCAGGAATCCATGCAGCAGGCGATCGGTTCGGCCCGCCGGGGCGGCTATGTCTCCTATGTCGGCGTCCCGCACCAGGTGCGGCTGGACGGCCAGCAGCTGTTCTTCGCCCATGTGCATCTGCACGGTGGCCCGGCGCCCGTACGTCGCTACCTGCCAGAGCTGATCGGCCTCGTCACCGAGGGCAGGATCAATCCCGGCAAGGTGTTCGACCTTGTCCTGCCGCTGGAACAGGTGGCGAAAGGCTACAAGGCCATGGACGAGCGCCGCGCCATCAAGACGCTGCTGCGGGTGTAACCGCCACCGCGCGCGATGTTAGCGGTGCTCAGTCGAGCTTCAGCGCCGCCACTTCGCCCTCGTTCATCAGCGGCACATAGAGGATCGACGTGCCGTCGGTGCCGATGTCGGCGCTGCCTGGCTTGAAATGCGCCACCGCTTCCGGCGTGCCGCCGGTGCGGTAGCGGTAGAGCGTGCCAGTCATGTAGGCCGTCGCATAGATGGTGTCGCCAATGGCGATGACCCCGTCGAGGTCAGCGAATTTCTGCGCGCCCGGCAGCGGCGTCACCGCCTTGCTGGCGAGGTCGACCGACAGCAGTCCGCCGGGTTCTGCCGTGCTGAAGTCGGGCTTGATGCCTTTGCCCCAGGAAGCGACGATCAGCCGGTCGCCATCGGCGAAGACGCCGTTGGGCGAAGCCAGCAGCGGATCCCTCACGAACAGTTCCGGCGTGTCGCCGTCGATGCGGTAGATCGTGTCGGCCAGCATGTCGCTGACATAGACCTTGCCTGAGGCGTCCGATGTCATGTCGTTGAGGAAGACGGCATTGGGCACCGCGATGCTGGCGACGAGCTTGCCGCTGGCGAGATCGACGACTCGGACCTTGGTGATGTCGGCGACGTAGAGCTTGCCGCCCGATATCGCCATGCCCTTGGGGGCGTCCATTCCGTCAGTCCAGTGCTGTGTCAGCGTCTTGCCACCGAGCGACAGCACACTGAGGTAGCCGTTGCCATCCACGTCGCCCGGATTGCCGACGATGTTGGAGACGATGATGCGGTTGTTGGCGGCGTCGAACAACGCCGATTCCGGTTGCTCGAGGCCGGTCGCGCGCCAGAGTTCGCTGGCCTGGGCAGGACCTGTCGCCGCGATGGCGATGGCGGCGATGAAGGCCGAGGGGGTGAAACGTTTCATGGCTGTTCTCCTGTGATGCCGGCGGAAGAGCTATGATTTCCGATACTTCTCGGGAAGGCTGATTACCTCTAGTATCGGATATCGATACGAAACTGCCGGCAAGAGGTGCATGTCATGAATGGCCCGATCTTCGAGGCGCTGAAGCGGACGCTGAAGGCGAAGGGCGTCACCTATCGCGAGCTTGCCGAGCGCATGGGTGTTTCCGAGCCGACCGTGAAGCGCATCTTCCACGAAAAGAACTGCAAGCTCGACCGGTTGGTGGAGATCTGCGCCGCCGCCGGCGTCGAACTGGAAAACGTGCTTGGCTCGATGAACAGGGGGCCGGGCCCGGTCAATCACATCGCGCCCGAAATCGAGCGCCGGCTCGCTGGCCGGCCGGCGCTGCTGTTTGTCTTCGTCATGCTGTCGGAAAAATTCACGCCCGAGGGCATCATGCGCTCGCATGGCCTGAGCGAGGCCTCGATGTTTCTCTACCTGCGCGACCTCGAGGAACTGGGGTTGATCGCGATCGGGCGCGGCCTGTCGGCGAAATTGCTGGTCGAGACGCCGATCCAGTGGAATTTCGAAGGACCGCTCAGGCCACTGTTCGAGATGACCAACAAGAATTTCGTCGGCTGGGCCATCACCCATATCGAGAAGGAGGCGACCTTCGTCAGCTTCTCCAGGCGCATGCGACCGGAGACCGCGCAGATGGTGCGGCGCGAGGCCGAGGACCTGGCCGATCGCGTCAGGCTGCTGGCGCATCACGACCAGCACACCACGCCGGAGGATGGGCTGGTCGGCTTCAAATGGACGTTTGCCTTCGGGGCGACCCCGTTTCAGGCGATCATGCCGATCGGTCCGCACCCGCGCGATGCCGGCGCCAGGCCGGCCACACCGGACGCGGCGATGCGCCGCCGCCCGCTGCCGGCCTGACCGGACCAGCCGTCCGGCGACAATGCCGATGATCGGCGGCGGCACGCCGGTCGGTTAACCGCAGCCGGATGCCAGCAGGCAGATGGCCATGATCGTCGGCCCGCCACGGCGGTGACGCCATATCCTGGCGCGCCGTGGGGCCGGGTTCCGCCGGTGACGCGTCCTCGCGAGAGCCCGGATCAGGGTCCCGTTCGACGCACGGTCAGCCATAACAGGTCTCGGCGACGCCGGCCTGCGCCTTGCCGGCCGCCTGCGACTGCAGCACGGAGCCGCCGATCGAGGCGGCCTGACCGGCAATGACCCCACCATTGCCAGCCAGGCCGCCAAGGCCCCCCGCCATCGACAGCACGCCGCCGAGCAGGGCCGCATTGGTCTGCGCCTGCGCCGCTTTTTTGGCGGCTTCGGCGCAGGCCGTTTCCTTTGTCGGTTTGTTTCGAACCTTCTCGCCGCCGGTCGTGCTTGAGACCTGGGATGCGTTCTTGTCAGCCTGACCTGTCTGGCAGGCTGCCAGTGCGATGGTCAGCGCCAGGAGGATTGCCGTTCGCATGCCGGCTCTCACGGTCGAGCCTTGCGAACTGGTTGCTTGCGGCCGTGATTGTCCGTCGCCGCGTGGCCCAATGCGGTCGACAGCAGATAGACCCGCGCGTTGAAGCCGGCCGAAGCCAGCTCGGACAGCGCTTCCAGCAATTGCATGCGAAACATCGAACCCCTCAATCACCGCCGCCGCGGCTCCCGATCGCAACTGCGCCGCAACCTAGGGGCATCGGAGGGAGCCAACTTGGACAGAACGGCCCTCAAAACGCCCGGAACGGCCCTGTATTGACGTTTTGCGGGCCGCATCGCATATGACCGCGCTCCTGGCATGGGGGTGCCGATGACTGCGACGAAGGGGCCGTCAGCCTCGTTCAGATTGACGACGGAGACGTTTCCCGAGCGGGATCGCGTCGAGATTACGCGCGAGGTTTATGGGCGCACGGTCCTGAAGGTCGATCTCGACCCGCTGGCGCCGGCGCTGATCGATATGCAGGTGCGCGCGCTGCCGGGTCTCGGTATCGCGACCGGCTATTCCTCGGAGTTCCGGGTTCACCACACGACATCGCTGATCGACAGCGACGACCTCGTTCTTCTCGCCGCCCTCGATGGCGGCAGCCGGATGAAGCATCGCGGCCGCGAGGAGGAGGTCGACAACGGACAGGCGCTGTTGATGAGCGGCGAGGAGGTCGGCCTCAACCTGATCGGTCCCGGCGGCTTTCGCTTCGTCAACATCAGTTTCTCGCGCAAGCAGCTGTCGCCGCTGATCGGCGATGAAGCCGCGATCTTGATGCGGCCATTGCCGACGCGAACCGGGGCGATGCGACTGCTGCTCGATTATGTCCAGTCGATCCAGCAGGTCGGTGACGAGCTGTCCGCCGAGGTCTGGCACGTGGCCTCGACCCATATTTTCGACCTTGCCGCCCTGGCCATGGGAGCGACAAGGGACGCGGCTGAAATCGCGCGCGGGCGCGGCGTCGGCGTTGCCCGGCTGCGCGCCATCAAGGCCGATATCGTCACCCATGGCGGCCATGTCGGCCTGTCGGCGCAGGACGTGGCCGCGCGCCACGGCTTGTCCGACCGCTATGTGCGCAAGCTGTTCGAAAGGGAGGGCGCGTCCCTGATCGACTTTATGATGAACCAGCGGCTGGTGCGCGCGCACCGCATGCTCACCGATCCGCTCCACGCCGGGCGCAGTATCACCGCCATCGCCTTCGAGGCCGGCTTCAACGATCTGTCGTATTTCAACCGCGCGTTCCGCCGCCGCTACGACGCCACGCCCTCGGACGTGCGCTCCGGGGGCCGCCGGCGCTGACCCTCAGACATCCCTGATTGCGCTGTCGACGGCCCGCGCAGCGTCATCGCGGGCGGATCGTCGAGCCCTTGGGAAACCCGCCGTCAGTAGTTGGCGCCGCCGCCGCAATCGCATTCCGCCTCGCTCGCCCGATCGTTCCAGGCGCTGCCGACATAGGAATAGCTTCTGTTGGAGCGAAAATGATGGCCGCCACGATCCACATGCTCCCAAAGCGTGATGGTGCAGCCTGGCGCGACCTTGAACGATGAGACCTGGTCGTTCCATGACCGATCGTAGATGAAGCGATGAATGCCGTCCGATACGCCGACATCGGGCGGATTGATCATTTTCATGTCGTCGCCGCTCCCCAGCGTCCAATGAGAGCCGCCGAAATCCCGGTTTTGGTAGATCGTGCATGTCCGGCTTGCGGCCTGGGCCGCGCCTGCCGGCATGACGGCGGCAAGACCCGCCACGAGAAGGCACAGGTTCATCCGTTTCATATTCCCCTCCAGCCCGGTTTCGACAAGTTCGGAAAATATAAGAAGCGTGACGTCAAGCAGATGCTGTCGGCAGGAAGCTCAGCCAGCTGGCATCGACCCAGTATAGGACGCACCATGACAAGGAATGCCGTCAGATGACGGGGCGGATCCGCAGGAGCAACTTGCTTGCGACAGAGATTACCGTATTTCCAACGAAGCAACAAACGGCAATTTTGATGCGCGGCTCGCCGTCGATCTTGCCGACGGCCGCACTTGCGCGACTATCGGGCCGAGGCCGGGCGATACCAATTGACGGGCAAGGTGCCGATTGTGCGGGCGATCATCGTTGCCGCGAAGAAGCCCGACAGGATTGCGTTGGGCAGGTCGAAGGTCGGGGTCTGCGCCAAAGCGGGATTGACCCCCAGTGCGACCCCGCTGGCGTAGCGGAAGACGATGATGGCGACGATCAGCGCCAGCGGCAGCCAGTCGCCTTGCAGCGCCAGCCTTCCGTCCTCCAGCAGCCTTGCCGGCCTGCGCCGTGCCATGGCCGCGCCCGCAAAGGCGCCGGCGACCGCCCCGCAGGCGACACCGAGCAATCCGGCCGCCGAAATGCCGGAGACGACGAGATTGTGGAAGGCAAGACCGGTAATGAGCACCGGCAGGACCAGCAGGCGCCAAGGCGAGACGACGCGGTCGCGGGTGCGGTTCCAGCCGACGAACAGGCCATAGGCGATCAAGGGCCAAACCCATAGCGGGGTGTGTGCAAGGATATCGCCCATGCCGGGCATCTGGGCCGCGGTCTCGGCGAAAGCGTCCTTTGCCTGCGCGGTGCCACCCAGCGACGGCAACAGGCCGGCGGCAAACAGCAGCGGGATCGCTTTGCTTGCGAGGGCCGGGCGGATAGTCTGGATGCGGGGGCGAACAAACATTGCGTGGCTCCATCTTTGGTTGAAGGCGTTCCGCAAGCGCGGTATCGCTGCGGTTGGCAAACACCATGCGGAGCCGGCGGCGGCGCCTCAAATGCATCTTCGGCAAGGGACGAATGGCTACGTGAACGGCGCGCTGTTGCATTCCACGCTTCGCGAAATGCAGGCCTTGCTGCTCTCGCCACGCTTCTGGGGCGCGCTGCTGGCGGTATCGGCGATACTCGGCCTCACCGGGCCCTTCGGCACATTGCAGCAGCTCGATGCCTTGCCCCGCTTCGCCTACTGGCTGGCATTGGCCTTCGCTACCTTCACTGCCGGTTATCTCACGATGCGGCTGACGCTCGCCGTCGTGTTTGGCTCCACGGGCTCCCGCCCGCTGCGCAGCGTCGTCGCCGGCATGGTCGCCGGAGCGCCGGTGACGGCGATCGTCGTGCTGTTCAATCACCTGCTGTTCGGCGGTCCGTTTCCGTCGGCCGCCGCCCTCGGAGCGCTGTTCGTCAATTGCGGCCTGATCGCGGTCGCCATCTCGTTCCTGGTCGCCATCGGCAGGAGCCCTCAAGGCTTGGCCGCGAAGCCGGTCGAACCGGCCACCGCTGCTCTGCCGCCTGTCCCCACCGCACAGCCGTCACCGCCACCTGAGCCGGCGCGGCCGCCCCTGATCGATCGCCTGCCCCACGCGGCGCGCGGAAAACTGCGCTATCTCTCCATGCAGGATCACTATGTCGACGTGCACACCGACAAGGGGTCGGCGCTGGTGCTGATGCGGTTTGCCGATGCGCTGCGCGAGGTCGGCGATGTCAAGGGCGTGCAGATCCACCGATCGCACTGGGTGGCGCTCGACGCGGTCGCCGGCAATCGGCGCAAGGACGGAAAACTGTTCCTGAAACTGGCTAACGACGTCCTGCTTCCGGTCAGCCGGTCCTATGCCGGCGCGGTGCGCAAGGCCGGGCTTGCCTGATCAGCCGGAAACGGGCGCGCCGGCTTCGCCGGTGGGACCGGCCAGATCGTCGCGCGCCTTGCGGGCGAGCTTCTTGGTCTGATGCTTCGGGCTGTCGCCGAACAGGTCCGCGGCCTCGGCAAGACAAGCTTTCCTCAGGCTCTTTTCCGAACGCTTCAGCAGCTTGCCCAGAAGCTTCGTATCCTCGTGCGGCCCGAGCGGCTCGTCGTCGGCCTCGAGTAGTGCACGCATGACGAACACGTCATGCAGCTCGCCGAGCCGCTCGCCCAGCGCGTCGACCGCCTTGCGCCGCGCCTTGATCGGCGTCGGCCAGAGCCGGCCGAGCAGCGACAGGTGCATGCCATGTGTCTTGGCCGCCTTGCGCAGATCGTGGAAGTCGTCGGCTTCGCCGCGCGAGCCGGCCTTGTCGAGCGCTTTCCTGGCCCGCCGCAAGGTGGCGCGGGCGCCGTCGGCCAGCACGTCCGCCGCCTGCTCCGGCTGGTCGGGCAAGGCCAGGCTTTCGATGCGCTTCATGCCGTCTTCGCAGGCGCTGGTCGCCGCGCCGATCGCGGCCTGGAGCCCGGCGCCTTCGTGCAGGTCATGCTGGCGCGCGATCAGCCGGTCGCGCACAGCATCGAGGCCGCCATCGGCGCTGTCCTTGGGAAAAGCCGCTGCGAGCCGGTCTAGGGTCTCGATCAGCGCGGTCGCTTCGCGCGGGCCGGCAAGCAGCGCCGCCACATTGCGATAACACTGGTTTTCGGTAGCGCAGAATGTTTCGTCCCCGGAATGAACCAGGCGTAACAAGGCGCGCGCGCTCTTCAGCCGCTTGCGGCATTTGTGCAGCCCCTGGTCCGGCCGGGTCCGCGCGGCATCCAGATGCAGCAATGCCTTGCCGATTTCCTCGGCAAGGATGCGCCTGACCTCGCCGGTCAGCGGCAGGCGCGGATCGATGCGAAAGCTCATGCGGCGATCTCCGGAATCCCCCCGAGGGCGAGCGACGCGTTGTAGAATTTCTGCTCGCCGGTAACTTCCCGGCCGAGCCAGTCAGGCAGCATTTCGTCCGGAACATCATCCGGAGTCTCGAGCTCGGCCACCACAAGTCCCGCCAGCGCGCCGCCAAAGACATCGACTTCATAGAGATAGCCGCGATGCCTAACATGGTGACGTGTCTTCTCGATGACACGGCCAATGGCGAAATCCAGCATCTCCACGGCCTCGTCCAGCGGGATCGGATATTCGAACTCGTCGCGCTCTCGCGCACTGCTGCCGAATTTGAGCGTCAGCCTGGCGGATGCGCCGTCGCTGATGCGGATGCGGACGGTTCGCCCGGGCGCGGTGGCGAGATAGAACTGGATCATGCGGATATCCGCCTCGACCAGATCCCGCCATGCGGTGCTGGAAACAAGGAACTTACGCTCGACTTCCTTACCCATGGCTGCGCACTAAAGCGGTTGCCGCGGGCGAAGGCAAGCCGGTCGCGAACACAAGTTGACTTTAATCAATCGATTGATTAAAGTCATTGGCATGATCAACCCTCCTGATGCCAAAAGCCCCCGCCGCGAGCCGTCGCCTGCGGATCTGACGCGTGCAGCGCTGGTGCGGGCGGCGCTGAAGCTGTTCGGACGGCAGGGTTTCGACGGCACCTCGACGCGCGAGATCGCCGCCGAGGCGCAGGCCAATATCGGCTCGATCGCCTATCATTTCGGCGGCAAGGAAGGCCTGCGCGCTGCGGCGGCCGACTACATCGTCGAGACCATACAGACGGTTGCCGGCCAGGCACTGGGCGGCAACCAGGCACTCGGCGCCGGGCAGGCCGGGCCGGCAAGCGATGCGGAGACGGCCCGCGCGCAGCTCTTCGCGGCGCTGGAGCGGATGGTAGGCTTCATCGTGGCGCAGCCGCAGGCCGGCGAGATCGTGCAATTCGTGCTGCGCGAGCTGTCGCATCCGACGGCCGCGCTCGACCGCATCTATTCCGGCGTCTTCGAGCCGACGCATCGCCGGCTGTGCATGATCTGGGAACAGGCGACCGGCGAGCCGGCCGAGAGCGAACGCACCCGGCTCACCGTGTTCACGCTGATTGGCCAGGTCATCTATTTCCGCATCGGCCGCGAGGCGGTGATGCGCCGCATGGGCTGGCACGACATCGGCACCGCCGAGGCCGCCAAGGTGGTGGCGGTCACATCGGACAATCTCAGCGCCATATTGGCCTCCCGGACAGGGTCAAACCCCCGGATTGGATCGAAATCATGAGTTTCCTCTGCTCCCTGCCGCTTGCCGCCCAGCTTTTTGGCGCCTGCGCCCCCGCCGCTCCCCTCGCCGTCGGCTATGTCGAGGGCGATTATGTGCTGCTGGCGCCGATCGAGGTGGCGCAGGTCGAGACGGTCACCGTCAAGCGCGGCGATCGCGTCACGCCCGGCACCACGGTGGTGACGCTGGAAAGCGCCGATGCCAGGATCGCGGTGGCGCAGGCGCAGGCAAGCCTCGCCCAGGCGCAGGCGCAGCTGGCGGACCTTCAGGTCGGCAAGCGGCCGGAGGAAATCGCCGCCCTGAAAGCGCAGGTCGACATGGCCAAGGCGCAGGCCGACGACGCCAAGCGCAAATACGACCGTGCCGCCGACCTGTTCAAGCGCGGTACCGGAACGCAGGCCGACTACGACACCGCCTCGGCGACGCTGGAGACGGCAAATGCCCAGGTCGGACAGGCTGAGGCCAATCTCGCCGTCGGCGGCCTGCCGGCGCGCCCCGAGACGATCAAGGCCGCCGACAACCAGGTCAAGCAGGCGCAGGCCGCGCTGGAGCAGGCCGAGTGGCGGCTGTCCAAGCGCACGCTGGCGGCGCCCTCGCCCGGCCGCGTCAACGACGTCATCCGCAATCCCGGCGACACGGCGGGCCCGAC